>NZ_JBNJOJ010000001.1:0-330081 GCF_050113655.1 Vibrio sp. TRT 29B02
ACCAAGTTTCATTTCTAGTATAGGTCATAAGTTGAGTGAAAACTGTTGTTTAGAGTATTAGCGGTTGAGATTTATAAAAATGATCTGTTTACAAATCCGTTGCGTAGACATTAGTGAGCAAGACAACAGCTAAATGGAGCATAGCTCCTCACTTAAAGGATGGACTCATGTTTAAATATACAATTTCACTTACGGTAGCTTTAATCGCGTTATTCACGTTTATGTTGCCAGCACAAGCACACAACCATGGTATGAAAGCGGACATTGTTGATGTAGCGGTCGAAAACGGCTCATTCACTACGCTTGTCGCGGCAGTCAAAGCAGCTGGCTTGGTCGACACGTTAAAGAGCGATGGCCCATTCACCGTCTTTGCACCAACGGATGAAGCCTTTGCTAAGTTGCCAGAAGGCACAGTGGAATCGTTACTTCTACCAGAGAACAAAGATAAGTTGGTCGCAGTGCTTACTTACCATGTTGTTGCAGGAAAGGTAATGGCGGCTGATGTTGTCAAATTGGACAAAGCAACCACTGTGCAAGGACAAGATGTGATGATCAAAGTGGTGGACGGTAACGTCATGGTTGACAATGCCAATGTGGTTGCGACTGACGTCAAAGCTAGCAACGGTGTCATTCACGTTATTGACCAAGTCATTTTACCCAAGTAATTCTCGAAACTAATTCTTTAATCAGGGCAGAGCATCGCTTTGCCCTTTTCTTTGGTTGAGCGGATTCAAAAGCGCTAATCTAGTCGGTACTGTTGACACAGATGTTCAGCCTAACCTCGCTATTGTAAGCTCGGTAACACATTCGGCTCTAAGCCTGTAAGTCGCCCCAATTCCGTACTTCAGTGCCTGTCCTTGTTACGATGAACTTTTATCGGAAGATTGGATTTGAAGCCTTTCATCGTTTGATAGATCTTGTGGTAGCCTCGAATTACTAGATCAACGGTTGGAATAGGCAGTAGAAGAGAACAACAACACAAATTACAAAGCTGATAAATCTGTTGAATTGTGTTCCTTCACTACCCTCTTCATATCTGACTAATATCGCTCCTATCGGCATAGTTCTATTGTTTAGAAAACACCAAATTAGGAATATCAGATATACAGAAATTAGTTGAGGCGCAGAAACTTCATTAATAGTATTAATGCTAAAGACTATTGTGCTTATCCATGTGATAACAATCAGGCTGATCAATGTAATTCTTACTGCTGTACTCATACATTTTCTAGGCCATATTAACTTACTTATTCTGGTCATCTTCTAAATACTCATTTATTGCGGTTTTTATCTCTTTGTCTTCAGGGATTGTCTCATTAACTTTCTTAGACACATCTAGATTATCTAGCAAGGCTTCAACTTTTTCTGCCTTTCCTGGAGCTACTAAGTCTTTAATAATTAGACCAAATAATGCTGTCGTACCTTCTTCAGCAATTTGCTTGGTAAGCTCACCTTTAATTCCTGCGCTGGAATAACTCGCGGCTGTACTAATGCCTTGTGCTGTATACATAAGTGGACCTGCAGGTGTCACCAAACTTGCTTTCGTAGCTAAATCACTAGCATCATCCAACGCTTTGGCACTAGTCGCATCTATGAACGCATCGCTGGCAGCATTTTGCACCATATTACTATTAGTCGCCACACACTCTGGAGTAGCACATGAGTGATAATCTACCATGTAGGATTTACCATCAATGGTGTGTGATACTTGGTATGTACCATTCTGGGAATTGAGCGGTTTGCCTGTTAGGAAGTCAATCTCAACCGCCTTTGTTTCTGGAACTTTAAAGAAGCTATAGCCTAGATCTTGATCCAACAAATACTGCTTCGCTGACTCGTCTAAAGGAATCGACTCTATATCCTGAACAATGTAACGACCTTTTCCTGTTCCGTCTTGTGCTACGATCAATTTACCCTCACTGTTATCAACGAAACTCTTATCGTCTACTTTAGATGTATCTGCAAAGTAGGGAGAAACACCTGAATCATACTTCTCACTTTCCTGAGCTTTGGTATGACGCATTGCATTACGAATTTCTTCCGCTGTATATTTTCCATTGCTCTCAGCTGCTAGCGTATTAGCTAGCTCGTATTCACGTTTACTCAAGAACCGATTGTCAACAGTTACTCCCGGTGTATTGTGTTGAATGGCCGAGTTGATATTGTTTAACCAGATCAATGGCGAACTGTCATTGCCGATATGTTGGTTTACATCACCAGACTTATATTCACCAAGCCCATAATTTTCCAAAACAAACTTAAAGGAATCCTCTGCATAGTTACCAACCAGACCTGCATACTGCTCTTCAAACTCTCCTTTGTCCCCAATTCGCCCTTGGTTAATAGCTGCATGGGTTCCTTCATGTACTATGGTGTTAGTAGCATCAGAACCATTGGTCGTCTCAGCATCATTTATCTCGACTGTGGTCTTTCCGTTTTGAACCAGATGATTACCTTTAGCTCCACCTTCAAACGCCACAACACGTGCTTCATCAATAGTAATCCCCATCACATCTGCATAGGTTTGTAAGTAAACCTCTGTGGCATACTGTTTCGCCTCTGCATTCGCTAAATCAAGGTTGTTCAGGATTTGAGCTGCTCCTGGGTTTTCTAACGCTATCTTCTTTTGGATGTCTAACTCTTTTTGCAGTACATCCATATGTTCGAAGGTGTCTGATACTTCAACCGATTCATCACTGACAACATCAGCAATTGCATTCCCAGCCAAATGTGTCCGCTTAACATCCTCCGCAATAGCCTTCCTGCCATCTTCGGTCAACAGACGGTGATCTACTGTAACATCTATATCCCCCTGCTTACGGTCAACCGTGAACAAATCCTTTTCAGTTTGATCGATATCGCGGTTGAGACGAGACGTGTCGTCGGAAGACTCTAAATCCCCAATGTTTAAGTTACCTTGGCTGATGGTTGCCAACGTCTTGCTCTTGTCGTAACCAGACGTGTTTTTGTATTGAAGGGACGTTGAGTTATTGGTTGAATCCAGCTCACCATTATTGATACCGACACTACTATTAAGGCCTAAGCTTTGGTCTTGACTGTAGCGAGTATTAGAAAGGTCAGCATAGCTCAATGAATCTGTGGTTAAGTTAAGTTTGCCACTGTCTTTGCCTTCCTCATCCAGCGCTGCAATGGTCGCCCCTTTAATATCTGTGTTGCCACCAACATTGATATCTAAGCTACCATTTGACGTTAAGCTGGTTACAACCGTTTGCTTGCTGCTTGTTCGTCCATTAGATGCATTGAAGCCACCATTGCCACCAGTAACATCTCCCATATTAGTAACATCTTTAGCCAAACCTTCAGGGGCCGCACCTTTTCCGTCCGATACACCGCCGCCAGACATCGAAATACCACCACTAATACCTTGACCTTTATGACTCGAACTATAGCGGTCTTGTACTGAAGCGATATTCAAGTCACCACCCACGTCTAGCGTCAAGCTCTCTCCGGCATTAACCGTTGCCCCTTTAATGTTGGTGTCTTGCGCAGAGGTAATACGGATATTGTCTGCGCTTAATTGACTGTTGTTATGCGTGGTTGACGCGGATGTGCTTTGGTTTCGGTTGACGCTTGCATTGAGGTTAATGCCCGATGAGGCACCATACACCGTCATCGATGCACCAATCTTACCAGATTGAGTTTCAGACTTACTGCTGTGAGTATCTTGAGAAGCGGTGATATTCACCTCATTGGCAGCGAGAGACAGGGTATCGTTAGCCGTAAGCTCAGAGCCTTGGATATTCAGTTGATTGCCCGTGTTATTACCAGCGCTTATCTTGATATTTTGCCCACTTAGCGCAGATCCCACTGAGGTGGTCGTTTGAGAGCTAGACTCGGTTTGGCTTGCTTCAATATCTAAATGAAGGCCTGCATTGAAGCCATAGGTGCCCGAGCTTTGCGCTGCGGCTGCCGTTTGCTGAACCAGCAAGGTAGTTTTTGAAACGACATCTTCAGCAGCCAGCGCTACGCCTGCGACATACCACGCTTCATCGCTTTTCACTTCGCTGATTAGGTCATTGAGCTCTTCGATATCTTCAAACGTAACGCCTGGTTTTTTGTCCGCGAACTCTTGTTCTAAGGTGCGGAGTGTCGACTCTAGAGAATCCAAACCTTTCTTATACTGTTTATAGTCTTGCTCAGCTTGTTTAAGTTTCTTCGTTGATTTTTGGAGCGCTTGCGCCGCTTTTGCGACCTCCACAGCTTGGTGCTGAACAACCAAGCTCGCTTCCGCTTTACCATGAATTTCTTCACGTTGTTCACTGAGCGCGTCTACCGCCTCGATAATGGTCACGTTCTCTTTTGCGGCAAGCGTTAAATCACCAGACTGGTCTTGGTTGCTATCTGCGACCAGAGTAGAGCCCTCGACCAAAATAGACGACTCAGCATCCATTGACAGATTATCACCTGCTGCAATCACACTCCCTTTATGGCTTAGTGAATCACTTTGCTGTTTGACTTTATCGTAGGTCGCCTCACCAAGCGATATCTTAACTTGACCGTCTTCAACATTTACTCCATCAAACCCATCCCCCAAACTGACTGACAGTTTTTCTTCACTGCTGAACGAACGAGTATTTTCTTTCGCCGCAAGAATGGAGACATCGCCTGTATCGGCGGTTAAGTCTATATTCTTATCAGCTTGAAGCTCAGAACCAATAACGGTCACTGAACCCCCATTGACCGAGAGGTTTCCGCCTGATTGAATCACACTCGACTGAGCAGTAGAGCTTTGCTGACCTTCACGTTTTTTCTCCATCTCAAACAGGTTACCGCCACTTAGGAACTTGGTTTTCTCATCCCACTCTTGACTCTGCTTTAATACTTCCCCGGCCGCAATAAGCACATCATTGACCGCTTCAAGGCTTACGCTGCCACCACTGGCTACTTCACTGGCAATTAGACCAATATCTTTGCCTGCGATAACCGTGGTGTTGCCCGAGTTAATCAAGTAGCTGCTGTTAAGCAAAGTGGCGTCATCAAGGCTGCCTTGGTTACTGCCACTTAGCCCGGCAAAGCCTTTCTTGATGGTTTCACGTCGTTCAAATTCTTTGTAAGTTTGAGCAGCCATGGTCACATCACCATCGGCAGATAAATTCACTTCACCGCCAGCATTCAGAGAAGAACCAATAACATTGATGTTACTATCGCCACCCGCAGTAATCGCTGAATCTAAGTTTTGCGCTTTAATGCTAATGTCATTACCAGCCGTAATCGCACTGCCTTTCACCTGCTCTTGATAAGTTTCATTGATGGTGGTTTTACTGCGACCAAAAGACTTCTTCGAAACAGTTTTGTCGTAGTGGTACTCGCTATCATTAACGGCAATAATGTTGACATCACCCTTGGCTTTAAGATTTGCAGTTTGCTCCGCTGAAACCGTACTCCCTGATAACGTAATATCGTTTTGAGCCTGCATAGAGACATTCTTGCCCTCAAGCATCGACCCTTGGTGCTGCTCACTACGATTGATTTCAGTATAATTTGAGCGATAGGTATGATCTGATTGTTTATTAAGCGCGGTTTGAACGGTAATGTCATTGCCCGCTGCCAAGCTAAGGTTCTCGCTTGATTTCACTTGGCTCGCAGTGACGGCAATATTTTGATCCGCACTCATCGTTAGGTTTCCACCCGTTGTAACATTCGCGCCAATTTGAGTAGTTTCACTTTCTCCTGCTCGCCATCCTCGCGCGGTGACGTCGTAGCCATGAGTTTCTTCTTTCGAGCTAACAGTGATGTCGTGCCCAGCATTTAAGTTGGCGTCTCCATTGGCTTTAATATCAGCCGCATGGTTTTCAATGTTCTTACCCGCTTTCAGAGCCAAGTTGCCCGTTGAGGTAATGGCAGCAGTCTGACCAACATCCGTGAACGTGCCACGGTTGTTGCTCAGAGAAGCTGTGCTGGTTGTCACTCGGGTCTCATTAATAATGCTGCCATTGGTTGCTTCAAGTGAGACATCGTGGCCTTCAATATCACCACTTAGGTTGATGATATCTTTCTCGGCAGTTAACGAGACATCTCCGCCACTAGCAATAGTGCCACCAATATTGGTGATGCTGTTTGAGCTGTTTACACTAAGACTTGAATCTGCTGACAAGTGGCCGCTATTGGTTAGATCGCCAGCATCGATAGTGACATTAGAACCTGCAATTTGAGCGCCGATGCTCAAGTTATCGATGGTTGCCTGCGCTAGGTAAAGTTTAGGTGCTAGCACTTTCTGGCCGTTGACTTCAATTTCTTCGTACCAAAGGATATCTTGAGTCAAACTTGCGACTTGAGAAGAAGAAAGTGCAATGCCCGCTGTCAGGTTGAGTGATGCTTTCTGAGATGCTGCAGCGTCTATCAGTTGTTGCATTTGGTCTAATTGGCTTCCTACCGAAGCATTTAAGTACTGTTGACCCGTTTGCTCAAAAATGGCTTGGCTAATGATGCGTGAATCATATAATGCATCACCTAAGAACTTAACATCGGCCTCTGGGTTGAAGCCCACACGACTCATAAAATAATCGGACCCTAAGAAGTTGCCCATATTGGTTAATAGCGGGTTAGTTTCAATAAGGTACTTACCTTTCGGGTCAGGTGAGAGAATAAATAACCCATTTGGCGAAGTCGGGAACACGAAATCCGGAAAGGCAATATCATTTATGTTTGCAAACGTGATAGTCGGTCCCGTGACCGATGCCGATGATGTCGCCTTTAATTTGGACGCAGATTTCGTTGGCTGAACAGCGGTGGCGTTTGCCTTAAGCGTGGAGTTATTGACTTTGTTAGCAACGTTAAGCGTTAAATTGTTGCTGGCAGTGATAGAAGAATTAAGCTGGCCTGAAGAGCCTGTTTTGACTTTGCGAGTGTTGGTTCGATCGAACATAATGTTATTAACCCAATAACTACATCCCGAATTACTTGCGCAGCCATCTTGTTCAATCGAATAGTCATAATATGTTGTATATTCAGAGAACTCATAGCCTTGGTTGGTCAAAGTACTTGCGTTAATGTTTATGTTGTTTGCAGCCATCTGACTTGCTTTGTTCAAAACATTTGTCGCTTGAATTGCCAAGTCATTTTTGGCAATAATTCGAGCAGACGCACTAGCACTATTAAGCTGAAGCCCCTCTTTTAAAACAGATACAGTAAACGTATCACCAGATACAACAGTATAAACATCGTGGCAATACACACTGTCACCACTATTACTCTCATTACACCGCTCGCTATATTCTATATCAGGCCTATGCTTACTATCTGTCGCGTTATATTTCGGACCATATTCCGCACGTTTGTCAGTGGTAGACGTATTACTGATATCTAATGTCGTTCGTTTATTGGTAAGCGTATTAGTGTAAATGCCAATATCACCGCCCAATGACTCGATAGTGCCAGAGCTATTCGTGACGCTAGAACTCTTCTGTTTTGCTGCATTTTTGGCAATTAATAAATCATGTCCAACCACAACATCTGATGTATTGTGCAGCGTATTGGAGTATAGGTTTGCATTGTTGCCCGCATAGATCAGTCCTTGGTTATTAATCGCATTTGTTACCACTGTGGTTAAATCCGCAAGAGCAATTAACCCACCTTTATTGACCAATGAGCTCACCGTCAAATTAAGGCTGTCTAACGCCTGAAGCGTGCCTGAGTTATCAACGTCGGCTGCAGAAAGGGTGACATTTTCCCCCGAAATCGTCCCTGACGAACTATGAGTAAAGTTGTTGGTTAAGAAAATAGAAGTGTCACCACTAGCCGTCAAAGTTCCATTATTTGATAAACTTTGAGCAGACAAATTTAAGTCTTGCCCTACAATCGCTTGAGCTTTGTTGGTGACAGATGAGGCCGTTATGTTGAGGTTACCCTGCGTTTCGATATCGCTCTGTATGTCTAAACTTGTCGTGTTGATTTGCAGGTCACCGACACTGGTTAGAGACCCTTGCTGCTCAAGGTTAGTAGCATCGATAGAAAGCGTACCACCCGAGTGGGTGCTGCCTTTGTTCGACAAATCACTAGTATCAATTGATAACTGATCAATGGCACTTACTTGCGCTGTAGAATCTATATTAACGCTTGATGTGGAGGCTAGATCGAGCTTTGTTGCTTCCACTGTCCCCGTAACATTAATTGCCTCACCGGTTACTCTAAAGGCTTGTTTAGCTTGGGTCTGACCCGATAAAGTTGCACTTTTAACGCTAATTGAAATGTCTTGTTCAGCGATTAATTGACCACTTTGCTCTAACGACTCTGCGTTGACTGCTATTTGATTGGCACTCGTTTCGCCCTCATGCGTTAGCGTATTCGCATCAAGTGTAATTGTACCATTGCTGGTAAGTTGGCCTTTTTGAGTCAGACTCTGAGCATTGAGTGTGGTATTACCCGTCGATTGAAGGTTGGCCTCTTGCCCAATGTCTAACGTCGATTGCGCCTTCACAGATAGTAAATTGGAGGTAATCTGACTATCAAGGTTTGCAGAGTTCACCTCTATCTGAATAGAATCTGCAGTCAGTGCGCCAGAGCCGGCTAAAGTTAGCTGTTCTGCATCAACCTCTACCGCAGCGCTTGCGTTAATCTCTCCGTCATTTTCAATGGTTTCAGCGTCTGTGAGTACAATATCACTCGCCGTAATTTCACTGTTTGAGTCCAGTGATAATGAGGTAACCTGGCCTGATACGTCGCCTTGAGAGGCGACTTTGCTGTCTTGTAGAGAAATTTGGTTAGCTTTAATGTTAAGTTCAGCATTCGCATTGGTTTGGTTATTGTTCTTGATACCACTGAATAACTTGCTGTTTTGCGCCGTGACACTCTCGTCCACTGTTAACTCAACCAAATCCCCAGCCGTGACTGTTGTTTGATTCAATACTAGGTTATCGGCGCGAACCTTGAGCTGCTCTTGCGCCACTTGCTGGTTGGTTAACGCCACTTCTTGGCTACTCGTAATGTCGATATTCTTTGCACTCTGAGCTGACGCAAGCTGCACTTTGCCATCGGCTGTTAACACAATGTTTCCGACATTCGAGACAAGATTACCTAGGTTCACGCCTACACCATCTTCAGTCGCGACCAAAGAGATACGCCCTGCGTACATTCCTCCAATAGCGGACGAGTCAATGGCGAGTGCTGGCTTACTCGTCGATGTTGAGGTTTTTTCAGTTACTTGATTGCTCTGGTAACGGACCTTGTTATGGCCCGTGATTACAGATAGATCGTTGGCATGTATATTGGCATTTATCTCGGCAGTACGACTGATAATATCGAAATAGGTTTGGTTGGTGGCATCTAGCCCCAGCCCTTCAATCGTCACACTCCCTTCGGAAACATCAAAGCCAGTCAACTGACCATTATTTAGCTCTGGAGCCCCTGTCGATAACGTCACTCGAGGGGTATTAATAAAACCACACCCGTCACAGGTTATGCCGTATGGGTTGGCCAAGATGACATTGGCTTGTTGGCCGAATACTTCTGTGTAGCCTTCAAGCTGACTGCGGTTTGCCCCTGTGACTTCATTTAAAATTACGTCGGCAGCACGGCCTTTGAGATTGGGGTTATTTTGCAGTAGCCCGCCAAGCTGAGACTGACTGAGTTGTTGGGTCGAGTTATTGAGAATTAGTCCTTGAGAGTCAACATCGAACTTTTGGTATTTGTTGTGAGACAGTCCTTTGTTGTTCGGGGTGGCGATATTGACCACCACAACGCCGTTACCCGCCTGAGTTTTGCTGGTATTCGCCGAGTTGCCATCAATCACGACATTGGCAAGAGCCGGATGAATGGTTAGAACACCACATAATGTGTATGTCAGCCACACACTGCCTTGGGTTACACGCTTATCCATAATCTACCTGCCAAATTTATATTGAGACATCTACGCGGTAATAGACCACGTAATCATCGGCATTGAGTCGTGACGGGGCTTCAATCGGAACACCTATAGCGAGTGAGCTTGAAGCGTATTTAGCCTGCGAGTTTAATGACCAACTGGTGCCAAGCAGCGAACCGCCTTCATATTGGTCTCGGTTGTCTTCAACGATGGTGCCTGTGTCTAAAGCCAGCACAGTAGTGATTTGTCCGATGTACGGCCACTGACCGATTCGATAAGTCAAATCATTGCGCCAGTAATAGCCTTCATCACCGGAGAGGGAAGTTCCTTTAAAGCCTCTGACCGAGTATTCGCCACCAATGCTGATACGTTCAGCGCCATATAGAGTGTCGTTGCTCCATTGACCAAACAGGGTACTGGTCATCGTTAGAGAAGGGGCGATAGGGTAGGTGTAGCTTGCTGTCAGGGAGCCTTTTACAAATTCAGCGTTGGCTAGCGCCGGATCACTTGATAGGGTTTCTTCTCCACCAAACCAGTCCGTCCCGATAGCCATTTTCGGAGCTACACTCAAAAAACCGCCTGCCAGACGGGTACTGTGTTGCCAACTTAATCCAGCAGAAGAGAGATTTCTTGAACTGGCTTCGACAAGAGAGCCCAAAATGTAGTTTTTTTCTCGGCGGTGTTTAACGCTGGCTCTAAGTGAAGACTTGCTGACGCTGTCTCTGAACAACAACCATTTAATGTCGAGATCATGGCTATTGGTTTGACCCGATGAATCAAACGTGAAGCCCTGATTAGTAAAGGTGGTGTGATAGGTGCTGTATGAGGTGCGAAAACCGACATTCCAATAACCGTAAGGGATGTCAACGCCAAGATAGAGGCTTTCGGAGTCTTTTGAATCGATATAGGCCGCGCTTTTGGTTGCAGTAAGGCTCCACTGGTCAAGGCGTTTGAATAGGTTGTCTGCCGTTACGCTAAGTGAAATCTGCTGCTCTCCGGTGGATTTCTGGCCGCTGTTGTTGAAGCCAGCGTCTACGGAGCCTAACTTGTGTGGAGCAGACTGAATATCAACAATTGAGTAACCCTGCTGGGCTGAAGGAAGAAGTTTGATTTGTGCATTGTATCGAGACAAGCGGTTGACCTGATCCAGACCTTGTTCTATATCCCTTAGGTTGAGTACCTTGCCCGAACTATCGGGTAGTGCCATATCTAACGCGCCAGACTCCTGACCGTTAAACAGGACTTTCTCTACTTTTCCTTCCAGTATGACTAGCTGTAAAACCCCGCCAGAGAGATCTTGGGGAGTCATAAACGCACGCGATGTGACATAGCCTGCCTGCATATAATGATTAGAAATATTACGCAGGTACTCATTGATGGTATTGAGTCCGATACAGCCTGACTGAAAGCCACTGATATCCGTCAGTGTGTGGCGGTCGTAAATGGTATTGCCTTCGAAAACGATGGTATTAATCTCGATACACTGGCTGCTCTCTATTGGTTTGGGCTGAGGCAGGCTAGGCGTTGGGACAAGTTCCTGAAGCGACTGAGTGTTCTGCTCAAGCTGCTCTAAACGCTGCTTTTGCTGATTTTCAATATCTTGCGTTGTTAATGGGCCAATCGGTAACTCAGAGGCCTGTATCACCATCGGGGTTAGGCTTAATACGATTAGCCACGTCCCCCTCCCTGAATGTGAACAATAAGGTTTGTCTATGCGAGATAATGGCAACAGATACGGCATGATGTGTGATATGTGTCTGGGTTATTTGTCTGGTGAATGTAATCTTTATCACATTTGAATCGCTTGAGTGCATTCTAGTCGATAGAAAATGACTAAATTGCAGAAGGGTTCACATCACTCTTAGCTATATATGATATTGATATCAATAAAAATGATGGGTTTGATGAGTGATAGAAGCTTTTGGTTAGTGGGGGGACAGGCCGACAAAACTTTATGCACTTCTGGCGAGTGAAACCGCGCTCAAATCCGCTTTGCTATGGTCGAAAGGCGAGTATGTTGTGAGGCCGATATCAGAAACGAACGAAATCCTTCAGTGTTGAGAAGATTTTGCTTGGGTAGGTATGCACTATTACCGCAAAACTACATTGAAATCATTGGATGGTTTCAATGGTTGATTGATAATTGATGGATATTTAGTCTGCCCGTGCTTAAATATCCACAATTCATCGTTGTGCTAGTGACCACATAATTTGATTTTAGTCACAATGACTTTTATTTTATTTCTCTACTATCTCGCCACTTATTTAACAAAACTAAACCCTACCAAAATAAAGATATAAATAAATCTTAATAGAAGGATAAGCATCGAAATGAGTGGCGGAATTATTAAGGTCTCAAGAAATACTGAACTGGCTCCAATTAACCCATTATCAACACAGAGTGTGGCGTTTTCTCACTACAACAATATTTCAGCGCAATTACCGATCGATCCTAACACTGGTCATATTGTCGCTGGTGATATTAAGCAGCAGGCGAAGCAATGTCTTGAGAATATTAAAGCGATCGTAGAGAGCATTAATCATGTTATGGATGATGTGGTAAAAATTCACGTTTTCCTCAAGGATATGTCTGATCTTCCTGCTATTGATGAAGTGTACGCGACGTTCTTCCAAAACCTATTACCAGTAAGAACGGTTGTTGCAGTTGATGCCCTTCCATTAGGTGACGCGCTAGTGCAAATGGACGCTTTAATTTCTAATGGCGAAGGGACTGCACCTCAAGAACCATGCCCGTTGATTAAGCTGTCGAGAAATACAGAGCAAGCACCAGTGCACTCACTATCCACACAGACAGTTGCATTCTCACACTACAACAATGTGTCAGCACAGTTACCAATCAATCCACAGACTGGTGAGATCGTTGCGGGTGGCGTTAAAGAGCAGGCGGCACAGTGTCTACAAAACGTGAAAGCAATCCTAGAAAGTATTGATGTACCGTTTGACGACATTGTAAAAGTGGGAATTTATCTAAAAGACTTGGCTGACTTAGACGCAGTGAATGAAGTCTACAGCACTTTCTTCCCAGATTCAGCGATTGCTCGCACTGTCGCTTATGTTCCTGCACGTACGGTAGCCGCTGCAAAAGAACTACCGCAGCAAGCGTTAGTTCAGATTGATGTTGTTGTTTCTCATGGTGACGGTACGCCACCACAAGAAGTCGAAGATCGACATGGCATTGTGATCCGTGCAAACAATACTGAGAAGGCGCCGTTAAGCCCATTGTACACTCAGACAGTCGCATTCTCGCATTACAACCATATCGCTGCGCAGTTGCCTGTAGATCCGCAATCAAACCAGATTGTTGCTGGTGGTGTGAGAGAGCAAGCAGAGCAATGCTTAAACAACATCAAAGCGATCGTTGAAAGCGTTAACCATGTTATGGACGATATTGTTAAGGTGAACATTCAGTTGCGAGATATTGCGGATCTGGAAACGGTGAATGACGTTTATACTCGTTACTTTGACGGTGATTTACCCGCAAGAACGGTTGTTGGTGTCGCGGCAATTCAACAAGACGCCTTGGTTCAGATCGATGTAGTGATGTCGAATGGTGAAGGTACACCACCACAACACTGATATTAATTTGTCATTAAAATAAAACCTGTTCAATGAACAGGTTTTAATTTCTAACTGTGCGGTTTTAGTGCTTACGGCTTGGACCGTTGCGCACCAAATCTTGTCCTGTTTGGAACACTTCTTCTGTAACCCAACGGCCTAAAATGAGTTGGTGCTTATCGTCTAGTACAGCAACGAATCGGCGGCCGTCCTGGTTGTTGGTTGCCATGGCAACGCCTGCGGCATTCTTAAGCTCTAACACACCGCTCTCGACGGCGATAAGGAAAGCTTCAAGTTCTGCTAAATCAGCAATAATTTTGTCGTCTTTGATCATCGGAGTTATCTCTTTGCTCTAACCTTCTCTGCATGTTTTTGTTATTCAGAGAGGTGATTCTTATTTTGTCGCTACTTTAACGATCATAGTGGCTAAAATCCACTGCTGCACCCTAGGTTGGCCTCAACCGCTTGCCATTTAATCCGTGTTTGTGCCATTCACGCCTTTGAATGGCCGTTCGTCGCATTGCTCTGAATACTTTTTTCTCTGAGCGTAATCTTTGACCATCACACGATCAAAGGAATAGTCAGATGAAAACAGTAACATTCGCTAGCTTCATTCTATGTAGCTTACTCACAGCCTTTCCCTCGTATTCTACGCCAACAGAGGCCGTCATCGCCGAATACAACTTGGCAGCGGAAGGTGACGAAGACAAAGTGGAGCAAGTTCACCAGCAGTTAGAGCAGCAGATTGCAGAGCATGGTGCTGATCCGCTGAGCCTTGTCTACTTGGGCAGTACCCAGACATTAATGGGCCGTGATGCTTATATGCCGTGGAACAAGATGAAATACACGGAGCAGGGGCTTGCGACGATCAGTAAGGGGCTCGATCTATTAGCCAGCCAATCGACGCCAATTGAACAGCAACAGATTCGTCAGGGACTGCCAGAGTCATTACTGGCTAGATCGATTGCAGGTGCGACGTTCACTTCGCTTCCCGATATGTTCAATCACTTCGAACGAGGCTACGACTTATATATTGAACTGCTTGCTGACGAGTCGTTTAAACAGCAGGACTACGATGCAATCTCTTGGGTTTATCTCTACGCAATACGTGCTGCACTTCGAGCGGAAGATAAGCATCAGGCACAGCAATGGATATCAGATATGCAAGCAAAAGCGCCGCAACATCCATTGACTCTTCAGGCGCAAGCCCTTGTTGATTCAGCAGCTTAAGGTGGCGTTATGATTAACTTCCAGCAAATCAGTAAGCAGTATTGCATTGGTCAGCAGCAAGTGAACGCACTGAGCGAAGTCAGTGGTCAGATTGCCAAGGGAGAAATGGTTGCACTCTGTGGTCCCTCTGGTTCAGGCAAAAGTACTTTGCTTAATATCCTTGGTCTTCTCGACATGGATTATCAAGGAATCGTCGAGTTGTCCGGCCAACCTTATCCCAAAAATCCGCTCAAAGCGGCTCAAATGCGTCGTCACCAGCTTGGTTTCGTGTTTCAAAAGTTCAACCTGATCCCAGTAATGACGGCTTGGGAAAATGTTGCCTATCCACTTATGCTCAATGGGTTTTCTCAAGCCGAGCAAAAGAAACAGGCTCAAGCGATTCTCGCAAAAGTTGGGTTAGCGGAATTTGCCAACCATAGACCTGACAACTTGTCAGGAGGCCAGCAACAGCGCGTTGCGATCGCGAGAGCTCTGGTACATAAGCCGCAAATGGTGATAGCCGACGAGCCAACCGCAAGCTTGGATAGCCATACCGCTTCGGTCGTGATTGATTTGATGAAAAACCTAGGCCATCAGTTAGGCACCACATTCATTGTCGCCACTCACGACCCACGCATGGCTATTCAGTGCGATCGAAGCATCGATTTGCTTGATGGAACAGTTAACAAGGAGCCAGTCAAATGGGCAAGCTGATCCCTGGTTCGATTCGAATCGCTTATCTAAACCTACAACGCAACAAACGTCGTAGCGTACTGTCGATATTGATTGTTGCTATCGCTATATTTGCTCTGACATCGGCGGGTGGGTTTGGCCTCTATACCTATGATTCACTTAAGGAATCAACCGCAAGAGATACTGGGCATCTCACCATAAGTCAGCCGGGATATTTCGAGCAAGATGAAGATATGCCTCTGGCAAACGGGATTGCAGATGGAGGGGCTCTAACCACTCGTTTGTTGGCCAGTGATAAGGTTCGTGGAGTCCAACCCCGCGTAGAATTTACAGGCCTAGTGTCGAATGGCAGCAAATCGACGATTTTTGTTGGCACTGGCGTTAATGAACGCGAGTTCGATATGAAAGGTCCCTTTCTTGATGTTCGAGAAGGTAAAACGCTTTCGAGTACCCAATCATCTCGGTACGAACCGAGCGAACCAGAAGTGATGCTTGGTATCGATTTGGCGCGTAACCTCAGTGTCAAAACCGGTGACTGGGTCACTTTACTCGCCACAACCAGTGATGGTGCGCTCAATGCCTATGATTATAAAGTTCGCGGCATCTATTCAACCGGCGTTCCTGAGCTCGATAAACGTCAGTTGTATCTTCATATCGATTCTGCGCAGCAACTGCTGAACAGCAACAAAGTGAGTACCTTGTCGGTGTTTTTGTTTGATACTAAACAAACCGAGTCTATGGCGCTTTGGGTTAACCAGCAGTTATCTCAAATGAACTTAGCTCAGCCGCTAGAGGTGACACCTTGGCAGCAAAGGGCGTTTTTCTACAGCAAAGTCAAAGACCTATATGACCGAATTTTTGGCATCATGGGCGCGGTCATGGCTTTGGTTGTATTCGTTGCTCTGTTTAACACAATGACAATGTCCGTGACAGAACGCACTCGCGAGATCGGCACCTTATCCGCATTAGGGACTTATCCCAATGAGATCGTTTCTGGTTTTGTTCGAGAGGCCGCGCTGCTTGCCGTGATCGGCTCTATGATTGGTGGAGTATTGAGTTTACTGGTCAGCGGTTTGCTTATGGTGGTTGATGTACAAATGCCACCCCCACCGGGGCGAACCGAAGGCTATCCACTTAACATCTATTTCTCGCCAGAACTTCTGACAATGACAGCGCTAGGCGTACTCATTATTTGTGTCGTCGCCGCTTGGTTGTCCGCATCAAAAGGCGTTAAAAAGCCTATTACGGAGGCCCTTATCTATGTTTAATACTTTGATTAAAGCCACAATGGCGCTGTTACTCACCTTGTCGGCCAGTTCATCAATGGCTAAAGACGTTGAAACCATGGTGAAAAACGCGGATCACTATCGGCTGGATTCTGACTCAGCTAAGGTCGTTTCTCTGGTCAGTCTGTATGAGAATGGGGAATTAGATAAAACTCGCGAATACAACGTATACACTCGTGAGAAACGGGAGTCGTTGGTGCTGTTTAAATCCCAAGTTGAAGCGGGACAGAAAATGTTGATGTTGGGAGATAACTACTGGTTAGTGATGCCTAAGAGTCGTCGACCCATTCGGATTACTCCGATGCAAAAACTGCTTGGAGAAGCGTCGGTTGGAGATATATCAACCTTGACCTGGAGTGAGGATTATCAGGCGACATTTGTCAAACCTGAGCAGATGGAAATCGAAGGTCAGGCTCGCTCGGTCAACTATTTGCGCTTAAGGGCGACAACTAAAGGCGCAAGCTACGCCAAAATTGACCTGTGGCTCAATGAGAGTGATGACTTTCCGATCAAAGCGGATCTGTACCTACACTCGGGTAAACTGGCCAAACAGGCTTGGTTTACGTCCGGAGAAAGGGAAGGTAAACAGCGCGTGGTTGCTATGACGCTTCTCGATCAAATTCAGCCAGCGAAGAAAACGGTGATTGAGTATCAAGAGATCACGCCGTTTGAGTTAGACGATAAATACTATAACCCTGCTTATCTCACGCGAAATGCTTTGTCGGAGTTGTAGATGAAAACATCTGTTGTGGCTATAGCATTGATAGGGGTGGCGTGTTCGGCAAACAGTCAGCCGTTTGAATTTGATTGGGATATGACTCTAAGTGGCAGTTCTGCTCAACATCGACATTCAAAGCTTCTCGGGTCTGCGGATTCAGCGAGTACTGAAGAGATCGATGCCGTTGTCGACGTCCAATTTGAAGGATACGGAGTGACGGGATTGTTAGCGGCCAAAGGAAGCCAAATTTACAGTTCGGACTCGACGCAGAGCTATCAAGGTGAATTGATCGCACAAGAACTGTTTTGGCAGGGCAGTATGGAACTTTTTTCTCAGCCCGTGGATCTGACGATCGGTAAAGTCAGGTTAGACTGGGGCGTCGGCTATGGTTACAGACCGCTCGACCTTTTCAAACCCTACCGACGTAACCCTGTTGGAATTCAGGTTGAAGAGGGGACAGGCACTGCAATGGCGTCGTATTTTGACTCAGCAGGAGAGTGGAGTCTCTACTACACCGATTCTTCGTGGACCAAACAGCAGAGCAGTGATCTCGAACAAGCTTCTGAACAACAAGGCGTAGGGATTCGGCGATATGTGCTGAGTGGTGATAACGAATGGCAGATGCTTGCTTATTACGATGATGTTCGCCATGGCGTGTTAGGGGGCTCTTTGGTCACAGTTGTGGATGAAGCTTGGTCCCTGCATGGCTCGGCTGTTTATCAAAACCACTACCTTGGCTACCGTCAAAATGAACAAAATAGCCCAGTGACGCTTGAAGAGTACAACGACGGTTATCAAGCGTTATTGGGGCTTAATTGGGCTAATGCAACAGGTCATAATGTCATCGTTGAATATTGGTTTGACAGTCGTAGCTGGAGCAATAGCGACTGGCAGGAGGCTTATCAGAGAGTGGAATTGCTTAATAGTGATGCCATGCTCGCGCCGTTAACATCCTCCTACGCACAAGGGCTCAATCACGCCAATCTAGTGCAACACAACCTGATGATTCACTGGTCAATGAACTCGACTGGATGGAGCCATTGGCCTTGGACTCGACAGCTATTATGGTTTGATAAACTCACGCCAACCTTCGATCTACTCTATTCACCACAAGATCAGGGGGTCATCGCCACGCAATGGATCGAGTACCTGATGTATGATTCGGGAAGCGCTTCACTATTCGCGGAAGTTGCGGCTCGTTTTATGACAGGAAATCAAGACTCGTTGTATGCAAATCTACTAGATAAGCGTATGATTTTTCTTAACCTGAGAGGGAAGTTTTGATGAATAATTCCGTCACTTATGCTTCGAACGCAATCAAAAGTTTTGGCTACACAACGATTTTTTGTGCGGTTATTGCGTTCGTTACTCAGTCGATTTGGTCGAGTCCTTACAATGAGCATCTGGCGATCAGCCTGGGTTATGGCTATAGCTCAGTGATTGGATCATTGTTGCTTAGCTGGTGGTTTCCACAGCTCTCCAATCGTGTAGTAACCGCGATATCGCTGGCAGGCGCTATGGTATTTGGTACGATGAATGCCTACTGGTGGCTAAGCATTTATGATCGATTCGCCGACCTTAGCCAGCTCAAACCCGTGATGGTACTTGGTTTTATCTTCTCCGTGACCTGCTTCTTTTATTTTTATACTCATGAGCAAAAGTTACTGGCGCAAAAAGAGTTAGAAACCGCGAAACGCATCCAGTCTGAGCAAGAAAAAGCACTGGTTTTAAGTCAGTTACGACAGCTACAGAGTCAAATTGAACCTCATTTTCTATTCAATACATTGGCGAATGTAAATGCGTTGATTAGCCATGATCCAAAAACTGCTCAGCATATGTTGGATAAGTTAACCGAGCTGTTGCGAGGAACGCTGCACAACAGTCGCCAGTCTCATTCGACGTTGGAAGCAGAGCTCAATCTGGTTGATGCTTACTTAGCTATTCAACAGATTCGTTTGGGTGAACGGCTCAGTTATCAGATAAATAACTTGCTCGATCATGCTTTGCCATTAGCGCCTTTGTTACTGCAACCCCTTGTCGAAAATGCTATTCAGCATGGAATTGAGCCCAAAGCGGAAGGCGGTGAAGTGTTGATCGAAATATCGCAGCAAAATCAAATGATCAACATTGAAGTGACAGATAGCGGAGTGGGCTTGGGCAATGTTGCGACTAAAGATGGTCATGGCATTGGGCTGGAGAACACACGAGAGCGAGTTAAAGCGTTGTACGGTGATGAGGCTAGCCTGTCGATTAGACAAGTTGAAACCGGAGGGGTTAAGGCCGTGATTCAGATCCCTATCGATAAATTGACACTTTAAGCAGGGAGCACGATGAATACCATAACGCACAGTGCGGTTATCGCTGATGATGAACCATTGTTAAGGCATCATTTAAACAAGCTGTTGGGGGAGTGCTGGCCGGAACTAGAGATAGTTGGCCTGGCCAAAAATGGTCAGGAAGCATTGCAACTTATTGAACAGCATAAGCCAAGCGTGGTCTTTCTTGATATCAAAATGCCTCAGCTTGATGGGATGGCCGCTGCCAAGATACTGGATAAGAGCGATACTGAGACTCAGATTGTTTTCGTAACGGCATACGATGAGTATGCTTTACAGGCTTTTGAGACTAATGCTGTCGATTATTTACTCAAACCTTTGTCAGAGAAGCGGTTAGAGCAATGTATCGCCAAGCTTAAAGTGAGGCTTAACACCAATGTACCACCTTTACAGCCCAATATGTCGATGCTGCTTGATCAGATTCAGCAGATAAGTCAGCAAGCGAAGCCGACTTATTTGAGTTGGTTGCGTGCCAGCAGAGGGGACGACATTCATCTTATCGCAGCGAGTGATGTCCTCTTTTTTAAAGCTGAGGACAAGTACGTGTCTCTTTTTGCCAAAGAGGGCGATAAAAAGGTGGAGTACTTGTTGAGAACTTCGCTGAGAGAGTTATTGCAGCAGTTAGATCCGCAGCAGTTTTGGCAGATTCATCGTTCAACGATTGTGAATGTGTCGGCGGTTGAAAAGGTCAAAAAAGTCATTACCGGTAAGATGGTGGTTGTGATTGGAGGAGAAAAGCTGCCAGTGAGTCGTGCAATGCAAAGCCAGTTTACCAATTTGTGGTAATCGAGAGACAAGCTGTGTAGTCTCACTCTAACACCCTATCTAAGAGCTCACCGAAGGAGCGGTAATATGTCGACCAACAACAAACTCTATTATGTCTATGATCCCATGTGCTCATGGTGTTGGGGATATAAACCCGTGTGGCAGAAAGTATCGCAACAGCTCGAAAGCAAGATAGAGATACAGTACGTACTCGGTGGTTTGGCACCGGATTCCGACCAGCCGATGCCAGAAGAGATGCAACGCCAAATCGCCTCATATTGGAAGAAAATAGAGGATTTTCTTGGTACAGAGTTTAACTATGATTTCTGGCAAAAGAATACGCCTCGTCGTTCTACCTATCCGTCATGTCGGGCTGTCCTTGCCGCTCGCAAGCAAGGAGCTGAGCAAGCTATGTTGAGTGCGATTCAACACGCTTATTACCTAGAGGCAAGAAACCCCAGTGACAATGAGGTTCTACTCTCTCTTGCAGCCAACATAGGGCTGGATGCGGCAAAATTTGCAGTGGATTTTTTCTCAGCAGAGCTTAACCAAGAGTTTCTTCAAGAGCTGGAGTTTGCTCGTAGTATCGGTGGCAACAGCTTTCCTTCACTGTTTGTTGCCAACGAACAAGGAATTATAGAGCTGCAAGTGGATTATCAGTCCGCAGAGACAACGATTGATCAAGTCGAACAGATACTGTCTTGGTAAGGACATGATTGAAAAGAACAACACCGGACACGTGTCCGGTGTTTTTTTTATAGCTCTAGGGCAAAAGATTCATACGGGCTCAACGTGAGTGAGTTCCCTAACTCAGTAAGTGCCGCGCGATTGGTAATCAAGGTGGTTACCTTGCGACTTTGCAGGTGACTTGGTAATGGGACGATTAGCCTCTCGGCACTAAAGTTACTGACGACCACAAAGTGTTGTTGATCATCTTTTCTCTCATAGGCAAACACTTGCGGATGTTGTTCGAGCAGCGGAATGAAATCACCGTAGACGATGACAGGGTGGGTTTTACGCAAAGATACTAGCTGTTTGTAGTGATAAAAGATTGAATCATGATTGGCAAGGGCATCTGCTACGTTGATGTGCGGATAGTTTGGATTGACTGCAATCCAAGGTGTTACGTTGGTAAAACCCGCTTGATTGTCGTTATTCCATTGCATCGGTGTACGAGCATTGTCACGACCATTTTGGTGAATTGCCTCCATCATATGCTCGTGACTTGTACCTGATTCGGTTTTCACTTGGTAAAAATTGAGCGTTTCGATGTCTTTATATTGGTCGATGGTATCGAAGGCTACATTGGTCATGCCAATCTCTTCACCTTGATAGATATAAGGTGTCCCTTTCATAAAGTGCAGCGTGGTTGCCAACATTTTCGCTGATTCAACTCGGTATTGTTTGTCGCATCCATATTTAGACACAACACGCGGTAAGTCATGATTGTTCCAAAACAGTGAGTTCCAACCTTGGTTGTTGAGTTCGACCTGCCATTTGGTGAGAACTTGCTTAAACCTATTTAGGTCGAGTGGAATGGGTTGCCATTTATCGCCGTCTTGCCATGTCAGTGTAATGTGCTCAAACTGGAACACCATGGACAATTCCTGCCTTGCGGGGTCACTGTACAATTTGGCAATTTCAGGTGTTGCTCCCCAAGTTTCTCCCACCGTTAGAAGGTCTTTGCTGCCAAAGGTGGCTTGATTCATTTGTTGTAACAGTGGGTGTAGACGTTCACCATTCCCTGTAATACCTTTATCGATCTCCTTACCAATCAGATCGATGACATCAAGACGGAAGCCGCCAATACCTTGGTCAATCCACCAGTTCATCATCGCAAAGATGTGTTCGTGAAGTAGCGGGTTTTCCCAGTTAAGGTCAGGCTGGCGTTTTGAGAATAGGTGAAAGTAGTATTGCTGGTTGTGCTCGTCCCACTGCCAAGCGCTACCTCCGAAAATAGAGCCGATATCACTTGGTGGCGTGCCGTCTGCGTTCGCATCTCGCCAAATGTAAAAGTCGCGATACTTGCTGTCAGCACTTTGCTTTGCATCGACAAACCATGGATGTTCATCCGAAGTATGGTTTACTACTAAATCCATTACAATGCGGATACCACGCTGTTTGGCTTGTTCAATGAGTGCTCGCATGTCGTCCATGGTGCCAAACTCAGGAGCGATTGCCTGATAATCTGAAATATCGTAGCCGTTGTCGTCCATCGGAGATTGATAAACTGGAGAAAGCCAGATCACGTCAATTCCCAGATTTTGCAGGTAATCTAGTTTACTGATGATGCCTTGAAGGTCACCGATCCCATCATCATTTGAATCACAAAAACTACGTGGATAGATTTGATATACCACACTGTTATGCCACCAACGTTTGTCCATTTTGTTGCCCTAATATTCGAATTGTTGAGGGAAATATAGCGAATTTTTGGCGACAAAAATAATTGATTATTTGAATTTTGATATAGAAAAAATCAATATCAAAAGTTACTCTGACACCTCTATTCTAAGGAGAGGTTGAGCATGGATAAACAGTCTCGCTATTTTTACGAAGTGGCCCGCCAGGGGAGTATCAAGGCTGCCGCAGATAAGCTCTTTATTAGTCAGCCATCACTCACAACAGCAATCAAGAAACTTGAACAGCAGTTGGGTACAGACTTGTTCATTCGCAAGTCGAAAGGGGTTGAACTCACCGAATATGGGCGAGTTTACTTGGGTTATGTGCAGGATGTACAAGAGAAGCACACTCAGATGATTCATCAGTTGTCTGATATGAAGATGCGCAGCAGTGGTAAAGTTAAGCTAGGTGTGGGCGAGGCTTGGTGGGAGTGCTTTGCGGCGCAGGCGATTGAGGAGTTTACTCGACAGTTTCCAAACAGCTCGATGCACGTCGAATTTGGTAATGGTCTGTCAATGTTACACCACTTGATCAATGACGAAATTGACTTGTTTGTCGGCCATCAAATTAACGGCATTAACTCTCAGTATCGGGTTCGTTTTACCCCTCTATTCCAAGAGCGCGAAGCCTGGTATGTCAGACCCGACCACCCCTTACTGGAGCAGGACAATATTGTCGAAAAAGCAGTGAACTATCCGCTGGTTAAGGTTACTCCCGATCACGCTCGTCATGGGGATGTATTAACGGAGGAAGGGGCCGAACTATTTAGCGCTGCGGCTTGTGATACGCGAGTGACGTATGAGCTTGATTCTCTCTCGGCAAGTGTTGCTCTGGTCAAAATGAGCAATGCGATCATGCCTTATACCTCAGAGATGAAAGCGCATTTTGAACGGGCGGGGTTGAAAATGTTGTGGGTGAATCAACAGCAACTGGGTCAGGTCGGTATCTACACTAAAATTGGCAATTTCACTGAGCCCACACAAACTCTGATGGATCTCATTTGTAGTCAAGCCGAGAGATGACTAATCTATTTTATAGGGAAAAGCTATATCACTCGCCATGCTCTAGAACGTTTATATCAGATTAGGACAAGTATCTTGAAGCCTTAAATGCTTGTAGCCAACTTTTAACCACCAGCTATACCGGATGACGACTTGCACAAACTTAAATCTTTTGCATAAACCCTCCAGCTATTTTTAGAAGAAGTTCGTGACTCATGGATACACTTTACATAACCAGATTTGGTTACTTGGTAGCCGAGATAACCTCTTGAAACTAAAGCAAGTGAACCTATGGCTAGTGATATATAAGCAACTTTGAGCCATACCTTACTATAAGAGGTTACTTCTCTTTGTGGATTACATAACTGATGTGTCATTATGCCAATACCTCCTAAGAGTAAAGGAGGAAGAATTGCTAATGCAATGTAGGATTGGTATCCAAGCAACCTGACTCTTAGCTCTAAGGGTAGAAAGGGGAGTGCTAATTCTGCTGGCGCTCCAATTGCCAAATAGCCGGCAAGAAAAAGTGCAAAAAAAATAATTCCTGAGATTTGTATCTTCTTCATTCTTGACCCGTTTTCAACAAATCAACTAACGCATCAGACACCCCAAATTCATTGTCAGCCCAGTCAAGTGCTGAACCCATGCCACCTAACCCTTTAGCGAGCTCAAGTTGTTCACTTTTAGTAAAGTCATACGGTGGCCAATAACCTGAACCTTGTGGAATTTGAGCGGTTTTCGAAGTGCCAACTTCGGTTACACTCGCTGAGGAATGTGCATTTTGAGCTTTAGTTTGAATAGCTGCTTGAGACTCAATTGAAGACAATGAAGATGATAACGCAGACATTTCCGTAGGCTGATATACATCACCGATGTTCACTGTACCACTACCAATCGTTACCCCTCCGCAACGAATCGCACCTCCAGTAATGGCTGCTGGTTTACCATTTATTTATACTGGATAGGACTTTAATTTCATGTTTATTGTTATGCAATGAAGTGCTTTAAGAATATGAATAAAGATCAATAGATGTCAGTTGAGTCAGAAACATGATTCAAGTACATGCCATCAATAATCAAAACGGCGATCGTTAGTAGCCCAGTTAACAGCAGTTTAATTCTATCAATCATCGGCTTAAAATCTCCGGAAAATTATTTACCGCATCATAGATCCAACTGCCGTGTAACCCCTAATTATTAGCAGCTTGCTTTGGTGAGCTAATGTCGCATCGGTCGCCCTTAGTAGTTAAGGCACTTAGGAGTTAAGGCCCTGTAACACGTTTCTGGACATAACCTTCTTAGAGTAGCTCCGCCTTAATCCTGCTTTCAGATAACTTTTCATATGCCAAAACGTCATTCGTCATGAAATAGGTTCATTAACTCCCCCATATTGCCGTTTATCTCTCAGCACTTTGTTTAGAAAAAGAACTTGCTACCATCGGTTGCGCAATAAACAAACGGAAAATAATGAACAGGACACGCTATGATTGAAATCATCGGAATTATCTTAGGCCTTGTTGTGATAACGCCGGCACTTACTCTCGCTCACGAGTTGGGACATGCACTACCACAGCTACTTAAAGGGTATCCGGTGAAAATAGTGTTAGGGTTGGGTTCAGACGTCAGGACGTTGAATTGGGGTAACTTATCTATATCATCGACCAAAGTTCCAATGCATGTAGGCTACTCTGAGATATCCTCTAGATGCTCATCTAAAGAGAGAGTCATTTCACTTGCAATGGGACCACTAACTTCTCTCGGGATGTGTACATTGCTTTACTTCGCATCCAAGTTTCAACTTCCATACCTACTAAGTTATTGCATAAACTTTGGATTGTACTTCTCGCTGCTTCAGACACTTGTAACAGCTGTTCCTATGCAATATCCAAGTATCTTTGGTGCTTACGAGGGCATGCACAGTGATGGGAAGCAAATACTTGAGATATTGAAACGATAGAGTGTCAATCGAAGGATGGCTTTGCTTTGTTACAAGGAACATATATGGTTACGCTAACTAATAAAGGGGCAGAAATCATTCAGAGCAGAAGTCTGGATTGTGTTTTTTCCAAAACAACCCCTATTGTCCCCAGAATCTAGATCAACCTAAACCGTTCACTTCCCACTCTAGCGCTGCCGAAGACGTTTGCACTTCCAAGATGAATTTGACACGACCATTGTCCAGTAAACAGATAGCTAAATAAGTAATGTATCTTTTTGTCGATACACTCAGTCTTGCTACGTATCAATAAAAAGATACAACAGTCTTTATAGTGTATGCAAAATTAGATACCATTAGCTTTGTAGTGTATTTAATTGGAGATACAGAGTTATGAAAAAATCCGGTGTCTATGCCGTTGCACTCAAGCAAGTCAAAGCAAAAATCAGCGCTTTGCTCGATTTATCTGTGCCTAAACCGCCGAAAAATGGCTGGGTGCGCAGTATCCGTGAGGCCTTGGGGATGTCGGGCGCGCAATTAGGTGAACGTCTTAATCTCTCTCGAAATCAAGTCTCCATATTGGAGCGTAAAGAAGCCGATGAAACCATCACACTCAAACAACTTAAACATCTGGCAAGCGGGCTCGATGCCGAACTGGTTTATGCGATTGTTCCGCGTCAGTCGATTGATGACATGATAGAAGCGCGCGCTATGGAGTTGGCCAAGCAGCGTTTGGCCATGAGCCACCAATCGATGTTTTTAGAAGCGCAGCAGTTAACCTCAGAGCAACAACAGCAAGCGCTGGTTCAATTAGCCAATGAGATTAAAACGGGCAGCCCCCGAGATTTGTGGAAAGTCAGCTTGCAGGAGAAATACCAATGAGTCTGTTTGTTGAACCAGAGGGCGCAACCGAACTAAATGCCGATGATGTTGCCGGGCTAAAATTTGATCACATCTCGACTCGCGAAGAGCTTAATGAGCTTGAAAATGCCAACATACTGCAAGGGTTGAGTTGGTTAGCCACGACGCCTAAAACCAGCATGGATGACATTCTTTCTATGGCGTTTGTGGAAGAGTTACATCAACGTTTGTTTGGTGATGTGTGGGAATGGGCCGGTAGCTACCGTCACCGAGAGTTGAACATTGGTGTCGATCCGCTGAATATCCGGCCAGATTTACACAACTTACTGGAAGACATCAAATGTTGGATTGAGTTTGAACACTATGACAGCCTAGAACTCTCAGCCCGGATACAGCACAGGTTAGTTAAAATTCACCCTTTTCCTAACGGCAATGGACGTCACTCGCGCGTAATGACGGACTACATACGAATGGTACTACTCAAACAAAAGCCTTTAGTTTGGTCCAATACAGATTTGGATAGACAAAGCCAAGAGCGGGGTGAGTACATTGCGAGCTTACGCCAAGCTGATGCAGGCGATTATGCGCCTTTAATTCAATATCTTCGGACGAAAGGGAATGTGACTTAAACTAAGCGTTAAGAGCTAAATATACAATTACAGTGTGAAACGTTAAAAGAGGCTGGAACGTCAGCCTCTTTTCTTTGTACAGAGAGCAAGCTCACCAAAACACCCCTATTGTCCTCAGAAATGGAGTACACCACACCGACAATACTAAGTAACTTTTGGACACTTCCAAGTTACCAGATCAGAGGACTTGCCGTTGAGTACGGAGTGGTTTTCCCTTTGTCTATTAAATCACTGCGGAGTGATTTGCCGTTAGCGATTGAAGAAGCTGAGAATCAGTTGTCTAATGTTATGAGAAGCTTACTGCAAACACTGCACTGTAACTTTATCAATATCAGCGACGAAATTGATGAAGTTACTCAAAGCATAACCAGATTGAGCCAACAACATCCAAGGTATGAGGCAGTTAAGAATATCCCTGATTTTGGTCCGATTTTGACTGCTGAAATTATTAGTGAAGTAGGCTCTGGCAAACAGTTTCAAAATGGTCGGCAATTCTCAGCTTGGTGTGGATTAGTTCCCAAACACAATAGCTCGGTTGCGTGGTAATGTATTGAGTGATTTATGAAAGAACAATGCGATTAGTTGGAAAAAGCTCACAGAATTAGACTTATTTGAGTCATAATGATCGAGGTTTAATGTCCAATAACATTTTATTAATCATAGCGTTACTTCAATGACTATTGGTTATGTGCAACAAAAGTTCACTTTGACTCTGGCAAGGGTTTTTCTACGCTTAATAGTGATTTAAACGTCAGATGAAAGGAGAACACAATGGCGAGATTCCAACAAGACATCCCTAATCGAGTTACGGTTTATCATGATGATCTTGACCAAGAAAAAGCGCTAAAAAATGCAATGCTGCCAGAAAAACCAAGGTACTTTAACGGCTCACCAACCTATGAAGCCTCTAGCGTTGATGAATTCCGAAGCAAATTGAGTCAAATAGGCATGTCTCTTGATATGTAAGCTCAGCGAGTTACGCAGAAAGCAGCTCTAGGGGCTGCTTTTTTTATGCCTGATGGCGATTTTATGCTTGTCAAACCAAGAAATGACAATCATGCGTCATGAACTCGCGTTCTAGGCTGGATCTTTATCATATTCCTACCACAATTTACTTACAGATTTAATAATAAATTCGAGTGATTGGCTCTGCTCTGTAGTCGTTATGGCAATAGAGTGAATAAGGAATTTGTAATGAGAAATTTAGGATTTAGGAAGTTACTGCTTATATCGATCATCGCACTGGTGGTGTTTTCTGTGACGGTGTCGAGCTATGTTTCATACGTTAAGCAGAAAGAGACATTGGTTGATCTGATCACTAGAAGCAATCAGGAGTATGTCAAAGCTCAAGCTGAGCAGGTCGGTGGCAAACTGAATGAAAAAGTGGCGGGTTTGGACAAAGTTGGGGCGTTGTTTGCGAATCAACCCATCACAGGCAGTGAACAAGAGTTCATTGATTTGACTCACTTGATAGCGGGTGGAATGAACCTTAACAGTTCTGTGGTGGCATTTACCAATGGTGATGCCTACTGGAACCAGACAGCAAACACGTGGCCGAATCACAAATACAATGGTGACGTTACAACTCGAAGTTGGTATCAGCTCGGAAGACAAAGTCCAACGGCCGCAATGACGGAGCCCTATTTAAGCAGTGACGGGGACACCTACTGGGTGTCGATAGTGCGCAAGACACTGAGTGGCATGATCTCGGTCGATATGCAGCTAGGGTTTCTCAACGAAATCGTTAAAAGTGCCAACGATATTCCTGGTGCATTCGCGATGATTCTTAATCACGATAATACCGTTCTGGCTTCTTCTCTCTCTCTGGTTAAAGCAGGAGAGAAGGCAGACAAATACGCTTGGTTGGCAAACGTTGCTCGCCAGTCAATCGGAGTGAATGATGCGGTATTTGAAGGTCAGATTGACTCCGTCGAAAAACTATTTTTTTCGCACAAAATCAATGTTGCAGGTAAAAGTTGGTACTTCGTTACTGGGCTGGAGAAAGAAGTTGTTTTCTCTGATTTGGTTTCGGCGAAACAAGCCGCGATCGCCACGGCATCCATAGCAACCATGGTGAGTGTCATACTAGCAATGCTAATTATGCAGGTTCTTTACCGACCCATTTTAGTATTGAAACAGACCATGCTTGGTTTGAGCCAAGGAAACGGCGATCTCACTCAGCGCATCGAAGTCAAAACGAAAGACGACTTGGGAGAGATCTCGGAAAGTGTTAATTCGTTTATCGGTAGCCTCCAGACTATGATGTTAGAGATTCGCCAGATGACGGAAAATCTCAATGAGAATGTCGATCGGATGAAAGATCAGAGTCAGAGGAATAGCGTTATTCTCCAAAACCATGTTCAAGAGACAGAACAAGTGGTGACAGCCATTGAGGAAATGAACTCTACGGCTGATTCGATGGCAACGGATGCGGCGAATACGGCGCAATTGACTCATAAAGCGAGTGAGGCGAGTAGCGCTTCTAAGAATACCGTGACACAAGCGCAGAAAAATGTTCAAGAGTTAGTCGAAGACGTAAGCACGGCATCTGGAAACGTAAATAATATGGCGGCCGAGACGGATGGAATTAATACCATCCTTGGTGTGATTGGCGATATCGCTGAACAGACCAATTTACTGGCGCTAAATGCAGCCATTGAGGCGGCACGCGCAGGGGAGCAGGGGCGTGGTTTTGCTGTGGTGGCCGACGAGGTCCGCAACCTTGCTAGCCGAACCAAAACCAGTACTGAAGAAATTGAAGCGGCGCTAGCAAGCTTGTTACGTGGCAGCCAATCCGTGGTGGATTCGATGGAATCGACCAAACAGAAGTGCGCCCAAACTGCGCAAGGGGCTGGTGAAGTGGCAGAAAGTCTCGATGTGATGAGTCAATTTGTGACGGATATAAACGACCTCAGTACCCAAATTGCGACAGCCGCAGAAGAGCAAAGTAGCGTTACTCAAGAGTTAAGCCGCAATATGAGCGCAATCAATGACATTGTTGGTGAGTTGGATGCCAATGGACAACAAGCATTAGAAGAGGCGCAGAGAATTTCAGATATGAATCAGACACTGAGTGATATCGTCGCTCGCTTTAAACTCTCGTAGCTCATTTGCTATTGGCTGAAAATATAAGAGGTACCTCCGTGTACCTCTTTGGTTTTTAATTGGAGAGAGACAATATGGGTTCAGTTGGCAATTTGAGCTTGTAAAGCGCGGGAGCGGTTGAGTTGAGACATAACCAATACCGCGAAAAACATAGTAAACGCTGCAATAGCAAAGCCCCATTGAGTCATATCGTATCGCGCCAAATACGCAATCAGGATGTAACTGACACTTTGTACAGATGTGGAGAATAGCACCAATCCACCCTCGACTCTGCCACGCTGACTGACATCAATCGTATGATGCATCCAATTAGTGCGAGCAATACGATTTAAGGCATTAAAAAATCCAAACACTAACGTCATCATAAGGATGTACATTGGGTGTGTCGCGATGCTCATACCCACTAAGGACGCCGCTACGAGCGCCATTGAGTATTGCATGGTCGTTTGATGTGAGCTGAGTGAGAGCAGTCTGCTGACAAATATACCCGTCAGCAAAGAACCAAAACCAAAGGCGATGTTATAGCCCGCATACCAGTCTCCGGAAATGTCATTCTCAGCAAACCAAATTGGGACAAGTTTTCCTAAGAAAGTGAGAATTGGATAAGAAAGGCATGACATCAGCAGAAAAGCATAGAAGTGTGGCTGTTGAGCAAAGATGGTACGACTCTCTTTCATCTGTTCGACAAAAGAGTTTTGGTTGTTGCTACGCAGTTGCTGTTGATATGGTGTGACAATGTAACTCACAGCAGCGATAGCCGATGCAATGGCGGCAAACGTTGCAAATTCGACCATTCCCCATCTTTGCAGTAACACGACGCCTAATGCACCAGCACCAAGGGTTGTCGCCTGCATTACAATCTCTTGCTTACCTGAAATCGAAGCATATTCATGGCGCTGATAGTTCTCTTGGGTAAACGCGTTGTTCGTCGACCAGGCTAAATTGCTACTGACCCAAAACACCAATTGAGCACCGGCGAGGAGCCAGTGAGAGTCGAGATTAATAAGGTATGCGACCAATACGATGGTTGCGGTGAGAGACTGAACCACTTGAACAAGGATCAGCAATAATTTGCGTGAGTGACGATCAATTAAGGTCGCAAAAAATGGCGTGAGGACAAATGATGTTGCGGTACAGGTGAGAGCAACCAAGGCAATGAATGTTCCCATGTCGGGTGTGCTTAACATGACCCACGGCAAAGCCATCATGAAAAGACCGGATGAAATACCATCAAAAAAGCGCCCTGAAAGGTAAGGCAAAGTTCTATTTCTCGTCACTAGTCTCATCGAAATATCCTTATGTAATCTGACTGAGTTAGTGCTACTGTAAAACCTCAAGTTAACTTGAGGTAAAGCGCGAATTTTAATTTATTTGGAGTGCAATATGGAAATGAGTGTGGGAGAAGTGGCGAAAAGAGCGCAAGTCAAAGTCTCAGCGTTACACTTCTATGAGCAAAAGGGATTGATCTTCAGTTGGAGAAATCAGGGCAATCAACGTCGCTATCATCGCAGCGTACTGAGGCGTATCGCAGTGATTAAAGCCGCTCAGGAAGTCGGACTAACGCTGGAGGAAATTGCGGAGTCACTGGGTCATTTGCCTAAGCATCAGGCTCCTAGCCGTCAGGAATGGGAGCAGATGGCATCCGGATGGAAAGAGCGTTTGGAGCACAGAATTCAGCAGCTTAAAGCTCTTCAAGATGATCTAGGTGGCTGTATCGGCTGTGGTTGTTTGTCTATGGAATCCTGTGCTATCTACAACCCTCAAGATATTCGTGCTGAAACGTTCAAAGGTAAAACCATGCTCACCAACCCTGAAGAGTGGTCACAAGGAGAGGGCGAACCCGAGTAACATTGGCAGTGTCAGCACACTAAAGAAGTTACTGAACAGTACCATTGACGCGACTTTCGTTGGCTCTATCTGAAAGCGCTCAGCAAACAGATAGTTCATCACCGCTGGTGGTAGCATGGTAAAGAGCACCATCATTTGTAGCTGCATCGGCGGTAGAGGAATGAATAGATAGATCACCGTGAAAGCGACTGCACCGGTTGCCAGTGATTGCAACGTACATAAGATTCCCACTTTTAAGCCGCTCAACCTGAGGTTACACATCTGTGCTCCAAGCGAAAGCAGCATGACAGGAACAGCCGCCTGACCGAGTAACGAGGTCGCTTCATAGAGTGGTGTCCATACACCGATATCGGAAACGTTAAGGATTAGCGCTAAGCTTGCCGCGATAAAGATCGGCATCTTTACGATCTGTTTGAAAGGGTTACCTTCACTGAGGAGTGCTAAACCGAGGCTAATATGTAGGCAAGCCGAAACCACAAATAGCAAAACCGCTGACCCGAGCGCACTGTCTCCGAAAGTGTAAGTGAACAACGGGATAGCGAGGTTGCCACTGTTACGAAACATGTGTGGAGGCGCCCAAGCTTTATAGTTTAGCTTGGTGAGTTTGCATACGGGGAGCATGAGGATGCCAGGTAACAGCACCGCGATGGCGGCAGCGCTTAAAAGCGGCACTTGCTCAGTATCCAGAGGCATAGCGACCAGCGATGAAAATACCAACGCAGGGGTGAACGCATCCATATTTATACGGTTAATCGGCCTAAAGTCGGGTTTAAGCCATCTACCAACGGAAAAGCCAACGGCAATCAGCGCGAACACAGGGAAGAGAATCCCGACCACTTGTTGAAACATTTCAATCCTTGAATAGCGTTATACAACTTAGACTAACTTACTGGATCTTAAATCATTAAAACAGGGTAATGTCGCTTATAACGTCAATGTCAGTTGATTTACGCGCGGTTGCTCTGCTGACTACTTACGATATTTATGCAGCACATTGACGGGAATGTGACAGTAGTCATTTGGAAATCGAGTTAATCGATCTTGGTGCTCGTCATCGCTCTTGACGTAATTGGTCAGCAGCATCACTTCAACTGCAATTTTCTTGCTGTCAGGACGCGCAGCAATGTACTGGCGGGCTTGATTTAAGTGCTGCTCATCTCGGCTGTAAACACCGGTACGATACTTCTTACCGATGTCTTCTCCTTGCTGGTTAACGCTATAAGGATCGATAATCTCGAACAGATAATCCATTAACTGTTCAACAGAGAGCAATTTAGGATCGAACTCAGTACGAACACATTCTGCGTAGCCATCATATTGCCCCGAGGTTGTGCTTGAGGTGCCATTGGCTCTACCAGCTTCAGTGGTGACAACGCCGGGTAAATGGCGCATAAACTCTTGCACACCCCATAAACATCCGCCTGCAATATAGATCTCGTGTAACAAAACATGGCTCCGTTGGTCGATTTAGACTGGCAATTAAAACAAATTCCGCTGCCTAGGAATAGTGATCATTCGTCAAGTGAATCTGTACACAGATATAACAGGAAGCATGGAGAAAAAGAGAACAGGTAAGACGAACTGGCGGATATCGCTTGCGGGTCGGAAGGGCTGGTTTTTGTGAACTGGCGTTAAGTTTTAAAGAAATTATTCATGACAATCTGAAAAACTTGAGCTCTTGATTCACTTTTTTAATTCATAGGCTAAATTTATATGTGCTAGGTTTCTTATGCAAATGGATCTGCCAATGATACCGTTTATAAAGAATAATAAATTGGCGCTTAGTGTTTCTGTGCTTATGTTGTGCGCGGTAGCTTGGGGCGTGATAAACGAAGTGAAGATGAGTCAGATGACGACCTCTTCAAAAATAAGAATAGGGGTTTCTCTAACACCCTTATCATCGCCTTTTTTGGTTGCTGACCAACTGGGCTTTTTTAAATCCTTTAATCTAGATGTCAGCTTACACCCTTGTTCGAGTGGTGCCGCTTGTACAAACCTGATGCTAGATCGCAATGTTGACTATGCAACGGCATCGGAGTCTGTTGTGATGTTCCAAAGCTTTCAGCGTGATGATCTTTCTTTGCTTGTCAGCTTTGTTGAATCAGACAACGACCTCAAACTTCTCACACTCGTGCCTGCCAGTATTCACAGCGTCAACGAGTTGGAAGGTCGTAGGGTAGGCATTATCAAGGGCACGGCCAGTGAGTTCTATTTCGACTCGGTACTTATCAGCAACAATCTCAAGCATATGCCCGTAGAGAAAGTCTATTTGCAACCACACGAGATGGTACCGGCACTGCTTTCGTATCGAGTTGATGCAATATCGGCATGGGAACCAATGGGCTTTGAAGCGGATTTATTCTCTGTTGCGGATGTCGCGAATCTAGGGGTTAAAGGGATCTATCAATTGTCATTTAACCTGATTGCTCGCTCACCTTATCTAGAGTTTGTTGGTGATGAGCCGACCCGCTTACTACAGGCTCTTGATAAGGCGATTGAATGGATAAACAGCAACCCAGAGGAGGCGATTGCGATGATCGCGACACGACTTGACCTTCCGCCTAGCCAAGTCAAGTGGACATGGCAGGACTACCTGTTTCGCTTATCCTTGGGTAATTCGCTACTCTCAAACTTGCAATTACAATCTCGCTGGGCGATTGAAATGGGGTTAGTCGAAAACTCGCCGCCGGATTTCAGAGAGCTACTTTACCCTTATCCGTATCAGCAAGCGATGGAACTGAGGGATTGACGCTATGTTGGATTCTCTGTTCAAGAAAATGTTTATCCTTTCAACGACAACGATGATGTTGACGTTATTCATTGTTATCTCTTTCTCAAAGATACATGCCGAACAGAAGCTAACGAAATTCGAGCTGGATCAGCTTATTGAGCTACAACTGTGCGTCGATTTATTGCGCAGCCAATTATGGGTGTTTAAACAGTTTGGTGACCAGCCAAGTTTGCATCAGGTCGAGATCGCACACGCTGAGTTGGACACTAAACTCACCGCTTATAAGAGTAGCAACATTCTCCTCGACAACATTCAACACATGAACCGAAGCCTTCATATTTTGCTACTGCAAGAAAAAGAGCTCTATTTTGATGGTTCTGGTAGACGCAAAGAAACGGATTCTGACGATATCAATGCACGTAACCTGCTGCATTCGCGCTACAACATGATCGTGCAAAACATGACAGAGGAGCTTGCTTACGTTCATCAGCTTGTCTTGAATCGTAATGTCACCAATCTACAGAGTGTTATGGCGACAGCTGCTGCGTGGCTGATCATCTGTTCCATTTTAGTGAGCGTCACCGCTTGGCTAATTTTGTTCCGTTTTAAATCGGGTGCAGAAGCAATGAAAGCAGCGATCATCGATCTTGCTAAGGGGAAATTGGACACCAAGGTTGAAGCGGTAAAAATGGACAGTGAGTTTCGTGTTATCGCCAGCTTTTTTAATCAAATGACCGTCTCGTTGTGTCGTTCGACGGTCACACGTAAAGAGCTTGAAGAAGAAGTGCTCAGACAGACTCGACAGCTCAAACATAAGCAGGAGCAACTGCTGTTCTTATCCGAACATGACCCACTCACCAACCTAATGAACCGCCGCGCATTTGATAAACAACTTGAGAATGCGATGATCAAAGCTAATCGCAGTGGCTGTAAATTGGCGTTGCTGTTTATTGATCTCGACGAGTTCAAACAAGTTAATGACACCTATGGTCATGATGCTGGTGATGTGGTGTTAGTCAACATTGCGCAGCGATTAGAAGAGAGTGTACGCGAGTCGGACTTTGTTGGTCGTTTAGGTGGGGATGAGTTTGTTATCTGCTTAGACTTGCTTCACGATCTGTCCATTGTCGATAAAAAAGTTCAGCAAATCATAGACGTCATCAGTCAGCCGATTGTATTTGACGGCCACACGCTCGTTATTGGGGCGAGTGTTGGTGTTAGCCATTATCCGGAACAGACCAAAGATAAAGATTCATTGCTCAGCTTAGCTGACGAAGCGATGTATAGCGCGAAAGGTCGCAGTGGGGGGGATGAGAAGGCCAATAAGCCGGCAGCCTCTTCAGAGTCAAATGTGGTCAATTTATCACAACGCTCCAAGTAACCTTAGCGTCTAGTGTACATTTTGTTTAACACAGTCCTTACAAGTGATTTCCTGTCAGCTCTCGACATTTTTGTCATTAATCGACATCTTATGCGGGTTTGATTCACCGGTTTGTGAATCTGATTGCCCATCGAAATACGTCATCGTTATGTCTATTTCGATTTTGGTACTAATGGATAGGAAGTCTAAATGGATAAAGAACATAGTTTGCGCGAAAACTTACTTGCGCTTGTTTTGGGTAGTGCTCTGGTCTCACTGGGTGTTATCTTTTTCAATAAAGTCGGTCTGCTGACAGGCGGTACTGCGGGATTGGCAATCTTCCTGACTAAGGTGAGTGATTTCAGTTTCGGTCAAATCTTTTTTGCGCTCAATTTGCCGTTTTACATTTTATCCGTCACCCGAATGGGATGGCGATTCACGCTCAATACCTTCATTGCCGTTACCATTGTGTCATTCGCGGTTGACCACTTACACCATGTAATAGAGATTGCCCGCATTGACCCATTTTATGCGGCGCTTCTTGGCGGAGGGATGATCGGTATTGGGATGCTGGTGATATTCCGTCACAAGATGAGCTTAGGTGGATTCAATATTTTAGCGCTGTTTCTGCAGGAGCGATTTGGTATTCGTGCTGGTAAAGTGCAAATGGCATTAGACTGTACGATTGTTATCATGTCTTTGTTTATTGTCGATATTTCGCTGATTGCTCTGTCGGTAATGGGCGCAGTCGCGACCAACTTGATTCTGGCAATGAACCACAAGCCGGGTCGTTATCAACCCCAAGCAACAACAGCATAGAAAAAGGCTTAGCTTCGGCTAAGCCTTTTTTATTTAGCAATGGGATTGTCTATGACTCAAGGCGTTCGTGAAGTGCTGCAAATCCTGTTCAGACAAAGAATAGCCATCATTGCAAGCGGCGTGCAGAGTTGCAGTAAACTCCATATTAAAATAATCAAATAGACCGTGAAACAGCCCATGAAATATTGGGCATATTTGCGCTTTACCTGAGCTGGTCACTAAGAACCCACGCTTATGTTCAAGCGCCCGCGCTTTGGGCTTTAGTTCGGCAACATCGAGCAACTCGGTTAAACGATCGATCAGGGCTTTCATCGGCGCAGTCACGGTATACCAATATACCGGAGAGGCAAACACAATGTTGTCAGCCGCGAGCATCTTATCGACCAATGGATAAAAGTCATCGGCAGGATAGTCATTTTGGTAGTTGTAGGGAGTGATCACCAGCTCATCAATGTCGATAATCTCGCTTTCGTGGCTGCGATTGACCGCCTCAATGGTTTTAGCCGTATTTCCTTGTTTGTTTGCGCTTGAGAATAGAATCAATGTTTTCACTTGTTGTCCTTTTTGATGTTGATACCTTGCTAAGGACGAGACTATAAAACCTCAACCTAAGCTGAGGTAAAGTGCCAGTTACCATTTTTGTTCTAGTAGCTGAGATAAACAGTGAATCACCAACCATTAGGGTGTTACCCCAATCAAATAGAATGACTCGCTTCATCTGATGACTTCCTTGTTAGTCATATTTGCCTCATCAGTTTTTTTTGTAATCACTAGTAGGTAAATTTCACCTACTAGTGATTACATTCACCAACTGCATAGTTAGTAAGTGTTGATTAGTCCTGTGGAAGCTTTTATTTATCAGGGACTTAATTTTGGCACTGCAATTGCTATCGCCTAGTTAGGCATTCAATATATGAACAAAAATGAGAATTGATAAGGATTTATTATGAACGTCATTTATTGGGTGTATAGTGTGGGCTGAATTGGTGCAAAACCTCTCTACATACGTATATAAATTCTAATACTCGGTGAAGTCAGCCGAGATTGCACAAATGTATTATTACAAGCGGATAAGGAATTCAAATGACAACTAAGCCGTTACGTTGGTTACTGCCATTTATCACGTTAGGGGCTGCTTATGCGGGCTACTCAGCTATCGCTTCAAGTGCACCAGAGTCACTAGAGAGTAAGCCACCCAAAGCACCACCAGTCGTCACCGTTTCTAAAGTTCAATCGAGTGACCACAAGGTCGTGATTACTAGCCACGGCGAGCTTCGACCTGTGGAAGTCACTCAACTTTCAGCCCAGGTGTCAGGTGAGGTAATCAGCTGGCACGCCAACTTTGTCGTTGGTGGTATTGTAAAACGAGGCGAGGTTCTATTCAGTATTGAAAACGACAACTACCAAGCGGCGGTATTGCAGGCTGAAGCTCAGTTAGCGAGCGCACAAGCAGCGCTTATCGAGGAGAAAGCAAAAGCCGAAGTCGCAAAGCGTCAAGCGAAGAGTATGCCTGAAAAACAGGTCACAGATTTATATCTCCGTAAACCGCAACTGCTCAGTGCCAATGCCCAAGTGAAATCTGCACAGGCCGAGCTAAAAAGAGCGAAACGTGATTTAGAAAACTGCCAGATCATCGCACCTTACGATGCACTAGTGGTGTCGAGGGATATTGGTGTTGGTCAATTCATCACTGCGGGTGCTCACGTCGCAACGTTAAATAACGTCGAAGCGGGTGAAGTGCATATTCCAATCGCGGGCTTTGACAGTGCTTTCTTGCCACAAGACTACGCAGGAACATCAGCTCAGATCATTCAGCGCGGTATCGAAAATACCTTCCGTGAAGGTGTTATCGACCGTGACCTCGGTGTAGTAGATAGCAGCACAAGGATGATCAATATGGTGGTTCGCGTCGAGAATCCTTACGCCATTGATAGTGATCAGCCCGCGATGAAATTCGGTTCTTATGTCGAGGTTCAGTTCGCAGGCAAAGAGCTGAAGCATATTTACCGTCTGCCGCAAGAACTGGTTAACAATCGCCAGGTTTGGGTGGTTAACGACAACAATCAGTTAGAACCAAGAACCGTTAATGTGTTGCGTGCAGAAAAAGAGTTCATGCTGATCAATCAGGGATTAAATGATGATGACATGTTAGTCCTCACTGTGCCTGAGTATCCGCAGCAAGGGTTACAGGTCGAAGTTGCTGCGAAAACTAACCAATCAAGCATGTAGGGTTTGAGCATGGAAGAGACGAAACAAACAGGGCTGATTGCCTATTTCGCCAACAACCCTGTGGCGGCAAACTTGCTGATGGTGTTCATTCTTATCGTCGGAACGGTGAGTTTTTTCTTCATACAAAGACAAATGTTCCCCAACATTGAGGTCAACTACATCAATGTCAGCGCACAGTATCCGGGGGCGTCACCACAAGAAATTGAAGAGAGCATCCTAATCAAACTTGAAGAGTCGTTGAAGGATGTCACGGGAATTAAAAAAGCGGTATCCACGGCATATCGTGGTAGCGGTAACATTGAGCTGGAAGTGAACGTTAATGAGAATATCGATGATGTTCTCGATAAGGTTAAGCAGAAGGTCGATGCCACTTCTAACTTCCCAGATGCCATGGAGCCGATTCAGGTTTACCAATACGAGTGGCGTCAAGATGTCATTGAGATGGCTCTGGTGGGTGATCGCAGTTTACTTGAGCTAAAGCCGATTGCTAAACAGATTGAAGATGAGTTGCTACAACTGGGGAATGTGGCTTTGGTTGATTTAGGGGCGCCTGATTACGAGATCGCCATAGAAATCGAACCTCAAGTGCTGCAAAAGTACAGTTTAACGCTTAATGACGTTAGCAACGCGATTAAGCGTTACTCAGCGAACTATTCTGCGGGTGAAGTGCGCACCAATGCGGGAATGATCTCGGTACGAATAGAGAATCAGTATTACAGCGGTGAAGAGTTCCGCGATATTCCAGTCAAAATTGGTAACAATGGTGGCAAGGTTCTTTTACAAGATATCGCCACGATTAAAGATGGCTTTACCGAAGATGATCGATACTTCAAGTATTCGGGTCAAAACGCGATGTACCTTTCGGTTAAGGCGACAAAAGATCAAAACATGGTCGCCGTTGCGGAGTCAGTCAAAGCGTATATTGAGCAAAAGAATCAAACGTTGCCAGCCGATCTGAAGATCAAAACTTTGGTTGATATGACCTATTATCTGAATGCGCGTTTAGACATGATGTTGAAGAACCTACTGCAAGGTGCGGTTTTGGTCGCACTCATGCTTAGTCTATTCTTGCGCGTTAAGTTAGCAATGTGGGTGATGATCGGTCTGCCTGTCTGTTTCCTCGGCGCGGTGATGGTGATGCCTGCGATTGGTGTCAGTATCAATATTATTTCACTGTTTGCCTTCATTATGGTGCTGGGTATTGTTGTCGATGACGCGATAGTGATTGGCGAGAGTGCTTATAGTGAAATCGAGAAAAAAGGTGGCGGGGTTGAAAATGTGGTTCGAGGCGTAAAACGCGTCGCGACTCCTGCGACCTTTGGTGTTCTTACCACCATGGCAGTATTCGCTCCGTTCTTGATGTCTAAAGGTATTGAACGCGCCTTCTTCTTTGGTATCGCGTCGATTGTTATTCTGTGTTTGTTGTTTAGTTTGATTGAGTCGAAGTTGATTCTTCCGGCGCACTTGGCACATTCTAATTTCACTCCAATCAAGAAAGGCAGTTGGCGAGATCGATTCAATACTCGTTTCTTTGCATTCATCAATGGGCCGTACAAACGTTTTGTCACAACCTGTACCTACTGGCGTTGGAGTGTGTTTGCTGGCTTTGTCGCGATACTCGTTATCAGTATCGCTATGGTGATGGCGAGTTACGTTCGAATCGTCCCGTCACCTAAGGTACCTCATGATTTCCCAAGTATTAAGTTGGTGATGAACGACAATGTTTCTAGCGAACAGACGATAGACGCGTTGAAACTCATCGAATCGACGGTTCTGACGATTGATAAAGAGATCGAGCAAGAGACGGGTCAGAAAATGATTCGTGACATCCTCACCTTTAGTCAGGGTAGAAAAGAGGGGCGCTTGGTGATTCCTTTGGTTGATGAGGAACTGAGACCATTTACCACATTTGAGTTGGCGCGAAGATGGCGCGAACGTCTGCCAGATATCCCAGGGCTCAAGATGCTCAATGTATCTGACAACGTTAACGATGATGAGAAAGGGGATGAGTTCGGATTCTTGCTTTATGGGTCGGATATTGAAAGTCTGAATGCGGCTGGACGCGATCTGATTTTGACTCTGCAACAGCAGAAAGGCTTGTTTGATATCTCTTCATCTATTGATGCGGGTAGTCAGGAAGTTCTGCTCTCTCTCGCACCAGTTGCCTACGATCTCGGTCTGGATCTCTTCGATATTGCCACTCAGGTCGGTGGGAGTTTTTACGGTGGCGAAGCACAACGAGTGCTGCGCGATGGTGAAGAAATTAAAGTAATGGTTCGCTACCCACAGTTGACTCGTGAAGCGTTCTCTTCACTGCGATATGCCGTCATTACGACTCCAGAAGGCAAAAAGGTGATGTTGGGGGATGTGGTCGAAATTAATCAGCAACCTGGCGTGAGCAGTATTCGACGAGAAGGTGGCTATCGCAGTGTGTATGTCTATGGTTCTATTGATGAGGAACTGGTTGAGCCGAATCAGGTTGTTGGTCAGATCACCGATGAAATCATTCCAGACATTTTGACATCTTATCCCGGCGTTAAGAGCCAACTTGGTGGCTCGATAGAAGAGCAACAAGCTCAGCAAAATGAGCAAAAAATCTTCTTTGTTGCTGGCATGATCATTGTTTATATCCTGCTGGCTGTGCCGCTCAAGAGCTACACTCAGCCGCTGATCATTATGTCTGTCATTCCGTTTAGTCTAACTGGGGCGATCTGGGGACACTATTGGTTTGGACTCGATCTGAGTATGATGTCGACATTTGGTCTTATCGCTGCCGCGGGGGTGGTGGTTAACGACTCCTTGGTGATGACAGATTATGTCAATCAGGTTCGAGCGCAAGGCGTGACGATCAAAGAAGCCGTAATAGAAGCTGGCTGTGCTCGATTCCGAGCCATCATACTAACTTCCATTACTACCTTTGTAGGTGTACTGCCGATTATGTTTGAAACCAGTCTTCAGGCAAGGTTTGTCATACCTATGGCGGTCGCACTCGGTTTCGCCGTTTTGTTTGCAACACTGCTGACGCTGGTTCTCGTCCCATGTCTCTATTTGATGTTGGAGGATATCAAAGGTGTGTTTGGCAAGCTAAAACGCCTGTTTCCACGAGCGAAAGCGAAGGCACAAACCACGTCTTGAGCAATGTTCTCGGTAGATAAAAAATAAGCCAGGCATCTTGTCTGGCTTATTTTTATTTTAATGTTTCGACCATCAGATTTCTTGATGTTTATGAACCAAACCGAAGTCAGCCAATACGGCGTAGGCGGCGGGGATCATAAACAACACTAGAAGTGTGGAGGCAAAAATACCAAAGACGATAGAGATCACTAGTGGTTGAATCACTTGCGCCTGCAAGCTGGTTTCAGTGAGCAGTGGTAGCAAACCCGCAGCCGTAGTCATCGACGTTAAGAAAACCGCGCGGAACCTCTCTCTGCTCGCTTTTACAACCGAGTTATGGACATTGTCTCCTTCATCCACATGGTGACGGATATACTGCACCAGCAGGATAGAGTCATTGACCACTATCCCCGCCAAAGAAACAAATCCCATCATACTTGGCATGCTGAGTGAGTGACCAAGCAGAATATGTCCCCATACTACACCGATAAAAGCGAGTGGAATGGCGAGCATAACCACAAACGGTTCTAAGTAGCTGCGGAACTGATAGCTCAAGATGGTGAATACACCGAACAGTCCGAGCAAGAAGCCTTTCGCCATCGAAGAACTGGTCTCTGCGGTGTCTTTTGCTTCCCCTTCAAAATCAAAGCGTAGCCCCGGATACTTAGCCATTAACTTAGGCGCTTCATCTTTCTGGAACTGATTGATGATAGCGGTTGAGTTGACTTTGGTATTGTCTGTGTCACCAAAAACACTGATGGTTCTCAATCCGTCAATGCGCTGTATGCGTACATAGTTTCTCTGGAAATCGAGCGTCGCGATGGTTGCCAAGGGAATTTGGCTACCGTCAGCGACAATGATCGGGAAGTTAGCTAACTGCTGTAGATCGCCCGCTTGAACCTTATTTAATCGCACCTCAACGGAGATGTTTTCGACGCCAACCTGAATCTCATCGGCCGTTTGACCAAAGAAAGCGGCTCTCAGTTGGTTGGCGATAAGCTGACCATTGACTCCGTAGGTTTCAGCGCCCGGTCTTAGTTTGACGAGCACCTCTTCCTTGCCCATGCGCATGTCATCGAGTACGCCGTGAACGCCATCAAACTCTTTTAAGTACTGCTGAATATCGATCGAGGCCGCTTTTAAGGCGTTAAGATCATCATGCTTGGCGCGGATTTCAATGGCTCGTCCTCCTGGTCCCATAGTGGGTTGTTTAAATACCAGAGAGATAGGATCGGCGAGCTCTCCAATATCTTTTCTCCATGCGGCAATAAACTCATCGATGACTGTGTTGCGGCTTTCTGCCCCGAGCAAGTCAAGCCTGACGGTCGCGATATGAGGGCCAGACTCGTTGGCGTCCGCGTTGGCGTTAAACTGACTGGTAATATGCTCGATCAGCGGTGTGCCATTTTCGACAGTTTCACTCCACTCTTTATCAAGCTTACGAGCGGAAGCGACGATTTTATCGACCACAGCTTCGGTCTGGGAGAGAGACGAGCCGGGAGGTAAAATGATACGAGCTTCAGCGATATCGCCATCTAATTCTGGAAATGGTTGGAATTTAAGTAGTCCACCAGCAATGGTGGCTATTGAAATCAGAAGTAACGCGACGATACTACCGAGGAAGGCGTAGCGGTATTCGACCACTTTTTCGACACCATAGACTAGAGTGGTGTTACGGAAGTTCTCAAACTTATCGAGGAGCGTTTGTTTGAACTTAGCAGGTGGTTGATCGTTTTTTTCTCGGTGTAACGAATGGGATAAGTGGTTAGGCAGGATTAAAAATGCTTCCACCAAGCTCAACGTAAGGACCAAAATGAGCACTTGCGGAACGGCTTTCAGAACCGCCCCCATCTCTCCTTCGAGAAACAATAGACTGCCAAAGATACACACAGTGGTTAGGAACGAAGAGATAACGCCGGGCAGAACCTTTTTCACCCCTTTTATCACTGCGTCATCCACCTCTTCACCACGATCTAGGTGTGATGCGATAGACTCGGCGATCACGATTGCATCATCCATCATGATGCCTATTGCCATCAGAAGACCCACCAGCGACATGATGTTGATTGACAGTCCGAGTTGTGCCATTAAGAACAGACCGCCAAGAAACGCGACTGGCAAACCGGCGGCAACCCAAAATGAGTAACGAAGAGTGAAGAACAACCACATGGTAGCAAACACCAAGACAATACCTTGCCAGCCGTTGCGTACCATCATAGTTAAGCGATCCCAGAGTACGGATGAGAGATCATTGGTCAGCTCAAGTTTGACACCCATGGGCGCAATAGCCTGTTGTTCTTCCACAAACTGGGCGACACGCTCTTTGATACGCAGCGCATCATCTTCTTTGTTTTTACTGACTTTAAGCAGTGCAGAAGGATGGCCATCGAATAGCACTTTTTGTTCGTCCAGTTCGAAGCGATCAGTGATGGTTGCGATGTCTCTAAGACGTATGAGCGATCCATTGGGGCCTGAACCGACAACAATGCTTTCCATTTCTTGTGGAGTGATGCGTCGCTCATCAAAACGGATCAGGAAGTTTTTGTCGGGAGTTTCAACGTTTCCGCTTGGTAGCTTGATATTCTGACGACCAATCTGATCAGCGATATCGCCAACACTGAGACCCAATTGACGCATCGCTTGCCCATCAAGCTCGACTCTAAACTGGTGATCCGAAAAGCCTGCTACATCGACCAACGAAACATCATAATCGAGCTTTAACGTTCGTTTAAGCTGTTCGGCATACGCTTTTAGCTCAGGCCAAGTGGTATCGGCAGTAATCGCGACATCAACGACAGGCTCGTTCCAGTCTAGTTCTTGAACGACAGGGGACTCAATCTGTTGAGGGAAGTCATTGATAGAGTTAATTTGAGTCTGAACATCAACCAGCATCCGACCAATATCGGCTTTCTCATTGAGCTTGAGGATCAGGCGCGCTGAACCTTCAACGGCTTCACATTGGGTCTCTTCAATATTGGCTAATCCATCGACGGCATCTTCCATTCTTACACAGATGCTCTCCTCGACTTCTTGAGGAGATGCACCCGGGTAGACGACGCCAGCCATAATATAGGGTGGATCAAACTCGGGGAAAGTCTCCCTTTTGATGTTGGGTAATGAGGTGAGGCCGAGTACTAGTAGGGCGAGCATCATCAGGTTGGCGGCTGTCGGATGCTTGGCAAAGAATCGGATCATTGCGTTGACTCCTGATCGCTATTGTGCGCTGTTTTAAGCAGCATCCCTTCAATGGCAGGAAGAAGATCATTAACAATCAGTTGATCCCCTTGGCTAAAATTACCATCGATGACTACTTGGTTGTCTCGGCGATACAGAACTTCGACAGCATGGATTTCCAACTGGTTTTCCTGATTCATCAGATAGATTTTGTCACCGTGCAAAGCGCGTTCAGGGATGACCCAACTTGGATTGGCCTGACCTTCAATGACCGCTCGGACAAACATACCATTGACCAGTGGCGGTGCGGACGTCGGGTTGAGGTTGCGGTAGTCTTGCTCGATTTCTAGAATCACGCCCGCTGTTGCCTGATTTGGGTCAACCGTTTCACTGATACGGGCAACTTTGGCAGGCCATGTTGCCTTCAAGCTTCCGCTACTTAGTTCGATATAGGCATCAATGAAGGTCATGTCAGGCTGAGGAATCCCATTCGCATCACGGCCAAACTCTCCAAGACTAGATGCAAGGGTCTGCATGTCGTGAATCGATAACTGCGCTTCAACTTCCATCACGCCCATACCATGTGCGGTGACCATCGTTTGCTGGAGGTTCACAACTTGATTTTGCTCGACATCGACTGAGGCAATTCGCAGATCATACGGAAGAGTAATAATGGTTTTCTCAAGGGAACGCTGTGCTTCATCAACTTTCGATGCATTGACTTTAACTAAGGCTTGCGCGACACGTTTTTCATCTGGCATCAGTCCAATTTGGTTTTCGATGTCCAGAACCAGTTTGCGTTGTGATAACGCACTTTGCTCTTGTTGATCGACATCTGACTGAGACGTCAGCCCTTTAGTGCGCAGATTCTGTTTCCGTTGTAACTCTTTGTTCGCAATCTCAAGTCGGTTACGTTCGATCTTTAAGGTTTGTTTAAGGTTATCTTCTTCTTGATTCAGCTTAGCTAAAGAGGTTTGAGCAGATTTGAGATCAGCCTGAGCTTGAACCAGTTTTAGTTCATAATCGAGTGGGTCGATACGCAGGATTTCTGTTCCGGCTTGAAGAACCTGCCCTTTTTCAAGTCTCGGATGGCGGAAGACGATTTTACCTGTGACCTCGGCGATCGCTTTCCACTCTAATTTAGGGGCAATTTTACCAAACCCGATAGCCTGCGGAGCCATTGACTTGAGTTCTAACGTTGCGGTTTCGACTAAACGGGCGCGATCGCCAGCGGGTTTAACGGGCAGATCAGGTTTCATTTTTACCGCGATAATCAGGGTGATCACGCCAACAGCGAGTGCGGGGAAGAACAGTAGTTTCTTGTTAATTTTCATTGATGTTAATCCTGCTGGTGGTTGGATTGCAGAAATCCGTGAGTCATGAGTTTGATGTTGTGTTCGAGCAGTCGGTCTAAGAAGGCTTCATTCAGTTCAATGCCATGAATCGCGAGCAAAGCAGGCGGTGCAATAAACGGAAAGACCATCAGACTGATGTAGGAGACTTTACACAGTTTCGGGTCAGCATCTGGCCTGAGGATTTTGCCCTCAACGAGTTTCGTAAACATAACCTGTTGCATGGGTTGGCTGATATCGAGAAAAACCTTCTCCAATAATTTGCGTTGTGTTTCACTTGCGTCCATGTGCATGACTTGAGCGACTAAGCGCGGGAATTGCGGCACCTTGACCATCTCACGATAGTAAGTTCGCATGAGATCGAGAAAGTTCTTCTGAGAACTCTCTTTTAATAGCACCTGCATTTGCCGTCGCATTGGCTCCAAGGTTTCACGCAACATGGTTTCAAATAATCCTTCTTTGTTACCGAAGTAATAGCGGATCATGGCAACATTGACGCCGGCGCGATTGGCGATAAGTCGAGTCGATACCTTATCGTAAGCCATGATAGTAAACAGCTCTCTGGCTTGATGGATCAGCTGTTGTCGAGCATCGATACTGTCACTGGGACGTCCTGCTTTACGTGGCTTAGTCGTCACACCAAAATCTCTTATATTAAACAGACGATTAATTATAGTGTGGCTATGATTTGTTCGACACGACAAAAATTAATCAATATTTAAACAAGTGATTAATTTGTGACGTATCGCGTAAGTGGACATGCTAGAAAAGAAAATGCCCGCACAGTGGGCAACTGCACGGGCTAAAAAGGGCAACAATTCATATTGTTTGTTTGGAGATTGTTGGTCCATATCCTTATTTAAACTGTTATAAAGAGTGTTCGGTCTTTGGAATTTCTTTATATCAGTGTAACCAATGACGTTTAAAGTAACACTTTTGTCACGATTGGTTAAACAGTAAAAACGCAAAGATAAATTCCAAATATGAAATCTTCGGGCTACAGATTTGTCTTCGACGTCGAGTTTTCTTGTATGGTCGACGCGTACCTTTCTGCTAATTGATCGATACTGATAGGGCGTTCAATTAAATAGCCTTGCAGCACATCACATCCATATTCGATCAAAATCCTTCTCTGGGCTTCCGTTTCGACCCCTTCAGCAACGACACGCATTTCCGCAGACTTGGCAATCGCAAGGATCGCTTTAACGAGCGAATCACTCTGCTCCGAACTCAGCATCTTGTCGACGAAGACTCGATCAATTTTGAGCTCGTCGAGTGGTAGGTTGCTCAGATAGCTTAACGATGAATAGCCTGTACCAAAATCATCTAGTGATATAGTGAACCCAAGTTCCTTCAGTTTGCTAATGACAGGTGCGACTTTAGGGAGATCGCTAATAAGGACATTTTCGGTGATTTCTAATGTCACTCGATGATTAGGCAACTGGTGCCTATCGGTTGCCGCCAGCAAGTTAGGAATAAGCTGTTCGTTCATCAACTGCATCGGTGAGATGTTGATTGAAAGAACCAAATCAAATTGAGGAGAAGGGAACAGTTGGCTAAACTCCTCGCACGCCTTGTTAATTACAAAGTCACCTAACTGATGTATCAGACCAATCTCTTCTGCCAGAGAAATAAACTCCAGTGGAGAGACATGGCCAAGTTGAGTATTGCTCCAGCGTAGCAAGCTTTCAACTCCGTACAGTTTACCGCTGTCTGCACAAATCTGTGGCTGATAAACCACGGAAAGCTCACCGCGCTCAACCGCACCGCGTAATTCGCGTTCGAGTAGGAAGTCATACTGAACTTGTTTGTTAATACTGCTATCGAAAAACAGTACATCACCTTTTTGACGAGCCTTCGACTTGTAGAGCACGATATCAGCTTTGGAAATGAGTTCTTCGGGTTCATCACCATCGGAAGGGTACATAGAGACACCGATAGAGCAACTGGCAAATAGCACCTTGCCATCGATGACAAATTGCTGCTTAAAGACTTGCTTAATACTGTCAACTTTTGCTTCGGTTTCAGCGAGATTAGTTAAGCCGGAGAAACAGAAGATAAACTCATCGCCACCGAAACGCGCTACAAAATCGTTGGGCCCAAGAAATGCCTCAAACTTCTTACCGATTTCACTGAGTAGACGGTCTCCTGCTGAGTGGCCATATAAATCGTTCACTTTCTTAAAGTCATCAAGGTCTACAAACATCACCGCTAACTGACAACATGCTTGCTCCGATTGCTTGATGCCCTCTCTAATACGTTGATGTAACTGAGAACGGTTGGGTAGGCCAGTGAGTTCATCATGGGAAGCAATGTACTCCAATTGATCCTTAGTGGACTGCAAATACTCGAAGTCGTTGTTGATTCGTTTTTCAAATCGCTTAAAGCGTTTGGCGATGAGACGGCTTAAAGCAATGGAAAAAAGAGCCACGATGGCGGTTGTGCTTAGCCCAATGACTAACAGCTGCTGTAAGGTGCTGCGTTGTTCAAGTTTAGCCTGCTGCTCGACAGAGGCCAGATAGCGCATATTGATTTCATCATACACACCGGCGCCGATTGTCCATTGCCAGCTTTCATCTTGAACGACGTAACTGGTTTTAGAGTAATCTGAGATATCTTCAGGTCCAAAGGTGGCTTTGTAGTGTACAAATTCTCTATTGGCGTCCATGAGGGCTAAAGCGCCTTGTAAAGATTCGGAACTGTCGAGGTTATACGCATTCTTGCCAATCAAGTCAGACTCAATGTGCGAAAGAATCGTCCCGTCATTTTCGATGACGAACACATAGCCAAATTGATCAAATCTAAGATTTATCAACCAGTGAAGCACCCTTTTCTTGATATCATTTTCTACATCGACGACATAGTCGCCCGTACCGATAAACCAGTCATAGGGTTCGAAGTACTTACCAAAGCCAACTTTTTCAAACTCTTTATTTTTGTTATCTGGCTTAACAAACCACCAGCGATAGAATGCTTCGCCATGCTTTTTCACCTCTTCTCCCATCTCGCGGACGATGTAGCTGCCGCGAACATCTTCAAAATCCCACAAAGAGGTGCCTTCGACACGAGGAAGTAGGGGATGCATGATGCTCAAACCATCGGTTTTGTAGATAAAGAAGTAACCACGACCGTTATTGAAACGTATATCGCGGAGGGCATCGGTAATGAGTTTGGTGACTTCAGCCTCGGGCAAAGATTTGTTGCTTTCGTATAGGCGTGTCGCGATGTTGTGAGCTTGATATATCTGCTCTTTTATCGTGCTTTCTAATTCGGCTTCTGTTTGAGTGCGTGCGTAGCGGATTTGCTGCTCAACATATTCGACTCGGCTGGTTAGGGTTGCCAGTTGCTGTTGTTGATGTTCTTGGCGTAATGCGCGTAATTGCTCTTCGGAGTTTAGAATGACGTCTCTTGCGGTAAGGATTATCCAGAATAGAGTGAAGACAGCAACGATGGAAGCTGGAGCATAAGTAATTAAGTTCAGCAGTTTTTTATCCGTAAGCTTGGTCATGTAATACCGTAAGTTGCCTAAAAATAAGAACTTAGATTATAGCAATCGTTTAATGAAATGTTAAAGATATCAGTGTTAATTGTTCTAAATATTAACAATTTGAGATCTCACGGTATGTATTGAATTGCATTACGAATCAGGATATTAAGATCAAAATTGCATAATTATGCATTTGTGCGCAGAGGTAGCTGACTGTTAGTCACTTGAGTTGAGCTATATTTCATAGTGTAGCGGAGTAATGTGACAGCTTGACGCATACTTGGTTGATATCGTGCATAAGGAGAGCCGATTGATAAAGCGCAGCTTAGTCTGGTTATTGATCTTCAGTCCAACATTGACATGGGTCGGATTCTCATTTTATGAATCGACTTGGTGGATTGAAAACATTGTCGCGTTTCCGGCGGTCTTTCTATTGATCTACTGGGGACTCGCGTTGGCCTTGATATTGAAGAAGTGTTGGGCGCAGGGGGTCGTGTCTGTTTTGTTATCGGGTGTGTTCTTGCTCCTCGCTCCAAACTCTCAGCACACTTTAGTCACCAACTGCGTTAATCCGATCACAGTGAGTCAGTTTAATCTTTACTACGGCAACAGAAACATCAATCAATTTATAAACCGCCTGCTATCGAATCCCACTGATTTAGTCGTGCTGCAAGAGGTTGCGCCTGAGATAGGTGAAAAACTCAAGACACTCGATGATGTGTATCCCTATTACTACGGCGGACAAGAGGGAATTGGTTACCCTTCTAGCCAGATGATTTTGAGTCGAGCGCCACTGCGAGACGTCTCCGTGTACATGACGCCAGATCAGCAAGCCATCATCCACGGTGTGTGGATGCCAAATAAGCATAGTGCGGTGACCTTTATTGCTGCACATCCTCCTTCACCAAGGACTAAAGAGCTCTGGTATCGACGTAATGCCTTGATAAGGACGATAGAGTCTATCATTGAACTTTATCCGAGCGATGAAATGCTGGTGGTTGGAGATTTCAACCTATCCGCGGTCAGCCTGAGGTTTGGTCAGATTTTGCCAAGTTTTCAAACGGTGCCAGTGGCGAGTTGGCCTAATTGGGCTCAAGAGGTTGCGACCCCCGATTTTTCAATGATTGCGATTGATCACTTATGGTTAAAGTCATCCTTGGAAGGAAGGCGTATATGTGAACGACGAAGTATCAATCATCCAAACGGCTCTGACCATAAAATGGTGATCACTAAGATTGGGTTTCTTTAATGGGGCTAGCCGGACGAAACAGATTCAACTGTTACCATGGTTGAACTCGCAGTAGGCAGTCTGTAGAATCGCCGCTCCTTAACACTCTATCCGTTTGAGGGTTTATGAACAGTGCACAAGTTGCGGCGTCATATTCTACAGCGATTGTTTCACCTATGCGTGAAGTGATGATGCGAGAATTTTTGGCGTTAGCAAAAATGGCGTCGGCAATTGCCTTACCATTTTTGCTGTTGTCTCTGGTTTGGATTTAACTCAGAGCAATACGACACAAGGATGTGTACTTTCTAGCCTTCCTGACATCATCCTCTTTCAGCACCGGTCATCCTTACTCTGGCTTTAACGCCATGACTTTATCGATATCCTCTGCGCTATGGCGTTCGAGCACCTGTTCCCACTCTTCACCAAATGGTCGGTTCACAATACGTCCTCGCTGTACGGCTTGACGAGACTCAATCTGTTTGGCCCAACGGACCACATGGGTGTAGCTCTCTACCTGTAAGAACTCAGCTGCGTTATACAATTTGCCTAGTACTAGGTTTCCATACCATGGCCAGATCGCCATATCCGCAATCGTGTACTCTTCACCAGCGACAAAGGTGTTGTTTGCCAACTGCTTGTCCAGTACGTCTAACTGACGTTTGGCTTCCATCGCAAAGCGGTTAATCGGGTATTCTTGCTTCTCATCGGCATACGCGTAGAAGTGGCCAAAGCCTCCACCTAAGAATGGTGCGGAACCTTGAGCCCAGAACAACCAGTTGAAGGTTTGGGTACGGGCAGGCCCACTTTGTGGTAAGAACTTGCCAAATTTTTCTGCTAAGTGAACCAAAATTGACGCCGATTCAAACACGTTCTCAGGTGTTTCGCCTGAATTGTCGACCAACGCAGGTATCTTAGAGTTCGGGTTTACGGCAACGAATCCTGAAGAGAACTGATCGGAATCCCCAATTTTAATTAGGTGCGCATCATACTCCGCCTCCTTAATACCAAGGGCGAGTAACTCTTCCAATAAAATGGTGACTTTTTGGCCATTCGGAGTGCCTAAAGAGTAGAGCTGAAGGGGATGTTCGCCAACAGGTAGATCCCTTTCAAATCGAGCCCCTGCTTCTGGGCGATTAATATTTGCCCATTGGTTTCCTGAGCTAGGTTGGTTCTTCCAAACTTTAGGTGGTACGTATTGAGTTGTCATTGTCGTTCCTTATTCGGATTGCGTTCAATACTATTATTGGGTCACTTTAGTCGATAAAAACCCTAAGTAACAAACTGCCTATAGAACGCTTAGTTATTGAAAATTGGTAAAGGGTATAAGGGCGAGGTGCCGTGTTCGACAAGATGGTCGGCGAAGAAGTAGCGAGTAAAGCAATGATGAGAAATGCTTACTCGCTGTCGAGATTACTGCTGTTTTAAATCGGCTAGGGCATCATGCAATGATGGCAGGATCTGGTGGCCAAGGGCGATCACATCCTCACTAGGTTCAAGCAGATCTGGGATTTGATAGGTATTCATTCGCGCTGCCACTGCACTACGTACACCATTGTTTGAGTCTTCAAACGCGAGACACTTAGTCGGGTCTACTCCCAAACGCGTTGCGGCGAGTAGGTAAATCTCTGGGTCAGGTTTGCCATGTGACACTTCGCAACCACAAGTCAGGCTATCAAAATACTTATCGAGACCTGCCAGTTTAAGCTTAAAAGTGGCGACATCCTTATGTGTTGAAGTGGCGACAGCCGTTGGAATCTTGTGGCTTTTTAGCCACTCAAGTAGCTCTATAACGCCATCTTTGACAGGTATTGCCTGATGCTTGACGATAGCGTTGTAGTTGACTCGCCACTCATCGTGTACGGTTTGGTAGTGCTCCCCATAAGCGTGACGAAAGATCTTTTCAATCGTTGCAGAGTTACAACCAATAATCGATCGGTAAACCTCTTCATGGAAAGGTTGATGGGTTGTAGCGCAGGCCTGTTTGAAGACGCGCATACAGACACGTTCAGTGTCGAGTAGAAGGCCATCCATATCGAAGATAGCGGCTTGATAATTCATGTGACAACTTATTAAACATGGAAGTAACTGCGTTGATTCTGGCACAATTAGTCAAGTGAGTAAAAGAGCATATCAATGATATCTCGACAATTTTAATCGTCTTCGCTGGGGCGATTTGTTTTGTAAATGGGTAGAGGTGGTTGGTTAATCTGCCCTTATCGGTGACAAACAATGCTAAGTTTGCGTACTTTTCGAATGTGAACAACAGTTCGTTTGAGAAGTTAATTTGTCCGCCATTATTTAGTACACTGGCAACACAACAATCTATAACAGAGAGATAGAGTCATGAGCAACAAAGTCGCCTTCATCGGATTAGGAGTGATGGGCTATCCAATGGCGGGTTATCTTAGCAAAGCGGGAAACCAGACTAAGGTGTATAACCGCACATCGGCTAAGGCAGAGCGTTGGGCTGAAGAGTATCAAGGAACGCCGTGTGCAACACCGAGAGAAGCCGCGCAAGATTGCGATGTGGTTTTTGTCTGTGTTGGTAACGATGATGACGTGCGCAGCGTTGTTTACGGTGAAGATGGTGTCTTGGCAGGGCTAAAACCAGGAGCAGTATTGGTTGATCATACGACGACGTCGGCAGAGTTGGCGATTGAGTTGGCAGATGCGGCGAAAGAGAATGGAAATGCCTTTATTGACGCCCCTGTTTCTGGTGGACAAGCAGGCGCAGAAAATGGCGTGTTGACCATCATGTGCGGTGGTGATCAGAGTGTATTTGATGCCGTATCTCCCGTGATGGATGCCTATGCGAAACAAGTCAGCTTGTTTGGTGAAAACGGGCAGGGTCAACGCTGTAAGATGGTTAACCAGATTTGTGTGGGTGCTGTATTGCAAGGCCTCAGCGAAGCCATTTTGCTTGCGCAGAAAACGGGTCTTGATGTTGAAAAAGTCGTTGATACTTTAAAGCATGGTGCCGCAGGATCATGGCAAATGGAGAATCGCGCAGTCACTATGGCTAACGATCAGTTTGATTTCGGCTTCGCCATCGATTGGATGCGTAAAGATCTTGGATTCTGTCTTAAAGAAGCAAAACGCGTTGGTATCGAGTTGCCTCTGACTAAAGATATTGACCAACGATACGCTCAACTGCAAAAAGATGGCTATGGCCGTATGGATACCTCTGTATTGATTAAAGCGCTAGGCAAAAATCAGTAAAAAATAAACAGCTCTTTGGTGTCAAACAGTCTAAAAAAATCGAAGCTTTTCATGGTTCACCCCTCATTGTTCCTACAGAGCTAAGCCAATAGAGAGGTGCTATATGCACCTCTTTTCCTATTTGGTTTCATCAATAAATTTAGTTTAGGTTTTGCACGATTGCCAAATTTTATCTTCAGCAAATAGCGCGGATTGGAAAAGACGTTGAGGACGGTTGGTTTGGATTCGCAACAGCAAAGAGGGCTCACCACAGTGAGCCCTCTTTGGCATGATGTTTTAGTGTTCGATCACTACGTTTAGATCAAAGGGCAGCGTTGGTTTGAACAACGAGTTTACCGAAGTTTTTTCCTTCCAGCAGGCCGATAAAGGCTTGTGGTGCGTTTTCTAGACCTTCAACCAGATGCTCGCGGTAGTGAATTTTGCCTTCAGCTAGCCATTGCCCCATGTCTGCTGCAAATTCGCCATAGCGGTGAGCGTAGTCGTCAAAAATGATAAAGCCTTGCATTTTAATGCGTTTGATCAGCAGTTGAGCCATTAGCATTGACATGCGGTCTGGCCCAGCAGGCAATTCTGTCGCGTTGTACTGAGAAATTAACCCACATAGAGGAACACGAGCGCTGGTATTTAGGAGAGGCATTACTGCATCAAATACTTTGCCGCCAACGTTCTCGAAATAGATATCAATACCCTTATCACACACCTTTGCTAGCTGCTCGGCGAAATCGTCGGCCTTATGATCAATACATTCATCAAAGCCTAACTGTTCTTTTGCGTAACGGCATTTTTCTTCACCACCAGCGACACCGATAACTCGACAGCCCTTTAACTTACCAATCTGGCCAACCATAGAGCCCACTGCGCCAGTCGCAGCCGCAACGACTAGAGTTTCTCCCGCTTTAGGCTGACCAATGTCTAGCAGCCCCATGTAAGCGGTGAAGCCTGGCATGCCCATAACGCCTAACGCATAAGATGGATGAGAAGGTGCTTTACCCATCTTAATGAGACCTTCTCCATTTGAAATGCCGTAGTCCTGCCAACCGGTAAAGGCGAGAACCCATTCACCGACTTCAAAGTCAGGGTGGTTGGATTGCTCTACCTGACAAACGCTACCGCCAACCATCACTTCACCCAAAGCGACAGGATCGGCGTAAGATTTAGCATCGCTCATACGTCCACGCATGTAGGGATCAAGAGAAAGGTAAACACTGCGAAGTAGCATTTCTCCTTCGGCAGGTGTTGGTTTATCGACATTCTCAAGACGGAAGTTACTGTCGACCGGAGCACCTACCGGTCTTGAAGCGAGGACAATGCGGCGATTCGTTGAATTAGTCATGGGTAGTTCCTTATTATTAGACCAGTCGTCTAGTTGATGTTTCAAAAAATCCCGCCGTGTAAAGTGGCGGGTATTATTAGTTGTTTAAAAGTTGTTGAGTCGCAATGTAGCAAGATTCCAGATTGCGGCCATCTTGATGCAATTTGTTCAATAAACTTGCCCCAAGCCATTGCTGATAGAGCTGACGTGCCATTTGATCCGCATCACGACAGTGAATTGAGCCATCTTCAATACCAGATTGAATGCATTTGGCCAGCATCTGAACTATCTTTTCTGCACCGGACGCCAATTTCGACCTCATAGGCTCTGATAAATCCGCTACTTCAGCACTTAGCTTTACCACCAAACACTTATTGGCGTTACACATCCCGTTGTCGACATCTAACCAGCGCGAAAAATAATCTAGCAGGCGTTCGCGGCCAGTTGTCTTGTCATGCGACAATAAGTCACCGACTCGTGTCAGATAAGTTTTGAAATACTCTTCAATAAGCGCTTCTCCAAACTGTTCTTTTGATTTGAAGTAGTGATAGAAAGAACCTTTAGGTACATCTGCACTTTTAAGCAATTCAGATAGGCCAACCGTAGTAAAGCCTTTAGCCACGACCAATTGGTAGCCGACTTCGAGTATGTGTTGACGAGTGTCTTGAGTTTTAGCGTTCATGGCGCTACTATAATTTAAATTAGACCAGTCGTCTAGTTTTTGTTTTTCGTGACATAACCATGGACTGGTTAAGAGAGTGATCGAACGAACAGGCGGAACCAAGATTAACTTGATGAGAAGACACAGGCTACCGTTGGTAGCCTGCGTTAAGCCACTTAAACGAGCTCGTAACTGATTTCGAAAAGGGTGTCTGTATTAGGGTAAATCTCCCTAATCAGTGCTTTGAGTTTTGGTAGTTCAATCGATTCCTGCTCGGCATGGAACTCGTTGATATCATCAAAGTGGAGGGGGGTAACCGACAGTATCTTAATGTTGCAGACTTTTTGGTCAGTTTCTAAGGTGTACACCTCCACTTCCGTTCCTGGAACATAATGGGACTCAGACTCATCACGGATGGTAATGGTCTTTTTTCCCGCCGTGATCAACGGAGTCAGAAACTCAAAAAAGGTAATTTTAGTTGGTGCGTTCATCAATTATCCTTTTGTTGGCGTTTGTGTTTTGGCACATAGTTTAAGATAGAAATCGGCACTGGCTTACGAGGCTCAAAACCTTCAATTTCACGGCGCTCAATCAAGTGACCTAAACGAGATTCGATCATGCAAAGGTTCTTGAAGTTATCTTTCGAGACAAATGAAATCGCTTCACCTTGCGCATCCGCACGACCCGTACGACCAATGCGATGAACATACTCGTCTGCTGGGAATGGCAGATCATAGTTAATGACTCTCGATAGCCCTTCAATATCAATACCGCGAGCGCCGACGCCTGTCGCAATCATGTATTTAATTTTGCCTGCTTTGAAGTCAGCGAGTAGTTGTGAACGCACCGCCTGACTTCGGCCACTGTGAAACGCTTCAGCAATGATGCCGCGCTTTTCAAGCTGCGACGCCAGCTTGGCTGCGCCATGTTTAGTTTCGATAAAAATCAGCGCCTGATCCCAGTCATTCTCATTGATCAGATGACTCAGCAGCGCTGATTTTCTGTCTTTGTCTACCGTTATCAGCCATTGCTCAATGTTTTTCTTTGATGCTTGGTTGGCCGCAATAGAGATTTCATACGGGTCATGAACCGCGGTTTTAGCCAGATCGCGCACCTTGTTCGACAGGGTTGCCGAAAACAGAAGATGCTGAATATCGGTAGGCAAACGATCGAGAATCTTGTTGATGTCTTCAATGAAGCCCATGTCGAGCATTCGGTCTGCTTCATCGAGTACCAGCACTTCGACTTCATCGAAATGCACTGCGCGTTTGCCATACATATCAATTAGGCGGCCTGGTGTTGCAACCAGAATATCGACACCATCGATTAATGCTTGTTTCTGGCTACTCTCATCGACGCCACCGTACATAGCGAGAGAGGTGAGAGACAGATTCTTACTATAATCTTGTACCTTTTGCTCAACTTGCATTGCAAGCTCACGGGTAGGAGCAAGGATGAGAGCGCGAATGCGTTTCTTACGCTGGGTTTGCCCTTGACTGAGCTTTTGTAAAATTGGCAGAACAAAGCTGGCGGTTTTACCGGTTCCCGTCTGTGCCGCAGCGATAAGGTCATCACCACGTAAGATCACTGGAATCGCTTGTTGTTGAATTGTAGTTGGCTTGCTGTAGCCAAGTTGAGAAATCACGTCGGTGATCGGTTGGCTCAGGCCAAGTTTGGAGAATGGCATGGTTACACTCAGGTTTTTTATCGTAGTGGGCGTTTACCCCATAATTGACGCTGAGTGTAGCATGAAGTGAGTTATTTTGATTAGCTTTGTTTCTCTCGCTTTACCGCTTCTAAGCAAGGATTTCAGTGGTTATCTCTGTTTTGACTGAATTCGCGATGAAGCAGTGTTGATGAGCAAGGTGATGGAGTTTTTGCAACTGCTCAAACGTTGGTTGCTTGTCTCCAACGAAAATGATGTCGGGCCGCAGAATCACTTGTGTCACGGAGCTTCTTCCTTGAGAGTCTTCTTCCATATAACCAACAGCGTGATCGATGTACTGGTCGATCACGTAGCGCTGTTTGGCGGCTATGCCAAGGAAAGTTAGCATGTGACAGCTGGAGATCGCAGCGATATACGCTTCTTCAGGATCAACATTTTCCGCCACTGAAAAGGGTAGGGGGACAACATGAGGTGAAGACGAGGCGGGAACAACGATTCCGCCATCAAACTCCCAAGTGTGGCCACGGCTGTATTGATTGTCGTTAAAGGGCTCTTGCTCGCCACGTTGCCATTTAACCGTAGCAGTGTAATCAGACATATTTGAACATTCCTTGTAGGCTGGCTTTAAGACATTGTCATACACTGATTAGGTTGAGGTCTGAACCCTTAGATAACAAAAGCCTGACTAGACTCACAGCATTGACGGTTTCTAGTCCGCGCAGTGAGTCCTGTCTGCGAGCTAAAACTCGGCCGGTGCTGAAAAGGTTAGTCTCTCTTTGCTATAAGGGTGGTCAAACTCCAACCGCTCTGCGTGTAGATGTAAGCGATCTGCTTTCTCACCATACAATCCATCACCGACCATAGGCAGGTTTAGTCCGAGATGGTGTGCACAGTGAACCCTTAGTTGGTGCGTGCGTCCAGTTTTCGGATAGAGGTAGAGCTTGCTTCGTCCGTCAGTGGTGTTAATTTTTTCCCAGTAAGTTTCAGCGGGTTTGCCATGCTCAAAACAGACCAATTGGCGAGGGCGGTCAACGGGATCCCCTCGCATTGGTAGAGTAATCTGGCCGCTCTCTTGGTCAACACTACCCTCGAGCAAAGCGACATAGCGCTTGTGTACGCTGCGGGAGATAAACTGTTTCTGGAGGCTTTTGTTGGCGCGTTTAGTGAGTGCAAAAACCAGCAATCCCGATGTGGCCATATCCAATCGATGGATGACAAATGGTCCTTCTGCGTCGGGATAACGCATTTGTAAGCGTGTATAGGCAGAGTCCGAGATGATCTTGCCTGGCACTGATAGTAGGCCCGAAGGTTTGTTTACGACGACTAATGCTTCGTCTTCGTATAAGATTTCCAACTCTTTGTCTTGTGCCCAGCTCTCTTCCAGTGGGTTGTCGTCAACCAGCAAGCCTTGCAACATGTGACCTAATATTGGCTGGCACTTGCTATTACAGGATGGATAGAACTTTGCGTGCTGTCGAATTTCCGATTTGGGAGAGACTCCCCACCAGAATTCCGCCAGCGCTAATGGTTTGAAGTTGTGCTTAAAGGCGTAATGTAACAACTTTGGTGCCGCACATTCGCCTGCTCCTGCGGGAGGAGTCGGGCTCGTCGTCGGTGCAAAGATTGCAGATAGAGACTGTTGTTGTCCATGTGCATTAAGAAAACGGTATTGATTGAACAGTTTATTTTGCAGGGTATTGGACAACTGTTTTCTCTGTTGCTTGAGCTGTTCTAGTGACGTCTGCAAGACATCAAGCTCTGCTGTGATCGCCGCGATTCTTTCTTCCCACTCTAACTTGAGGTATTTGAGTTTGTTTTTTTCAGCGACACTCTCTTTGCCTAACGCTACTAACAGCGCATCGAGCTCCGCTTTACTTAATGTTTGTTCGCCGCGTTCGCGTTGCATTTTACGCGCTGCTCGGCCAGCAATAATGGCTTGACGCTGCTGATGTTCTTCGCTCTGATAGTCTTGCTGTAATTGACTTAACGTCTGTTTAAGCTCTATAAAGCGGGGGTTGGATTGCTGCTGGGTAACCGCACTATTGATCTCAGTTATATTAGCCAGATCTGAACGAAAGAAACTTTCCTCTGCCAGCATATCAAACACCGGTGGTACAAAGCCTGGTAGTAGGTTTTGGTCTGCGATCTTGCCAGAAAAAGCAGAGAGATAACCAATTTCACCTAGAGGAGACTTAACCAGTAGAACGCCAAACATTTTACCCGTTCCTGCTGCATCACCATCGATGCCAAAGTTATGTTGCCATTGCTTCTGGGTCGTCAAGTGTTGTTGCAGTTGCTCAGCCGCTAACACGCACAATGGGTGCGGTTGATAATAAAACGGAAAGGTAAATTTCTCTGGTAGTGAATAATGTGCGATATCAGTGGAGAAACGGGTAAATAGATCTTGAGGGTGGTGCATTAGGGTATTCACTACAGGTAAAAACAACTGGCGTGATTTTACCTGTTTGTGTCTGGAATGCTAGCGCAGTGAGAGGCTAGCGGATGTAATTGATATTCGCACTGACGTACCAATGTTGCACTGTACCGTCGGGTCTTTCGATCCAAACGTCATTATCAAGGAACTTAACTCGACCATTGACCGAGAGCGATAATTTGTTGTCATCAACCTTAGTCACAGTAATAAATGGGTCAGATGTGATCAAAAAAGGTTCTGAGTCTGAGACGCTGGCTGATTGATCGATGAGGAAGAAGTGGTTCAATTTACCGGCTTGAGGATCGGTTGATATCGCTTTGTGACCGACCAATTTGTAGCCACCACCAATTGATTGATTAAGGATTTCGTTGCCGAGACGAACATGGGTAGGAATGAACACCCATGCTAGTACGAGTGCGATCGTGATGATGAGTATACTCAGTGACAGTTTGACTTTAGACATTTTCAGTCGCTTTTGGAATCGGAACAGGAGGCCATGTTATCACAATCGAAGTGCGGTTTTTTGCTTTGAACCTATCCGGCTAAACAATTCACGACTTCGATTCTTGTGAGATTGTTGTCTTTTTTGCAATAATTGACCGTTAGATGACCTTGAATATTACAGAGTGACAAGATGGCGAATTGGGAAGGAGTCAGTGAGTTTGTCGCGGTGGCGGAAACACACTCATTTACGGCGGCGGCAAACAAACTGGCGACTTCAGTTGCGCAGGTCAGCCGTCGCATTTCTACGCTAGAGGAACGTTTGGCCGTTAAGCTATTTAACAGGACGACTCGCAAAGTCACCCTCACCGAAGCTGGGCATGTTTACTTCCAGCAATGTAAGCATCTTGTGGAGGGGTTAGAATTGGCTGAACTGGCGGTTACTCAGATGCAGTCAACGCCGAAGGGATTGTTAAAAGTGACCGCCCCAGTCACCTTCGGTGAGCAAAATTTAGCGCCTTTGTTGCATCAGTTTCTGGAACAGTACCCACAGGTCGATCTGGAGCTTATGTTGACCAACCAGAAGCTGGATCTTATTGAGATGGGCTTTGATGTGGCGATTCGCCTTGGTCGTCTACAAGATTCGAGTTTGATCGCAAAACGTCTCTCAAGTCGGCAGTTATACGTTTGTGCTAGCCCGAGCTACCTAGACAGATATGGAGAGCCTTATACATTATCTGAGTTAGCTCGCCATCAGTGCCTTGTGGGGTCAGTAGACTACTGGCGCTTTAGGGATGCAAAGAGCGAAAAATCAATACGCGTTACAGGCCGAATTCACTGCAATTCAGGCTATGCGCTGCTTGATGCGGCGAAACGAGGGCTAGGTTTAGTTCAACTGCCCGACCACTATGTTCAACACGCTTTGGATGAGGGTGATTTGATCGAAGTATTGACGGAGTATCGAGATGAACGCGAAGGTATTTGGGCGCTTTATCCGCAAAACAGAAACCTATCGCCTAAAGTTCGGTTGTTGATTGATTTTCTCGCGGAGAAGTTGGTCTGACGGTTCACTAATGAACAGATTGAGGGAGAAATTCCCTCAATCTATATCCCGGTTAGTTGTCATGCTGTTCCGCATCTTGGCGTTTAATCACTTTGTGACCGTCTTCTGCAACGCCTTGTTTCCAATAACTACTGATGTAGATATTTTCTCTTTCTACCTGTCTTTCATTTCTAAAGTACTGGCGTAGCCCTCGCATAGAGTCAAACTCACACGCGCACCAAACGGAAGTTTTACCTGCATGCCAAGGTAAAGAACGTACTGTGTCGACTAGCGATTCGTTTGCGAAAATCCATTTAACGTCAAAGTGACTTGGCGTCTCAATAGGCTGAATATCGAGCTCTGAAATAACCTTGATCACAGCATAGCCTTTTGCATCATGCGGCAAACGGCGGATCTTAGCGGATAGTGCTGGCAGTGCGGTCATATCGGCGGTCATAAAAAACCAGTCCGCTTCTGTATTCATATCTTGAATCGAACCTGGACCCGCAATAGAAATGCGTTCACCCACTTTGGCACTCATTGCCCATCGAGCGGCAAATCCGCACTGTAGATCCTCAGTAATATGTTTAACAAAATCGACTTCAATCAATCCGTTATCGGCGTCAAAGCGGCGGATGGTGTAAGTGCGCATGATAGGGCGATCGCCTTCGCTCATCGTGGTGAGATCAGTGCCACCTGATGGTGTAAACAGTAACTTGATGTAGCTACCTTCACAATCGGCAGGGAATTCAACAAGCGCATCACTCTGAAGAGTAATGCGCTGCATGTTGGGAGTGATGGATTCAGTCGCTGAGATGGTTACTTGTCTTGGAGATGGCTTATTCATTTCTTACCCGATAATTGTTCGTATTCGCGTTTAAGATTAGCAGCACAATTTCAAGTTAGATAGCATCTTTAAGTAAATTTACATTCAGCCCAGCTAGATCATCGGCAGGGTTGAGGCGACGAGCAGTGTAGCCATCGCGATATTAAAGCTTCGAATACGAAGTGTACTGGTTAGCCAACGTTGTAGCTCACGTCCCGCCAGTATCCAAAAAGTACCAGAGGGAAAGTTCACGATTAAAAAGGTACTTGATATGATCATTAGTTCAAACCAACTTCCACCATTGCTATACAAGGTGACGGAACTGAGAGCCATTGACCAGCCTTTGGGGTTGACCCACTGAAAGCTTGCTGCGGCAAGAAAGCTCATTGGTCTAAAGTCATCAACTGTTGAGGCTCTACCACTTAACGCAATCTTAAGCGCCAAATAAGCCAGATAGGCCAAGCTGACGTATTTTAGTACGACATGCGCTGTTGGATAAGCTTCAAATATCTTGGTCAAGCCTAGGCCAACAAGCAATACCATAAACGCAAAGCCAACTGCTATCCCACACATGTGCGGAAGCGTGCGCATATAACCCACATTGGCTCCAGACGTCATCAACATGATGTTATTGGGGCCTGGGGTAAAGGTCGAGACAAAAGCAAATAAAATGAGAGCACTAAGTTGTTCAAATTCCATGAGAGTTCCTAATTGCAAAGTGATCGCAACAAAGTTGCGTGATGAGCTTCTCTTGACCGGTCAATGGCTATATTAGGTGGAAAAGTGAGCAATTTTGTGTTTTTATTCGAATCTAATTGGTTATTTGCACAATAAAGAGATGAAATGGATCGTTTTGACGAAAGGATATTGCACGAGCTCAAGTTAGACGGAAGAATCTCCAATGTTGAACTTGCGGAGCGTATTGGTTTATCGCCATCAGCGACGCTGCGACGGGTCCAGGAGTTGGAGAAGCAGCGAGTCATCAAAGGTTACCGTGTGATTCTGGATAACAGCCGCCTTGGTATCGGATTTATTGCTTATGTTTCAATCGGCTTAGCCAGCCACAGAAAACAGGCTCAGCAAGAGTTTGAACAGCATGTGCGTTTTGTCGATGAGGTGGTGGAATGCCACAACATTACGGGGGCCAACGAGTATTTACTCCGTGTAGAAACCAAGGATTTACCAAGTTATAAAAAGTTTCACGCCGATGTATTAGGTGAGTGTAGGCACGTTCAGTCGATTACCACCATGGTAGTGATGGACTCGCCTAAAGACAAACGTTAGCAATCAGTTTCATCTCGATAGGGCAGGTCTTCTTTGGCATGCCCTGTCACATTACTTCCATTATTTCGCCACTTAACCGTCATGGTTCAGCCATCAAAGCGTCACGCTGGCACATTAATTTATCTCGCATTAACCCATTCGAGCATGAAGCTCATTGAAAACTAAAAGGTAACGTAAGATGAAATTAGCAGTGGCAGCGTCTGCAGTATGTGCAGCATTGGTATCAGGATCTTCATTGGCAGCGACCGTGTACAAGGCAGAGGGTACCGAATTTCAAGTCGGTGGCCGTGTTGAGTTTAGAGGTGACTTTATCGGTACCTCAAAGGGGGCTGAAATTCAGGGCACGATGGATGACAGTACCCGTGCTCGTCTGAATTTAAAAGGGAAGTCTGAAATAGCCCAAGGCATGACAGCATTTGGCGTGTACGAAGCAGAGCAAGACACAGGTAAAGACGAATTTGAAAACCGCTATATGTACGCAGGAGTCGATTTTGATGGTCATGCCTTATCGTTCGGTCGTCAAGATATGGCGTCTGTCATTGTCTCTGATCTAACGGACATCACGGAATTCTCTGGGATCCAGCAAGTCAATAATTCATCAAGCGACAAGCAGGACAGTGTGGTTGCGTATCGCGGAGCATTTGAATCTTTCAAACTACAGGCGACCTACCAAGCCAATAGTGAAGAAGACACCGATGGCTATGGTATTTCCGGGATCTATTCTGCGCCGTTTGGGTTGGATATTGGTTTGGCATTTTCGGCCGCAGATCTAGGTAAAGGGCTAGGCAGCCAATCACAAGTGCTTGGTGGTCTCGGTTATACGCTCGACAATCTTTATCTTGGTGCCACTTACTCTATTGGTGATCTTGATGATAAAGCGACAGGGACGAACGACAAAGAGTTCACCGCCTTAGAAGTGGTGGCTCAATACAAGTTTACCAAGCAGCTTTCTGCTGCGTTGCTTTACACCAATCAGGAGAACAAGCAAGCAAATGGCAGTAAATATGATGATACTGATGGTGTAGAGCTGGTCGGTTATTACAAATTCAACAGTAATTTCCGTACCTATGTTTCTTACTACTCTAATGGCGTAACGTCGACGGATACGAACGCCGACGGATTCAAGGATACGGGTGAAGATACCTTACGCCTTGGTGTTCGCTACGATTTTTAATCGCAGAGTTGCCTGAAAATTCTGTGGTAATGGCCAAGCTCAGCTTGGCCTTTTTTGGCTAAGTATCCTAGTTTAATATAACTTTTAAAGTCATCTGAATGTATATGCTCTATAGTCGGTTTGCATATAATGGCGTCTGAACCTAGAGTATTGGTCAGGACATACTGCTGCCGAAAAAGCACCTCACTCCAGTCAGACACTATTACTTGAAATGCTTTAAGTCCCTTTTTAGCCAATGCGAGCTTATAACAAACAAGGGCGAGCTTAGACTGACTAAGAGTGAATTATGCAGCCATCATTAAATAATTTTTCGATCCGAACTCAGGTTTTGTTACCTGTTCTTTTTACCGCCCTAGCACTGATTATTGCGTTACTTATCACCAAGAGAAGCATTCAAGCGGAAGAAGCCGTGGTCAATGAAATCATCGAATCACTGATGTTTTATACCGAAACGTTGGACGAGCTTGACGAAGAGGTATACACACTCAGACTCAGTGTGTTAAACGTTATCTATGGTAGTGAAGATCAGAGCGATTTCCCTATCAAATTGGATCATGGAAGGTCCGCTATTGAGGCCAAACTAACCCTGATTGATCAACGGGGAACATTTATCGAACAGGTGAAACCGGTTCGCGATGCGCTGAAAAACTATATTGCGCAGTCTGAGCGAGTGGTGGAACTTACAAACGCGAAAGAGTTAGGGCAGGTGAGTAGAGAGGAGTATAACGACTTTCTTAGCAATTATCGTCAAGCAGGCGATGAGATGGTGATTGTGGCTGATCAGCTTTCCCAACAAATTGCGACCTTCGCAAGTGAGTTTGTCGAGATGAGAGCGGCGCAGAATGTAAAAGTAAAACGACTGACGCTTATTTTGCTCCCTTCGGTATTCGGCATATCGCTTTATGTCGCATGGGTTCTGTCTGGCATGATCGTTCGCCCAATACTCAACCTGCAAAATGTCATGCGCCAGTTAGCACAAGGTGACTTAACAGTTCGAGCTGACGCAAAGGGTAAAAACGAAATCTCAAAGCTAATCAATGACGTTAATCTAACGGCGAAGCAATTCCATTCGATCGTCGGTACCTTAACGAACATCAGTGACGAAGTTGCCAGTGCCTCGACAGTATTGGCTAAGGTTATGACCCAATCAGAATCCAATGCAGAGAAAGAACTGGCAGAAATCGAACAAATTGTTTCTGCTGTCAAAGAGCTATCAAGTGCTGCCGACAATGTCAGTGCTAATGCTCAGCAGGCTGGTCTAACGGCCCAAGAAGCCGATACGTTGGCAAAGTCTGGGCAACAAGTATTTGAGCTGAGTCATGCGGAAGGTGTGAAAATGGGCAAAGTACTCAATGACGCAGCGAACGTTATTATGACTCTTAAGTCTCAATCTGAGCGCGTCAATGACGTGATTGAAGTGATTCGCGGTGTCTCCGAGCAGACCAACTTACTGGCGTTGAATGCAGCTATAGAAGCGGCGCGAGCAGGAGAAACTGGGCGTGGTTTTGCTGTTGTCGCAGATGAAGTACGAAAATTGGCGGCGACAACACAAGACTCCACGGTAGAGATTCAAACCATCATTGAAGAACTACAGAAACAGTCGAATCTTGCCAATGAAAGCATGCAAAAAAGCTTGGATATGCTAGACAAAAGTAGCCAACTTACTAATCAGGCTAACGGTGCATTGCATGGTATTACGCAAACTATCACCAGTATTAATGCCGTCAATGCGCAGGTGGCAACAGCGGCGGAACAACAGTCTCACGTTACCCAAGAAATCAACGGCAACATGGCGAATATGTCCCAGTTGGTGAATCAAAACGTGTTAGGGATTTCTCAAAGCGCCACCGCAAGTGAAGCGCTTTCTGATCTCGCAGAGAAACAAAAACAACATTTGTCGTTCTTCAAGCTGTAGTTTTTGGGCTTTCTAAGTAAATAATCAGGTATTTTTTTACTCAAGAGGCGAAAAATCGTTGAGTTCTACACCACTGTTTTTAACCAAAACGAGACATCGAGTCGAACATTTAGTTTAAAGGTTGGTTTAATTGTCTACGTAAAGGATTGCGCAAACGTTTGTGTGACTGTTGTTAAGTGTTTGTTTTGAAAAGATAATTGGTGTATTAGGCGTGAGTTGCAGTCGGATAGGTATGCAACTTAACCGAACTGTAGCATAAAAATTTTGAAAATATCAGTCTTGCGAGAAATAAATCGCGACCTATAATGCTGAAAACCGGAGCGTCTGCCAACGCTCCGGTTTTTTTGTGTCCGAAACTCAGTAAAACGTCTGCCAACGTTTACCGAAAACGCACGACACGTAAATTTGCTTACAGGAAAATTTATCATGCGTATCGAACAAGAACTTAAGTTAGGCTTTAAAGATGTACTATTCCGCCCGAAGCGTTCTACTCTTAAAAGTCGTTCTCAAGTTGAGTTAACCCGCGAGTTTACATTCAAGCATAGCGGTCGTCAATGGTCTGGTACTCCAGTCATTGCTGCCAATATGGACTCGGTAGGTAGCTTCGAAATGGCAAAGGCGCTCGCTGAACACGGTGTTATGACAGCTGTTCATAAACACTACTCAGTAGAACAGTGGGCTGAGTTTGTAGAATCTGCGGACCAAAAAACATTAAACAATGTGTTTGTTTCTACTGGTACTTCTGATGCTGATTTCGAAAAAACCAAAGAGATCATGGCACTTTCAGAAGAACTTATCTTCATCTGTATCGACATCGCAAATGGTTACTCAGAGCATTTAGTTGAGTACGTAGAAAGAGTACGTGCGGCATTCCCAAACAAAGTGATCTCTGCTGGTAACGTTGTGACAGGGGATATGTGTGAAGAGTTGATTCTTGCTGGCGCGGACATTGTGAAAGTGGGTATCGGCCCTGGTTCAGTATGTACAACACGCGTGAAAACGGGTGTTGGCTACCCACAACTTTCAGCAATCATTGAGTGTGGTGATGCGGCGCACGGCCTTGGCGGTATGATCATCGGTGACGGTGGCTGTTCATGTGCGGGTGATGTGGCGAAAGCATTCGGCGGCGGCGCAGACTTCGTTATGTTAGGCGGTATGCTTGCAGGTCATGAAGAGTCAGGCGGCGAAATCATCGAGAAAGATGGTGAAACCTTCATGAAATTCTACGGCATGTCTTCTCAGTCGGCGATGGACAAGCACTCAGGTGGTGTGGCTAAGTACCGCGCAGCTGAAGGAAAAACCGTACTATTGCCTTACCGTGGAAGCGTTCACGGCACTATCTCAGACATCCTTGGCGGCGTACGTTCAACGTGTACCTACGTAGGCGCAGCAAAGCTTAAAGAGCTAACTAAGCGTACAACTTTCATCCGCGTACAAGAGCAAGAGAACAACGTATTCGGTAAAGAGAAGTAATCCAACATTTCGAAAAAAACGAACAATCGAGAGCCGCATTTTGCGGCTCTTTTTTTGCCTGAAATTTGGTAAGTGTCTACAAAGTGTCTACACCTGAGACATTTTTGCTTTGCGCCACTCTTCAGATTTGCATAAAAACTCATCAATTATTCAAGTCCAAGAGCAGCAAGCGGGTTCATGTCAAATGTTTCAGAAAGGGGTGTAGCACTCTTCATACATTAAGCCGGAGCATGGCTTGTAGATCTCTTCATAAAGCGCCTTGGAGATGGGTACTGAACGGTTCTTCTTGGTTTTAGTATTGGTATAGATGATCTTGTACTTGCTGAGCTGGCTCCCCCGCAGCTTTGCCGCTTCATTCCATCGTGCACCTGTGGCTAAGCATATCTTTACTATTTTGGGCATGTCTCCACGCTGATGCTGGCCAACCAACTCTAGCAGTAGAGGAAGTTTTTCTTTAGGAATAAAAGCCATCTCTCGCTCTGCTACTTTGAATGGCTTGAGCTCTTCTAGAGGGTGGGGGAGGTCCCACTCACCGAGTTCTTTTAGCTTACTGAAAACCGCCTTAAAGCGCGCTAACTCCGAATTGAGGGTAGAAACACTTGGAGCGCCTTTTTGCCAGCGGTCATCAACAAAGTTGATTTGGCCAGCGATCCTCAAGCTACGAAACTCAGTGTATTGCTTGGCGTTAAATAAGGAAGCGGGCGGGTTACCCATGGCTTTAACCATATGGTTAAACTTTTGGTAGATGACTTCTCCGTTGGTGAGCGTTCGGCCGTAGTGGCTGAACCAGGTATCCACAACATCAGACAGCCGCCTGTGATCACTACTCATTCCAAGCCAGGGCTTTTGATCCACTTCTTTCATTGTGAACTTCTCAAACCCGACAGCCTCACCTTTGGTGGCAAAGCGTCTGCGAACGCGTTTCCCATTGCGGCCATTAGGGTAGCAGTCACATATCCAAGGTTTGGTTGAACCATCTTTTAAGTTACGGATAGACATAGAAAATATACTCATATACTCATATACTGTATATGTATGCAGTATCATCCGTTTTGGTACATTCAATGTTTAGTTGGGATAAACTCGCACAATGTCAGATTTCCTGATGAAATCTTGCGTGTTTGAGTTTAATATTCGCACCTAGAAAAAATAAGAGCTCTATCATGAAAGCGTTATTGTCGATTAAACCAGAATTCGTAGAAAAGATTATCTCGGGCGAGAAGTTGTTCGAGTATCGCAAAGCTATCTTCAAAAGACCTGAAGTGAAGTCAGTAGTAATCTATTCGACCATGCCAGAAGGTAAGATCGTTGGAGAGTTTACTATCGGGGATATATTAGCTAAACATCCTGAAGAGTTATGGGAAGAAACCAAATCTGCGTCTGGTATTAAGAAGTCGTTCTTTGACGAGTACTTCTCAAATAGAGAAGTGGCTTACGCTATTCAGATCAAAGACTTCAAAAAGTACGATAATCCGATAGATCCATACCAAAAAGAGAGAGGCTTTAAAGCCCCTCAGTCATTTAAGTATATCGATTTGAACTCGAATCTTTGCTTAGCTTAATTCCGGATGAGTTCCGGTCTAACTTCTGAAATGTCTACTATACTCTGGAACTGTTGGTCTGACAGTTCTAATACACCCCAATAATCGTCTCTTGATACTCCGGCCTCGTCAGCAATTTTGCCTCTGATTGGTCGTTTCGGTAGAGCTGCATTGTAGGTGAACTTAATAACGTAAGGATATTTCTGGCTTCTATAGAACCCTCTTAACTCTTTTTCGGTGAAAACACTGTATTTCACACATTCGCTGACAAAGTGCTCTTCATTGTCATAATCGCCTATTGTATGGACATCCTCAACGATACATAGTGAAGTCGCAACTGCCCTGAACTCAGCGGCACCTTGTCCATCACCAGTTCTATAAATAACGAGAACATCACCAGGTTTCATCGCAGTTACTCCATCCATACCGCAAATGTAAATCTTGTGGATACTATTCGAATGAGAAATATCCTGTACGATGTTTGGAGATTCGGTGAGCAGCTTGGAGTCTGGAAATAAAACAGTATGGTACTTTGGGTAGACACTAAGTAAATACTTTTTGCGGCCCTCGGTATAAATAAAAGGGTAATCTTTATTGATATCGCCAAACTGCTTGTTCAAATCTCTAAGGAGAACTAACTCGGTACCATTCTGTCCAGTCTTCGTTCCGTAACGTTCGAAGCCATAACGTTCAAACAATTCAACTAAGTACCCGTGCTCATTCTCAAAGACTGTTACATAGATGTCACTAGGCTTCGACTGATGAGCTAATGCATAATCAAAAATCTTTTTTAAATACCTATCACCGCGACGTGTTCCTTTCGGATTAAATTTGAAAGTTCCCACCTTCATATGGTTAGTGCTTGGAAGAAGAGGGTTGGTGTCGTCACCTGGACCAGATTCAAATTTGCAGTATAGAAACCCTTCAATAGTCCCTTCATTGCTGTATAGCACCAAGGCATGGTCATCTGCTTTTTTTAGAAACCATTCAGAGAACTCAGTGTAACCAGCTTTGAGAGAATTGAAGAATTTGTCGTTGAGATTAATCTCAGAGAATTTTTGAATTAATAGGTTATCCATTTTTGCCACCGACGTTGCTTACTAATATGGGGCAAGTTTACTCTTAGTAATTCTAAAAACAGTGATGCATATAAATAAGTTACATAAATGTTCGTTGAGTCAAATTCATTGCTGTGACAAAGGTTTAAAATCTGTTCGTCAACCCAGTATCAGGAATGAGATATGCCAAAGATAATTTTTGTTTCAGGAGTGCATGGAGTAGGGAAGTCGACGCTGTGCGGAAAGCTATCAGAGAAGTTTGGATGGGCGCATTATTCATGCAGCGACTTGATAAAAGAGAACTCGGATTATGTTGAGAGTTCTAAGCTTGTCTCTACTGCTGATAAGAATCAACAGGCATTGCTGAGAGGAATCAGCCGACTAACTGAAGAAGTAGTGCTGCTCGATGGACACTTTTGCCTGCTCGACAAAGATGAGCAAGTGATAGAGTTACCGTTTGAGGTTTTCGATGCGATTTCACCGTCGGCTATCTTGCTGGCAACCTGTGACGAAGAAACGATACATCAACGGTTAGAATTACGCGGTGGGCATGTTTTCGCTCTCGGAAAAATAGTTGAGCTGCAACAGCATGAAGTCAAGCGTTCAAAGCTATATAGCGAGAGCACTAGCTGTAGATTACTAGAATATCGTTCTCCTGAGCCTATCGATGAGTTACTAGGGGAGTTGTCCTGTTGAGGATGATTCAGTTCTACCTAATTATAGAAGCTCTAAAAACTCGCATTCGATGAAGGTTACTAGATCTGACACTACGCAAACGTAGCTATCGCCAATCCGGCTAGCGCAATCAAAGAGAACAGTAAATCGAGAGTTCTTAAGTCTCTAGTCATCTTCTGGATTAATATCTGCCGCAGTCAGTTACGCTGTATGGTGTTGAGCTCGATTTGTACTACGCCGAAAGCTTGATAAGTGCTTGTATCTTTTCTAGCAATCTCGATCTTAATTGCTGGTAGGTGAGAGGCTTGCGTCCACGTACAGTCACTCTCTCGGACTCCGCTGCCAATATTGCTTTTTTATTGCGTTCTAATTCACACAATTGTTCCTCGAGTTTTTTCCGTTTTCTTAGTGCTTTTTGGCGCTCACTGAATGGCTTTCTGCCAACTTTTTCAAGTTTACTATGTTGTTGGTTTCGCCAAACTTGTTCTGGTGTCAGTGGTAGTATTTGAAGAGCACGATAAGTTATGGCTAGCTCTTGATATTCATCGATCAAGGCTTGCTCCGACCTAACAAGATCAACCGGCGTTGGTAGCTTAGGGCGACCTGCGGTTTTGGCGCTATGTATCGGGTAAATCAAACCAATGCGTTTTTCAATGATGTGGCCTAGCCCATTTCTGATCAATGTCCGCCAAGTTTTAACAGCACACTTCTCTTCATACTCAGCACACTGTGCTTTGAGCCAAAGAGCAAAACCATAGAGCGTAACAGTTTGTTCGTTAGCTGGTTGATAACTTAAATATGAAATCGCCTTATTGATTGTTTCATTGTTAGCATGTCGCCAGTACTTTTTACTGGGTAGGATAGGTTGATTACGCTGACAGAGTATTAACTGATAAGTAGTCTGCAACTGGACTAAGTCCTGCTGGAGCTTCTCCGACTGGAGCAAAAATTGAGTTTCTGGGTCTTTGTGCCTCTGAATGGCGAGCAGCCGATTGTCGATTTCTGACCATAAGCGATATTCTTCCGCGGTAGCAAGAACAAGTTGGGCGACATCGCTGAGTTCCGCAGGGTTTAAATCTGGGTAGTGCTGTTTCAGCTCTAGGTTGAATTGCTGACGCACGTTAAGTAGATCTTGATAGCGTTTCGCTACGTGACGTTGCTGTTTTATTAATGGAGCGCTTTTGGGCCTTCCTCGTTTATTGTCAGGCGTAGACGTCTCCGATACGGCATCCGTCATAGTGGTATCACTGCAGTGGCGCGAAAGCCACCGTCGTCAGGTGTTTCGATTTCTATGTAAATTCGCTGCCCAAGGGCTAATTCCATGTTGGCCAAGTTGATGCTGGAAAGATCAATCAACACATCAATGGGAACGACATCGGGCACCGCAAAGCCAAATTTTTTCTCAGAGTTAAACCAGGTTACTTTCGCTTTCAGTCCCAGCATTTCTAGTGTCTCTCTCCTAATTAATAAGTAATAAATTAAATAACAAAAAAAGCCGAGCGTAGCCACGCTTTTCCTTTCTTACCGCCGCGAAAGCTGATCTGAAACAATTCCTGCTCTTCCAAGCCTACGTTTCGCACTGGTTTCTCAGTAAAACAGCGTCATTAAACACGATTAATCACGTAATTACGTTGTATAACAGCGAGTAAAACTATGAACAGACTATTGTTATCAGCAGTTGGGGTCAGTTTGACACTTAGCGGCGCGCCCGCAGTGGCACATACTGTTGACTTGCAGCGACTCTATCTAGACTCACTAGAGAACAATCCGATATTGGCTAGTGCGGCACTGGAAATGGATAGTGCGCGTAAGGGCAGCGCCATCATTGATGGTCAATACCGCCCACAGGTGGATGTGGGTGTTCAGTATGGTGCGCTGCGAAATGATTGGACAACGATGAACGAAACCGATGGCCAAGGCGCAGAAGTGTCTGTATCGGTTGGGCAAAATATTTTTAATGATCAGCTTAATCGAGCGAGTGCCATTGCTGAGCAGCAGCATGAACTCAGCAAGGTTAGTTATGATTACGCTCTAGCGACGATGCAGATGAGTGTGGTCAATGGCTATTTCAATGCGCTTAAAGCGCAAGAGAAACAAAAACAGGTTAAAGCCACCAAGAAAGCGATAGGTGAGCATTTGGTTCAAGTGAAGCATCGTTTTAATAACGGCCTCGTGCCAGAGAATGATGTCAAAGAAACTCAAGCGCAATATGACCTAGCGGAAACGGCGGTGATTTTTGCTCACAACGAGTTGGAAAAGGCGCTCGACTATCTGTACGAATTAACGGGTCGCGAATATACACGAGTAGCCTCATTGGGTGCCAATCTGCCTAAGGTTTCGCTCCCCCAACCCAATGGTTACATCAGCTGGCAAGAGCTTGCTCAGCGAGAGAGCCAGCAAATGGAGATTCAACGTCATCTGGTTGAGTTATCGCGAGAGCAGATTTCCCTTGCTCAAGCGGGTCATATGCCGACGATTGGCTTAGTGGCAGAGTATCGCTATGCGTTTGCTACTCAATCCCGTAGCAACGGCCCACAACAAGCAAAAGGTTCGTTTCAAGACCTAGACAACAATGCCACTGTGTTTGCCGGAGTGGCAATGTCTCTGCCAGCTTACCGTGGTGGCGCGACGGAAAATCGAGTCGAACAAGCCAATATTCAGTACCAACAGGCACTTGAACTTCAAAGCCATACTTGGCGACAGGTCGCACGCCAAGTGCGCAGCGCAGAAAAAGATTTAGTGGCACTTAAAAGTGCGCAATCTGCTTATCAACAGGCGGTGATTTCTGCCGAATCGGCATTAAACGCGACGGAACAAGGGCTAGACATTGGCACGCGCACTATCGTTGATGTGCTTGACTCGACGCGTCAACTTTACTCAGCGAAAGAGCAGTTAACTGCCGCTCAGATCGATTTCTTAGTCGCAAATCTTCAACTGCATTTCCTAGCAGGTGTTCTCGATGACGAAGCGCTAAACGCAATTAATCGCCTGCTAGATGTTTAGTGATTACACCGCACCCACTCAATCAAATTAATTAATAAAGAGAAACTCATGAGAAAATTGCCCTTATACACAGCGATGGCCCTTTTGCTATCTGGTTGTGGTAGTTCAAATGAAAGTGACCAGCAAAACGTGGCTCAAGCAACCCCTGTTAGTGTGGTCACTGCAAAGGCACACTTTCACAGCCCAACTAGCTATTACGTCGGCCGAATGCAAGCGATTGAGTCCGCTAATTTGACGCCAAGAACCACAGGTTACTTACTCAAGAAAAACTTTGAAGATGGGGCTTTAGTCGAGAAAGGTGACGTTCTATTTGAGATCGATCCAACCTCATACCAAGCCGCTTTGGATGCCGCTAAGGCTTCGATGAGCGAGGCGAAAGCAGCGCTAGCACTTACAGAGCTGAACCATCAACGTAATGCAAACATGTTGAAAACCGGTGGCGTATCTCAAGCACAGTTTGATTTAAGCTCAGCGGAACTCGCACAAGCGAAACACCGCGTTGAATCAGCGCAAGCTAACCTAGTTGTTCAGCAAGATAACCTAGAACAAACCCAAGTAAGAGCGCCGTACAGTGGCAAGTTGGGTAAGAGCCTGTTCTCTATCGGCGATATGGTTGGACCTAACTTTGGACCACTTACCGATTTGGTGCAAATCCATCCGATTGAAGCGAGCTTCTCACTCAAGCAAACCGACGTTGCTGCACGCGATTTTTCGCGCCAAGACTCAACACTGGTTTCACTAGAAATTGCTGGTGAAGTTGTTGACAGCGAAGGCGTCCTTTCATTTGTTGACAACAAGATTGACCCACAAAGTGGCACGATAGATCTCGCGGCAACATTCAACAACGAGCAAGGCTTGCTGACAGCGAATCAGTATGTACGGGTTGGCTTAGCTCCGACTCAAGCGCTTGCTGGTGTAAAAATACCGCACGCGGCGATTCACCAAGATTACAAGGCGCAATACGTTCTGACGATTGAAGACGGGATTGCGGTTCGTCGAGATGTGGAAGTGTCAGACCGCATTGGTCAAAACGTCTTTATTACACAAGGTTTGGCCGTGGAAGAGCCAATCATTATCGGTGGTCTACAGCGCATTAGGGAAGGTGCTCAAGTAGTGGTAGCGGAGTAGGTCCATGCTAAGTCAATTTTTCATCAATCGACCAAAATTTGCGTTTGTCATTTCGATTTTCCTGACCTTGATCGGTTTGATTGCGATTAAAACCATGCCCGTGGCGGAGTACCCTAGTGTAACACCGCCTCAGGTACGTGTGATCGCCGTTTTACCCGGTGCGAGCGCAGAAACAGTGAAAGAGGTGATTGGTAACCCGATCGAAGAAGAGGTCAACGGCGTGGATGGCATGGTATACATGCAGTCGCGTTCAACCAACGATGGCCGTTACTTCCTCAATATTACGTTTGATAACAGTGTCGACTCTGACATGGCGATGGTCAACGTTTCAAACCGTGTCGCGGTAGCGGAAAACATGCTGCCGTTCGAAGTGCGTGCCCGTGGTATTCGTATTCGTAAAGCGACGCCTGATGATCTGCTTGCGGTAGCGTTCTATTCTGAAACCCAGTCAATGTCTGAGCTTGAGCTTAACTCGTGGGTGGAATCTAACTTCATGGAGCGTATTGCGCGTATTCCAGGGCTGGCGACCAGTGACCTCATCGGTGCGACGTATGGCATGCGTGTGTGGCTTGATATGGATCGTATGGCGGCTCTAGGTGTCAGCACAGTAGAAGTGAAGAATGCGATTCGCGAGCAAAATGCGGTTGTCCCTGCGGGCCGTATTGGTCAGGGTCCGAGCCGTGAAAATGCCGCGCTTCAGTTTAACCTGATCACACAAGGGCGTTTAACCAGTGCGCAAGACTTTGAACAAGTGATTGTCAAAACCCTCGCTAATGGTAACCATATTCACCTTGCGGATGTGGCCGATATTGAAATTGGCAGTCAGTTCTACGACGCATATGCTAACTACAATGGTCAAGAAGCGGCGCTAGTGATGATGCAAGCGAACCCAGATGCGAACGCATTGGAAACGGGTGAAGCGGTTAAAGCGGTGCTGAAAGACATAGAATCTATTCTGCCAGCAGGCATGTCGTATGCTATCCCTTATGACACAACGCTTGCGGTAGAGGCATCGATTAAGAGTATCGTAGAAACGCTGTTAGTTGCGGTTCTGCTGGTTATCGCGGTGACCTACTTATTCTTGGGTAATGTTCGTGCAACGTTAGCGCCTGTTGTAGCCATTCCTGTCTCTTTGATTGGCACCTTTGCCTTTATGCAGATGGGCGGCTTTAGTATCAACACAGTGACGCTATTTGGCTTGATTCTCGCGATTGGTATTGTGGTAGACAATGCGATCTTAGTGGTAGAAAACGTCGAACGTATTCTCGACGAGCAGCCACAGTGGTCAAGCAAGGAAGCGACAATTCAAGCAATGAAAGAGGTGACGGGGCCTATCATCGCGTCGACGCTCGTTATGTTGGCGGTGTTTATTCCGGTTGCGATGCTGCCGGGTATTACCGGCTTGATGTTCGCTCAGTTCTCAATCACGATTTGTATTGCGCTAGTATTATCTGCGATTAACGCGCTGACTCTATCGCCAGCATTGTGTGCCATGGTGATGAAGCGCAATAGCCAACCAGCAAAATGGTTTGTTGCTTTTAACCGCATGTTTGACCGCGTGACCAACGCCTATGGTAAAGCGGTGGCACTGATGGTTCGTAAGAGCTTGGTGTTGGGTGCGGCCTTCATAGTGGCGATTGGTGCTATGGTCGTGATGAACGCTAAGCTACCAACCGCATTTGTTCCTGCTGAAGATAAAGGGGTACTTGCGCTAGCTATGTTCTTGCCGGACAACGCATCTAAAGAGCGCACCCATGAGCTGATCCGTAAAGCCGAAGAAATTTTGAACAATGACCCGGCTATTGAAGATTATGCAGGTGCGATTGGTTTTAACGCCGTAACCGGCAGTGTGGCGTCAAACTCGGCGACCATGTTCATCAACTTAAAGCACTGGGATGAGCGTCTTGATCTTGAGGGAGACCATACTCAGGCAGCGGTTGCACAGCGTTTGAATCGTCAGTTGCATGGTATCGACAAGGCGATGACGTTTACCATGGGTATGCCAGCGATTCCGGGTGTAGGTGCCGGTGATTCACTTGAGTTCATGCTGCAAGACACAGGCGGTCGCAGTGCACAAGAGCTGGCCCAAATGACGTACGCGATGGTCGCGGCGGCAAACCAAGCCCCAGAGATCACTCGTGCGATGACCACCTATCGCGCCAATGTGCCTCACTACCACGTCGACATTGACCGTGAAAAAGCGCGTCAAATGGGTGTAACGCTCGGCGCGATCAATGATGCGATGGCCACCCATCTTGCGTCTTCTTACGTGAATGATTTTGCACTGAATGGTCGTAGCTACCGTGTGTTCGTTCAGGCAAAAGGTGAGCAGCGCAACGATCTGGATGATGTTTTGCGTATCCATGTGCCATCGAACAGCGGTAAGCAGGTTCCATTGTCAACGATAGCAACGATTTCACCGACACTTGAGCCAGATTTGGTGACGAGCTACAACATGCTACCAGCTGCGCGTATTCAGCTAAATGCCGCGCCAGGATATTCATCGGGTCAAGCCATTGAAGCGATGGAGCGTATTGCAGGCGAAGTGCTTGAGTCGGGTTACACGTTTGAATGGACCAACATGGCGTTCCAAGAGAAACAAGCGGGCGGTACAGCACAAATTGCCATGATTCTCGCGTTGGTGTTCATCTACCTGTTCTTGGTGGCGCAGTATGAATCTTGGGCACTGCCAGCAGCAATCATCATTGTTGCGCCAACAGCGGCGGTCGGCACATACGCTGCACTACTAATGGGTGGTCAAGCGCTGTCGATTTACGGACAAATTGGTTTGATTCTGTTGGTATCGCTAGCGGCGAAAAACGCCATCTTGATGGTTGAGTTCTCAAAGATTAAGCGTGAAGAGCAAGGTCTATCGATTGAAGAGGCAGCTATCCAAGGTGGTAAGATGCGCTTTAGAGCGGTTAACATGACATCATGGTCGTTTATTCTGGGTATTTTACCGCTTGCGTTTGCACAAGGTGCGGGTGCGACCGCGCAAAACACCACGGGCCTTGCCTTGCTGGGCGGTATGTTGATGGTACTTGCGGTGGGCTCGATTATGACCCCGGGATTCTATGCGGTGTTCCAAAAACTGCGTGAAAAAGTGAAAGCGTAACAAATAGCAGTGTTAAGCAGTAAAGCGGAGCTCAATTGAGCTCCGTTTTTTTTGTGCGTCATGTTTACCCATCACTACGGGTTAGAGAGTAAAGCTCAAGTCTCTGAGAGGGGAGAGGTAAACGCTGTATGCGTGGCGGCAGGGTTGCTTGGTTACTTTATTGGTTGAACAACTCGGTAGTGTGACAGAACCAGTGGAAGGTCAAACAACAAGGGTTTTTGACTAGGCTGGGGGTCGTTGAAAGCAGGAGGGAGCGGTGTAGCAAATGCAAAAATGGTGCGTCCGTGCACCCTACATTTTGTTAGTGAGGTAACACTATTTTTCCATGATCTTAAGGATGATGTCTGAAGCTACTTTGGTCCCTTTACCGATCGCGTCAAGGTCGACTTGGTAGTCAGGGTTGTGGTTCATAAACGGGAAATGCTGACCATTCTTATGTGCTTGCTCAACCAGCTTAGGCTCTGCTGAACCAACGGCTAGGTAAGACACTTTTACCCCTGGAATATGGTCAACTAAAGTTGTTGCGTCATCCGATGCTGGTGCTTGGAACTGAGGCACGACTTTGTTGACATAATCCGCGTCACGCAGCTCTTTCTGAATCAGACTCGTCAGTTCTGGATCGTTAACCATGGCCGCTGCGAAGCCTTTGTAGGTGATCGTCGGCAGGTCTTCTTCCGTCACGCCGTTTGAGCGAGCGATGTTGTTAACGATGTTGGTGATGGACTCGTGCATCTGCTTGCGAACATCGTTGTCTGAAAAGTGAAGCTTGAGCTTTAGTGTCGCTTCTTCAGGAATCACGTTGTTGTCGACGCCCGCTTGCACTGAACCAACGGTTAATACCGAAACATCCGTTGGATCTATGTGACGTGAAACCACGGTTTGCAGTTGAACAATCGCTTGTCCAGCCATGAGCACTGGATCTTTTGCTAGATGAGGAGAAGAACCATGGCCACCAACACCGTGGAAAGTGACGTCGATATGATCAGAGCCGGTACTTACACGACCTGGAGAGGCCAATACCGTACCCGTGGCGAATGGGAAGGTATGCATTGCGATGAAGTAATCTGGTTCAGGTACGCCATGAGTCGTGTACATACCATCTTGTACCATAGATTGCGCGCCTTCAATGGGCTCTTCTGCTGGCTGAGCAACCAATACCAGTGTGCCTTGCCACTCAGATTTCATTTCGGCCATCACTTTGGCTAAACCGATCAGCCAGGTGGTGTGTGCGTCATGACCACACATGTGCGAGACGTACGTTTCCTCTCCGTCTAGGTTGGTGACTTTAACGTTGCTGGCATAAGGCAGTCCGGTTTCTTCTTTGACCGCGTTGGCATCCATATCAGCGCGGAACATCACAACCGGGCCCGGCCCATTTTCTAAGATTCCAACCACGCCTGTTTTACCAATGCCTGTCTTTACCTCAAAGCCGAGTTTGGTCAGTTCATCGGCTACCACTCCCGCAGTGCGGTATTCCATGAACCCTAGCTCTGGGTTGGCATGCAGGTCTTTGTATATTTCTTGCAGACGCTCTGCTTTGCTGTCGACAAACTGGGTCATTTCGACCGATGAGGCATTAACTGTTGTCGCGAGTGCCATTGCGACGGCAAGCACTGAAGCTTTTCTTAGTAGGTTCATTCTTTTTCACCTTATGTAAGCGTTGTTTGATAGGTTTATCTTTCGTGTTGATATTAAGATGGATTGAGAAATCAAAGAAATGCATAATGATAGGGAAGTGCGTACATTTTTGCTGGGGGCGACGATGTTTACTCTTGAACAAATCCATTGTTTTAATCAGGTCTTCGTGACGAACTCTTACAGTCAGGCTGGCAAAGTGTTGGGTAAGACACGTACAACGGTTAGAGAGCAGATCGTGGCGTTAGAAGACTCTACTGGGCTAGCTTTGTTTGAACTTGAAGGTAAGCGATTAACGCCGACCCAAGCCGCAAAAGCCATTTTTGAGCGCACAGTGCTTTTGGGTAAGCATGCTAGAGATTTGCAGGAAACGCTTTTGTCACTGCATGATTCGACATTAACGGAGCTGGTTATTTGCCATGACCCTTTGGTGCCTATGAACTTGCTTACTCGCCTCCATGCCGCCATATCGAGTCAATTTCCTCACCTAAATGTCCAGTTTCTTGATCGTGTGCGAGAAAACGCGTTTGTTGAGGTAAAACAAGGAAGGGCGCAAATCGCGTTAATGGCGAGTGAAAACTTGATTGCTACATCCCACGAATTGGATGTCATCAACCTAGGAACAATGCGATTTTCAGCTTACCTATCCAAACAGCACCCATTGGCGAAGGCGAAGTCTGTTAGCCTCAATGATCTGCGCTTGGTAAAACAATACATGACAGAGAGCGCTGCAAATGGGGGGTTGGGTTCTTATCCCATGTCGGTAAACAAGCAAATTATTACCGATACCAACCTGTTATTAGAAATGGCCGCACAAGATGGCTGGACCATTATTCCGGAATGGTTGGCAAAATCTCACGCGTCCCAAAAAGGACTCATTAAAATTAAGCTTGAAGAAGTTCTCCAGTCACAACCACATAATGTGTGTGCGTTTTTTCCTATTCATTATCGCAGTGATGAGCAGTTACGCGAGATTGCCAATATTGTAGGTCAAGTCGGCAAAAACAACCTGAGTTAAAATAACGCTCCATCGTGTTTGATGGAGCGTTTTGTCGATGATTAAAAGCGAATATTGGTGCGAAGACCTGCCAACCACGCTTTATCTTGTGTATTGAGCGCTGAAGTGACGTATTGAAGGTCAGCGGTTACCGTTAACCAAGGCACTGGCTCATACGCATAATAAGCCTCAAACCCCTGTTCATTACGCAGTTTATACGGCATTGGTAATGCGTTGATGCTGTCTTGTAAATCGTCAGACAAATCGTAGTAGTAATAACCTAAGCCCCAAGTATCCATTGGGCGTTCGAAGAACAGTGCTTTACCGCCGAGTCCGCCTGCAAAGGTCGCGTGAAAGACATTTGGGTTGCCATCAGCCAGTGATCCGCGTAGATGTAATCCCCAAGATTCCGCCGGATTACCCTCTCGCTCAACTAAATTGTGCGACAGTTGGAAACGTGCGTTGTATTTATATTGTGCAGTCGCCTCGAAGTTTAAATCTGGTGTCAGTGAGCTAAAGTCTGCACCTTTCTCAGTGCTGTAAGCATAGTTAACTGACAGCAGAGTTTGACGGTCAAACAGCTTGGTAAAGTGCGCAAAGCCTAAGCTAGCACTGACGCCATCATCAAACAGACCTTTAGCATTCAAGTTTTCGGTGTAGCGATCTCTTGGGTCGAACACCATCGCGTTCCAAAGGGTGTTGCCAACTCTGTGATTCGCAATGACCCCGACAAACGAAGGTGGCACTACGCCACTTGGCGGCGCAGTAAACGCTAAGTTCATAAAGCCATGACGTGTACCACCACCATAGAAACTAGCTGGGCGCATCATCTCAATCGCATCAAATTTACCAACCATGACTTGTGTCGCAGGGCTAATCTGATGGCTATAGTTGAACGTCGGAACCATGACTGAATCATCATGGGCGAACAGTGTTGAGTTCGGGCTCGAAATTTGTACTAGACCAAAGTCATTTGCCGTGCCGCTGCTGGCAACCACTTGCGTGTTGAGCTTGCCTCCTTGCCATAGCCCGAGCGCTGCAAAATCAAATTGGGTAAATAGATCAAAACGGTGAGAAGTATTTGAGCGGTCGTTTGGCGTTGTATTGAGAGGCGTTTGATAGACATTAGTGTACTCCGCATTCACGATGACTCCAGAGTTGGCAAGATCGGTTCTTACACCACCCCAATCTTGGCTCAGTGTATTGTCAAAAGTCGAATTAGCGACAGCGGCAGTGCTATAGCTGGTAAATATCGCTGTTAGCGCGAAAGCGATCGGTGAGCGTTTCATATAAGTTCTCTGTGGTTACGGTATTGGTTTACATGCTTTAAGCCGTTTCTGACCTGTCAGGGTTGGAGCTGGACAAATTGCAAGCGATGCTGACACGCAAACTGTGCGCGATAGGCGTCAATTGCTTCACTGAGGTTGAGCAGACCTTTTCGGTATGCGGTTGCAATATGGAGACCATTGCCTTCGGTGAGCTGGGTTGGCTGAGAGACCATTTGTCTGTTCTTAAGGTAAGAAAACAACAGATTCATTTTCTCGTCATCTTGGCAAGATAGAGGTTCGTCGCTGTTGAGCAAATAAGTCGCAATTTTACGAGCTCGCTCGATAAGCAGATTGAACTGGTCGTAACGCTCAAGGTTGACCACAACCGACAAGCGTTCAACCAACTCAAGTGCTTGGTGAATATGTCTGACTTCGACTCGCTGTTGTTCAAGCGTATCTGAGACCAACTGCTCTACAAGTTCGATAATACGGTGTTTTTCTTTGGGGAAAATTTTTACTGTGTCGTCCCTAACATGAGCAATAATTTCCTGAAATAGTGTGACAAAATCTGTCAGTTCAGGGTGTTTTATGATCATGGTTTTTGTAGTGTCTGTTGGATTAATGATGTTTGCCGGGTTGGTGCGAGAAGGATGCTGCTCAACGCTCGGACAGTAAGGTGTAAACATGGTTTAGCTCGGTCTGGTTCAACTCTCTTTCAAAAATGGTTGGGCTCACGCAGTGGTGAATCAGCCGAGAAAATGTAATTGGTGCTGATAGCACAACAATAAAAACGACTAAAATGGCGACATGGGCATTGAGCATATCTGAATGTGCCTTATCGTGGAGAAAGAGCGTGGCCCTATATAAACGCAGCGCTTTTACACTGAGCTTATTAGAGAGCCACTCTCTTTTGCCTCTAACTAGAAGAACCACTTCATGCCGATTTCGACACGTAGCTCAGGATCATTGTTAATTTCAGTACCATCAGGCAAAACGACATCGGCTGAGCCGTATTCAAAACGTGTCATAAGCCATTGAGTACGATCAGAGCGGGTTGGTGCGCTAACAAAGAAGTTCAGCTTGCTTGATTCCATCGATACCACATCACCTTCGGCTTTGAAGTACTCTGGTGAGAACTGAATGAAGCTGCCCGAGTCACCAATTTCTTTGGTTAGGAACATGTTTAGCATGTAGCCATCTGCACTTTCGCCAAATACGCTACCCGTGGTGTAAGCTACGTTAGGGAACACTTTGGCACCAAATGTGTAAGCAGGATTGATCAGACCAATCACGCCCGCTGAAAACAGAGTCGTGTCTTTAAGGCCCGAACCTTTTGCCGTACCTGCTTCACCGTTTTGGTGGATCAAATCGGTTGAGAAACCAACGCGAGGTAGCAGAGAGTTGTCTAGCGCGTGAACTTGAAAATACTGCGCGCGACCTTTTTGATAGTCAGTGCCAAGCTTATGTTTGCCATCAACTTTTGCATCATTGTTGCCAAACGTACCTTCAGCAAAGCCTGCAAATTGAATATCTTCTGACCATGCACCTGTCATCATTCCTGACATTCGAACGTCCGCATTGGAATCTAGGAAGACAGCCGCTTGAGTATAAACGCGTGTAAGGTCAGATGGATTGATCACTTCGCTTTCTTGTTCTTCGGCAATCGCAGCACTAGAAAATGCAAGAATGAGTGAAGCGGTAACAGCAGTTCTTTTCATAGTTTTACCTTGTGTTATTACTCGGTTTTTGTTCCAACATGGTAGAAATGCATCCTTGCAAGGCCTTATGTAAATGTGGAGTAACGACTGGCGTATATGAAAAATCAGGAAAAAAGCTCTTACCTTCATACGCGTTGTGTCATCCAGTTTGTAGAGGTATTAAAACAAGTGAGCATGCTTTGCGCTTTGCATTTTAGGTCACACGGTTAGCCAGCTGGGACAATGGATAAATTGTTGATGCAGGTCATCCTTTCTGAAGGGGGCAGTTTGTGATGCAGGTGAAGAGATTAAGCAAAGTTGAGAAATGCTGGTGAAGAATGCGACTAAAAGAGAGATAGGAGGTTGTTGTGGTATGAAAAAGCCGGCTGACTAGGCCGGCAGTTGATTCACGCTAAGTACGGATGAGCATGTCGATTAAAGCAATCCAGCGCAAAGCTAATTTCATCTCTGTTTTTGCTGGTTAAGCCAAAAAATAGACAAACACCTCGCATATAATTGCGCGTCGCTTCGTTCAAGGTAAGTTGCCGGATATGGCCTTGCTGAACGAAAGGATCTGCTAATGAGCAGGATAAGGCTATCCAACCGCCTTGAGTGAGCAGAGCGCTAGCAAGGCTGAGTGAACTGACTTTTTCAATCATGTTTGAAACGCGAAAGCACCCCAAGTCGCCTTCTTTCGTGTGGGGTAGTTCATACTGGGTTTCGAGTCTGAGTTGCTCAATTGACACGATATCTTGTTCGGCAAGCTGAGAGTCTGGGCTGACATAGGCACCAAGAGCCAAGTTACCAATATAGTGTGTGTCAATTCGAGCTTGCGTTCTTGGCGAGTCTTCGGTGGCCATGATTGCTATATGGCATTCGCTCTTTTCAAGGCAATCATAAGCGTGCTCTCTTGACGCGCAGATAATATCAATCGTCAGTTGAGGGTACTGCTGCTTAATCTCCAGAATGGCAGAACTCATCCAGCCACTTGGGATCTGGTCATCATGCATGACGATCAGTTTTTCTAGTGGCTCATCGAGCAGGGAGAAAGCGGTGAGCTCAAAATCTTTGGCTTGTTTGCTTAAATTGGTTGCCCGAGAGATGAGCTGGTGGGCCGCATCGGTTGGCTTTGCTTTTCGTCCTTCAATTTGGAACAGCTCTACTCCAACAATATCTTCTAAGGTCACCACTTGCTCCCTTATTGTACTGCGTTCCTTGTTTGCTGCGCGTGCCGCTGCACTGTATGAGCCATGTTGGTAAACCAGAGTAAACGCGTGAATCTGTTCAATAGAGATCATAGAGAAACCTTGTCGAGGTGTTTTTGTATAAGATACTGGTTTCTTTGGGCATTGTCATGACTGCAAGGGGCTCAAAACGAGCCGGAAAAAAAGCCTAAACGTTTCCGCTTAGGCTTTGGTCTTATCCCGATAAATGTATGTGCTTATTTTGCGTTGTCTAACTGCTCTGCTACTTTGCGGAAGTAAGCAGGTGCTTTGATCTCACCGTATGGTGGCACATAAGGTGTTGCTCCGAAGTAAACCGCGGCAAAGTCACGCGATGGGTCGACGTAGATACCTTGGCCAGAGTTACCGTGTTTGTACATCGCACCGTCTTCAAAAATGAAGTCGAACTGGTAAGCGCCTTTAACAGGTTTTTCGCCAAATAGACCCACAGCCTGGCCTTCTTTCATACCGCCTGCGAATGCGTCTGCACTGCCCGCAGAGCGAATGCGATCAAGTAGCTCAGGTGTAACGACTTGCTCGTGTGCAACTTTATCCCAGCTTGGCGTGTACATGGTGGCGTACTTAGCGAAATCTTCTAGCGTAGACGACATGATAGCTAGGTTTAGTGGTGTGCCGTCTGGTGTTAGGTGAACTTGTAGTGGCATACGTGCGCCTAGTTTGCCCCAAATGCGCTCTTCAGCAACGTCAGTCCAGCGTTTGTTGGTCACGTTTTGAATCACTTGCCCCAGCACGTGTGTGTTTAGTGAAGAGTAACGGAAGCGATCGCCCGGCTTTTCGTTTTCTAGCGGTTGAACATCTTTTAGCACATCACGCCAAGTTTCACCGCTTGCGCAGCGTTCAGTGGTGCCAAGCGCAGAGCTGATAAAGCGTACGAATACGCCTTCTGGATCTAGGATAGACTTGTTGTTCTCTTCGTGGTCAAGGCCAGCTGTGTGGTTAACTAAGTCAAGGATAGTCACTTTTTCCCATGCCGTGCCTTTAAGCTCAGGCACGTATTTAGCGGTTGAAGCGCTCATGTCGAGCTTGCCTTCTTCAGCCAGCATCGCAGTGATAAGGCCAGTTAGTGTCTTTGATGATGACATCCAGATGTGAGAATCGGTTGGTTTCATACCTGGGTAAGCTTCGTATACCACTTCACCTTTGTGGATCATCATGACACCTTGGTGACGGAAGGTTGGATGAACGAAGTAGTCATCCATCTTCAGTTCACCTTCACTGTCCGTTGTGACTGTGATGTTGCCAATTTCGCTGTTGATATTACGTGCCAATATTTTTTGCACTGCCGCAGGGTTAACGTTGTCAGTGCGCATCACAGTGCTGAAGTTGGTCATGTAGTAAAGTGCATGGTCGCCGCCCATTTGCGCATGGAAGCTTTCGAAGCTGTCGTAGGCGCCCTGAACGAAATCTAGATCAAAAGACTGTTTTGCTGCAGTCACAGGCAAGTTAACCGATGCACCTGGTGCATTAAGGTACTTAGCCAGTGGGTGTTCCGCTGGTACATTGGCGTGAACAGAAGCTGACGTAAGTGCGAATGTTAGCGTGGTTAAGGCAAATTTTTTCATCATTTTCCCCAAGGTTTGTTATAGGAACAGAATGTTTGTTTCGTTGACCATAATAGCGATTTTAGTGAAGCAAAAAACTCAATTATGTAGGGGGTGACCATCCAAACTAACTGGCGACAAAAAAAGAGCTCTGGGTAGGACAGAGCTCTTTGACTTAGGCTGACTTTAGTTTTCGCTATTCAATACGTTCAATGATGGTCGCGATACCTTGACCCATGCCAATACACATGGTCGCAAGTCCGTAACGGCCGCCACGTTGTTCCATGATGTTGATCAGAGAGCCGACAATACGCGCGCCTGAACAACCGAGTGGGTGACCCAGTGAAATCGCGCCGCCATGGAGGTTAACTTTGTCATCACGCTGCTCCCACAAGCCAAGATCCTTCAAACAAGGAATCGCTTGAGCGGCAAATGCTTCGTTAACTTCAGCAAAGTCGATTTGGTCAATGCTGAGTTCGGCTTTCTTCAGCGCTTTTTGTGTCGCTGGCACTGGGCCGTAACCCATGATCGCTGCAGGAACACCTGCACTGGTAGCCGCAATGACGCGTGCTCTTGCTTTCAGACCGAGTTCGATGGCTTTTTCTTCGCTCATCACGAGTAGACATGACGCGCCATCAGACAGTGCCGATGAGGTACCAGCCGTTACTGTGCCGCGAGGGTCAAACACTGGGCGAAGCGTAGCAAGTGATTCTGCTGTCGTTTCTGGTCGAATCACTTCATCGTGTTGGACTAGAGTAGGTAAACCCTCCGCATCATGGCCCATTGTTGGGACGATCTCGTTATCAAAGCGACCTTCAAGGGTGGCTTGATGAGCCAGACGATGAGAACGAGCGCCTAGCTCATCTTGCTCTTCACGAGACACTTTATGCATCTTGCCAAGGGCTTCTGCTGTCAGTCCCATCATTGCTGATGCTTGCGCCATATTGCGGTTGTATGGGTTCATGCTGATGCCTTTGGTCATCGGCACGTGGCCCATGTGCTCAACACCGCCGACAAGGACCACATCTGAGTCGCCCGCTTTAATAGCGCGGGTTGCCATGTGCAGTGCATCCATCGATGAACCACATAGTCGGTTGACGGTTGTCGCTGGCACGGTTTCCGGAAGCCCCGCTTGCAGAGCAGCAACACGAGCTAGGTTAGCACCTTGCTCCTCAGTTTGTTGCACACAACCCCAAATCACATCGTCGATCAGTGTCGCATCAAGGTTCGGTTGACGCTCAATCATGCTTTTCATTAGGTGTGCAGACAGGTCGTCAGCACGGACGTGGCGAAAAACACCATTCTTTGATTTACCCATAGGAGTACGGATAGCATCAACAATCACTACATTTTTCATTTTAAATCTCCTAATTAGGCGTAAAAGCTTTGGTTGTTGTTCGCACGTTCAAGCAGACCTTGAGGTATCGCGTAAAGTGAACCCAGTGCTTGGTATTTCTGCGCGAGTTCGACTAAGTTATCGAGGCCAAGACTGTCCATGTAGTAGAAAATGCCGCCGCGGAATGGCGGGAAGCCTGTGCCATAAACAAACGCGATATCGCCTTCTTGAGGAGAGCTGATAATGCCTTCATCTAAACAGCGAATTGCTTCAAACATCATTGGCAGCATCATGCGCAAAGTCACTTCTTCATCGCTAAACACCGCAGGAGCTGCACATTCGCTATCAAGCAACACTTGGGTGTCAATGCTGAGAGACGGCTGTAGACGACCTTTACGATCTTTTTGGTAGCTGTAGAAGCCGTGTTCAGATTTCTGACCTAGCTGTCCACGTCCACACAACATTTCAATCAGGTTGACTTGTGGTTTACCCAAACGAGCTGGGAAGGCTTCATCCATCACATCCATACAGTGCTTAGCGGTATCAAGACCAATCACATCCGCAAGGTGCGCAGGCCCCATCGGCCATCCAAAGCCTTTGCTCATCACTTTGTCAGCTTGCGCGATGCTTCCACCATCAACCAGCAGTTGGTTGAACGCTAGGAAGTAAGGCGTTAGGCAGCGGTTGACTAAGAACCCTGCACAGTCATTAACCACAACCGGCACTTTACCTAATTGCAGAACATAGTTGACGGCTTTGGCGATCGTGTCCGTTGATGTTTTTTCGCCACGAATCACTTCGACTAATGGCATACGGTGTACTGGGTTGAAAAAGTGGATACCACAGAAGTTTTCAGGCTTTTTCAGTGCCTGAGCTAGACCGCTGATCATCAGCGTTGATGTGTTTGATGCGATGATGGCGTTCGGCGCTGTCTCTTCAAGTTGAGCCAGTACTTTCTCTTTCACCATTGGATTTTCAACCACCGCTTCGATGATCATATCGGTGTCTGCCAGTGTTGCGTCGTGCAGTGTTGGCACGATGCGATTTAGCACATTACCCATTTCGCGTGGGGTTTTCTTCTTGCGCTCAACTTGCTTGGTTAGAAGGTTGTTTGCTTCTGATAGACCGAGGTCAAGACCTTGCTTATTGATGTCTTTCATCACCACATCAATACCACGGTCTGCACTCACGTAGGCGATACCGCCACCCATGATGCCTGCGCCAATTACGCCGACTTGTGCTGTTTTGCTTACATCAGGCTGTTCAGCGTGCTTTTTCGCCGCCGCTTTTACCGCCATATCGCTTAAGAAAACATTCACAAGTGCGTCTGCTACGCCGCTTTCTGCACAAGCGACGATACCTTTTGCTTCAACTTTTAGCGCTTCATCACGAGCGCAACGTGCAGCGTTAAATACGGTATCGAGGATAATACCTGGAGCAGGGTAGTGAGGACCTGCCGCTTTTGCCACCATGCCGCGAGCGACATTAATCGACATCGCCAGCTCTAGATCGTTCACAGGAAGTGCTTGGCGTTTTTCTGCTTGGCGCGCTTGCCAATTCAGTTCACCACGCTGTGCACGTTCGATGACGCGCAGCGCTTGCTCAACTGGGTTATCTTGGCTTGGATCAATGATGCCATCAACCACATGGTCGCTTAGTGCTTTTTCGGCTGAGAAGTTTTTGCCCGTGGTTAGCCAACCAAGAGCAGTATCAACGCCAACAATACGTGGAAGACGCGTAACGCCACCCCAACCCGGCATAATGCCAAGTTTCACTTCTGGCAAACTGATTTTTGCGTCAGTTGTCGCTAAACGGTAGTCAGCTAATAAAGACAGCTCAACACCGCCACCCGCTGCTACGCCATTGATGATGGCCACTTTAGGGCAATCGAGATCTTCAACACGGTTGTAGATAGAGTGTACCCAGTCAAGGAACGGTGTGATCGCTGCGTCACCGTCTTTAAATAGGCTACGAAACGCTTTAACGTCTGCACCAGCACTAAATAGAGCTTTGCCAGAACGAATGATTAAGCCTTGTGGCTTTTCTTCTTCAAGCAGGGTAATACAGGCTTCAAGTTCAATGAGCGCAGCATTACGTAGTGTATTGACTGGATCCTTTTCAGCGTTGAAAACCAGTTCAACTGCCTGATTGTTGCCCAGTGTGTTTAGGGTGAAAAATTGACCTTTGTACATAATCTGGGCTCCTTATTTAGCCAAACCAAGTTTTGTTGCTTGTTCTAGAAGCTCATCTCTAAACTCTGGGTGAGCAATGTTGATGAGGGCTTTGACACGTTGTGGGGTGGTTAAACCACGTAGGTCAGCTGCACCGTATTCGGTGACAACAACTTGTGTGTCGTTGCGAGGCGTGGTGATCGGTGTACCTGTTGGCAGTGCGATACGAATGTTTGACTCAAGGCCTTCTTTGCCATCACGAGTTGACGATAGGGCAAGAATGCTCACGCCACCTTTAGACATGCCCGCCGCACGAACGAAGTCAAGCTGACCGCCAGAGCCAGAAATTTGAGAGAAGCCCACACCTTCAGACGCCACTTGACCCACAACATCGACCATCACACAGGTGTTGATTGATACGAAGTTATCGTTCTTGGCAACTTCATAAGCGTCGACCACATCGGCCATGCCACCCATTTCAATTGCGTCGTTGTTGTGCAGGAAGTCCATCACTTCTTGAGGACCAGCTGCAAACGCAGTCACAATTTTGTTTGGCTTGTAGTTTTTCAGCTTGCCACTCACCGCACCTGCTTTACACATTTCCATTAGAGATTCGGTAAACATTTCCGTGTGAATTCCGAGATCTTGGTGGTTACGTAGTGCCATGCCCATAGCGTTGGAGATGGTGCCAATACCGATTTGCACTGTCATGCCATTTTCAATGAATGGACTAACGTGCTGTGCGATTTGTTGTTCAAGTTCACTTGGCTCGCCCGCTTTTGGCATGGCAATACTGTGGTGACCTTCGACAACAAAATCTGCGTAGTCAATGTGAACAAGGTTGTCTTTGTTGCCAATAAATGGTTGTTGGTCGTTAACCACAAAAAGGACTTTTTTCGCGTACTTCAGCGCTTCTTTGCTGCCCACACCGCCACAAGCACCAAGACTTACATAACCGTCTGAATTTGGTGGCGTCACCTCAATGATGACTGTGTTTGGTTTTAGCGCAGCAAACGTCTGTTTGAAGTTAGAGAAGTGGAAGTTCATCACTTCAATGTTACCGCCATGCTGGCATTTACGCTCAAGTGGGCCCATGAAAAGGCTGATGTGTTTGAAGTTCTCTTTATATTGAGGTTTTAGGAATTCGTATGGGTAAGTCATTAGGCCTGTGTAAAGCTCACAGCCGTGGAATTGAGTTAGGTGTTTGTCTAACTCTTGAAGGAAGATAACTGGCATCGACAACAAGCCACCAGCCCAAATTTTATCGCCCGATTCAATTTTGCCTACTGCCGACTCTAATGAGATGATTTTTTCGGCGAATTGATTTTTCCAGTCAGTCATAGTGACGCTCTCTGTTTTCGCATATTGAACCATTCGACCTCGACTTCTCAACCGTGAAAATGTCCGATGTATCGTGTCCAATGTGATTTATGTAGGGAAGAAAGTCCGTTTCACTGCATACAGCTTACTCTGTTGATGGAGGTCAATATTTGGCTTTTTAAGACAGCTAGTATGCAAGTTGAGACAGTGTTAACCTTTGTGTATTGAGTCACAAATTTAGGGTGTTAAGTGATATGAATCATAAAAAATCCGTTTTTGACAACGCGCTTTCAGTTCATGCTGGCTGGCTAAAGCTATTGAAACCGATAGGTGAAGAGTCCCTAATAGAAGCGATTCGCTGCAATGAAGAAGGTAGGGTTAATGTGCAAGATTTGCGCTCCTTGCTTTATCAAGCTTACGAGCAAAATGAGACACCAATCATGTTGGCTGACATTGCCGATACGGTAGAGTCATTGACGTTTGGCAGCTTTTCGACTGCGTTATGGACGGCGCGAGATCTTGATAGCTTGTTGAGCGTGTTGCAAGAATACGTGATTGTATTGAATGCGCCTGTTCGACTTGTCTATAAGCGAGATCGCCAAGGCAATGCTGAGCTCTGGGTTCTGGATACGGAGTCGCTGGGAAACGATTCAAAAGTCAGTTACCTTGGGATTACTTTATTTATCGCCGTGGTGATCAAAATCATTCACAAGGTGCTGAGTGATATCAAAGTAACACTCGATGTCTGCTTGATTGAACATCGTTATCGCGAAGAAGAAAACGCCCTACTTGAAGAAACAATGCACTGCACCATAGTCGAAGGTTCACCAATTCGAAAGTTGGTTATTCCAAAGCGCTTTCTTCACATCCCTCTCACCCATTGGGACAAAAATCTTCACTTCTCTTGTGTGAATTTATTGCGAGAAGAAGCGGAGCGCCTGAAAAAAGATGACTTGATTCTTCAGATTTATCATTTCCTCAATCAGCAGAGTCACTTAGTTGATATTAATGGCCGTGCCATCGCCGACGAGCTGAATATGAATTTACGCACCCTAAATCGACATCTTTCACAGCAAAACACCAGTTATCGAGGGGTGGTCGAAAAGTACAAGCTTGAAAAAGCGCTACATCTACTCGATGCCGGAAAAGTCAATATGACCGAAATTGCCTACCAACTTGGCTTTTCAGATTTGAGCACTTTTTCGCGTGCGTTTAAAAGGTGGACGGGCGTATCGCCAATGTCTATAAGGCAAGACGCTAAGATCAAGGACGCCTGATTATGATTCATGTCAAAAAAAATCAGGATGTCTTGAAAGGTTAATGAGATGTCCTGTTTTGCCAAGTAATGAGCGTTGAGGGTTGTTTTAATACTCGCAGATTCTGTCACTAACTATTTTGGTGGCATACCAATAATGTGGAGTGTTCAATGTTAAAACAACAGCACAAAATCCTTTTTGAGCCAATGCAGATTGGTTCATTAAAACTGAAAAACCGTTACTCGATGGCGCCAATGGGCACACTGGGTTGTGTCGATGGTGACGGCGCCTACAATCAGCGTGGTGTTGAATACTACGTAGCGCGCGCTCGTGGCGGCGTTGGCTTGATCATTACCGGCGTACAAATGGTTGAAAACGAATTGGAACAGTTTCCAATGCCTTCTCTTCCTTGTCCGACCAACCACCCTACAGCGTACATTCGCAGTGCCAAAGAGATGACTGAACGTGTGCATACTTACGGTGCGAAGATCTTTGCTCAGTTGACCGCAGGTTGGGGACGCTCTTGTATCCCAGGTTTTACCCCAGAAGACAAATCCATCGCGCCTTCTGACGCGCCAAACCGTTTTGATCCTTCTATTCAGCATAGAGAGTTAACGACTGACGAAGTAAAATACTTTATCGGTAAGTTTGTGGAATCGGCCGCGATTGCACAAAAAGCGGGCTTTGATGGCGTCGAAATTCACGCAGTGCATGAAGGATACCTGCTTGATCAGTTTACGATGGAGTTCTTTAACCAACGTACCGATCAATACGGTGGTAGTTTTGAAAACCGCTACCGTTTCGCAGTAGAAATCGTAAAAGGCATTAAAGCAATCTGTGGTGATGATTTCCCAGTTTCACTGCGTTACTCAGTCAAAGGCAACATGAAGGGCTTTGGCCAAGGTATTCTTCCGGGTGAAGTAGCTGAAGAAGTTGGCCGCGATATGGAAGAGGGCCTGAAAGCAGCCAAGTACCTTCAAGATGCTGGCTTTGATGCGTTGAACGTGGATGCGGGCACTTATGACTCTTGGTACTGGAACCACCCGCCTAACTACTTTGCACCTGGCATGTACAAGCCTTACTGCAAGGCAGTGTCAGAGGTGGTCGATATTCCAGTCTTAATGGCAGGACGCATGGAGAATCCAGATTTAGCTGCGCATGCCGTCAACAATGGCATCTCTGATGGTATTTCACTTGGTCGACCACTGCTGGCAGACCCAGATACCGTTAACAAGATTCGTCGCGGTCGCTTTGAAGAGGTGCGTCCTTGTCTCTCGTGTCATTTAGGGTGTTTAGGCCGTATGGCAGAAGTGGGTAACTTATCGTGCGCTGTAAACCCAAGTTGTGGCCGTGAAGAAGAGTTTCGCTTAGCGCCAACCCATCGCAGCCAAAACGTCGTGGTCGTTGGTGGTGGTGTCGCAGGTATGGAAGCAGCGCGTATCGCGTCAGAGCGTGGCCATAAAGTGACGCTACTGGAGAGATCCCAACAACTTGGTGGTAACGTGATCCCGGGTAGTCAGCCTCCGTTTAAACACGATGACAAATTATTGATTGAATGGTTTGCTGGTGAAATGGAGCGTAAGAATGTGGATGTGCGTTTCGATACTACGGCAGATAAAGAGACCATTGAATCGCTCAATCCAGACAGCGTTATCTTTGCGACGGGCTCGCGTCCAGTGAAGCCAAAATGGTTATCAGGTCAAGATAAGCCACATGTGATCGTTGCAGAAGATATGTTGATGAATCCTGACAAGATCACAGGAGACAAAGTCACCGTGATTGGTGGTGGTCTAGTTGGCGCTGAGGCAGCCTTGTGGATGGCCCAACAGGGTAAAGCTGTGACTTTAATTGAAGCCAGTGACGACATCATCGGTGGTCCTCACGGCACTTGTTTCGCTAACTACCAAATGCTCAAAGAGCTACTGGTTAAAGAGCAAGTGAGCGTATTGACCTCAACGATGCTGCAAACCATCACTGATACAGGGGTTACAGTTCAGCGAGATCAAAGAGACATGGAAATCTTGTCGGATCACGTCGTATTAGCTTTGGGTTACCGAGCCGAAGATCATCTACATGAAGCACTTGCTAATCAGCTTGATGTCGAAAACGTGTTTAACATTGGTGATAGCCAAAAAGCGCGAACCATCATGACCGCCATTTGGGATGGTTTTGAGGTTGCCAGAACACTTTAATCGTTAAACAAAACAGAGAAGCAGCAATAGGCTGCTTCTTTTTTTCGTTACGGATTGATTGGCGACTCGATCATTTAAGTCGCGCCGGAGATCTGGGAGTCGCTAAGTTTTAATCACAACTAGACTAGTTAGACCTAAAATTGAAAACTACAATAACGGTAGATATAAATAGGTGAGTCTGTATTATGACGGGCGCAAATAAGCGGCATATGATCCCCATAGTCTAGATTCAATTAGACGTCGTTGATTATATTCGTTATGTCGTTTGGTCGTACTTACACAATAAAGTGAGCTTTTAAATTCGAACGGTAAGTCACTTCGAGATAGAAGCGACTATGGTGAAAGCAGTTAGCTAAGTAACGAAGCTAGCTCTCCGTTCTGCCCCATTTATTGCTAGAAACAGAGTTTGGGGAATTTCTTTTGATCGCTATTTAGCCTAGGAAAGTTAGGCGATTGAAAAGGATTCATGATTAACCTAGCCAAGGAAACGCCCTAACTTAGACAGGGCGTTTATAGAGGGTCTAGAGACGGTTCAGGTCGGTTTTTGGGAAGAAGTCGGACCAAATAATCCAGTACGCTCCTGCTTTTACCGTTTCAACGCGGTCTAGTTTGCCGTGGGCGGTTTCACCAAAAAAGTTAATATGTTCAATCTCTTGTTTGGTGTCATTGTAATAGAAGCCTAAGCTTTCATATTGCGCATCGTAACTAATCACAATGTCTTTGCCGCCAATTTGCGTGTTAATTGGCTGGTCTTGAAGTCGAACGAAATGTTCAGTGTACGCAACAAAGTCATCCCCAACATTCAAGCCCCAAACTTTCTCTTTGCTCGGTAAGCGATGATCATTGTATTCCACTGTAGGGAAGGTTGGCTCGTCATAGTATGATTGGTAGGCAATCGCCAGCTTAAAAATAAACTCCATAATAGGGTCGTATACAGCTAGGAATGGGTTTTCCCAGAATGTCGGGCGCATACCTTCGACTAAGTAGTCGTTTACAAACACTTCACCTTGTGGGTAAGCTTCGGCAAAGCGGTTAAATGGCATACGGAAAGTTGGCCACTCCTGCATTTTTTTCTCATTACCTAGGTTGCGGTCTTGCTCTTTTTGTCCCCATAGCTGCTGTACAGGTTCGCCTGTATTGCGATCCCACATCACTAGGTTGTTGCGCAGTTGGTTAGCGGGAGCGAGATCGAGTGGTTTTCCGTCAATCTCAGGGATAAACGCCATGCCTAAATTGGTAAGACCGCAATATGTCATAACCACATTGTCTTGCTCTTCTGATACTAGTTTGCCCGCGACATGGGGGCGTAGGAGCTGCTTGTCTGAGTGAGCTCGTGCCTTTCCGTTGACCTCCATAACAATCACGCTTTCATGTGGACGAAGATATTTTTTCCCTTCTTCCACCGACACGAAATGACCATCACTCATTCGATCACGCATCATAAGATGGGGGTTGATCATGCCGCTGTAAAAAGTAAAGGCAAACACCAATCCTAGTACAGATAAAGTTAGGTTGCCCACGATATCTCTTCGGGTGTATTTGAGATATGCCATAATACCAACCACTACCACGGCGATTACACCAAGCAAGTTTCGGTTGTACCAAACCCACATCGTGGTCTCTCGGTCTGATTGTACAAACCATTGGCTGACATCTGCCAAGTCTTTGAAAAGCAATGCACCAATGTATTGGGCAATGATCATACATAGCCAAAAAATGACTTTGCCATATTTATCGAGAATTGAACTCATACGTTTACTCATCAAGTTGTTTACCTGACAGTGAGTGTATTGAAGTAAACCAAGCGTATAAATAATCAAAAATAGAATGGACTGTTGCTAAAAATGAGACAGTTATAGCTCTATGTTTTGGATTCAAGCTCTGTAATTCGCTGTGGCAACTGCTCTTTGATCGTCTCAATTAACAGTCGAACTTTTTGCGGAACAAACCGGCGAGAGTGGTAAATGGCGAAGATGGTTTGGCTAAAGGTTTCTTGACCTTCAAAAAGTCTGACCAAGCGACCTTGTTCAATATCTTTGCCCACCATCGCGACGGGTAAACAGCCAATGCCTTGAGCATCTACAGTTAATGCCCGGCATACATATGGCGAGTTTGCTACATACTTTGGCTGGGTAGGGAGGATTGCTTTCTTGTCGTGCCAGACAATGGCACTTGATGGCAGCTCATGGACAATGAGTTTGTGATTTTTGTTCAGATCATGCAGCGAGAATGGTTGGCCGCACTTACTGAGATAATCAGGGTGGGCAAAAAAGTCAAAGCTGATGTCTACGATCTGTTGGGCGATAAAAGACGAATCAGGTTGCTGGCCTATGTCTATCAATAAGTCAAAGCGTTTGTCGCTCATGCTCGTTAAAGGTTGACTGGTGTTGTGAAAGGTCATTGATAAGCGCGGGTATTGACGACAAAATTCAGAGACCTGATCAATACAAAGCTCGAGAATGTGGTCAGGAGCGTAGATGGTGAGGTTTCCTATAGACTCATCTTGTGCCTGCGTTATCTCGTGCTGGGTAGCAGCGACTTGTTCAAGGATAGAGAGACATTTTTGGTAAAAGACTTCACCCACCTCAGTCATCACTACCTTTCGTGTTGTACGTTCAAGAAGACGACTATGCAGGCTCTCTTCTAAGCCTCTGATTCTTCGACTGACTGTGGATTTAGGCATGTCAGTTAATTGTGCTGTTTTGGTAAAGCTTGCTGTTTCGACAACCTGAACAAACAGCTCCATATCTTCTAATCGCATATTGACTCACAACGTTAAGGGTTATGAACAGTCTAACGGATAAGATTAAAACGCCAAACCTTCTTAGCGCTCGTGCCGTTTAGAGTGCGATGCTTTGACAGAGGATGAAGGTTTATGAATGAGGAAGTGACGAGGCGTTTACCATAGAATGCTGAAAGTAACTTTCTTACCGTTAGTTATTGACTAAATTCGCCGATTCACAAAAATATCAATTTATGGTTGTTTCAACAAAAAAGACGAATAATCGAGATCCGCTGATTGCGGCTCTTTTTTTGCCTGAAAATTGGTAAGTGTCTACAAAGTGGCGACAGCCGCCGAAAAAATTTTATGGCGATGACGACAAATTCGCGAGTGGATTACGAGTGATCGCCTCAGACAGGTGATCAGGTGCGAAGTGGGCATAACGCATTGTCATGCTGATATCGGCATGGCCAAGGATGTCTCTCAGAACAAGAATGTTGCCACCAAAACTATAAATAAAAGCAAATCATACCCTTAGAGTTTGTATGTGACGTAACTAGAGGGCTTACCACGGCAATTGAGTTCCATCGTAGACAAAAAATGAACCTGAATGCTTAAGTTTTAAATTGTCGATAACATTAAGCATGCCTTTAACACTCTCTTCTACTGTTACCTTGCCATCCTTTCCGCCCATATCGGTTTGTACCCAACCTGGATGAATTGCCATCGTCTTCACACCCACTTCGGAGAGTTCACAAGCCAAAGATTTAATTATTTGGTTGAGGGCGGCTTTTGATGCGCGATAACTGTATCGACCACCAGAGCGGTTGTCATCGATGCTAGCGAGTATTGAAGTCATGCCAATGATGGTTTTATCTTCGCCAGCAAGAATGTTATTAAGCAAAGCCTGAGCTGTGTTGATGTCACGGCTGCATGCAATTACACGCCATCCACGCTGAGCGTATTGTTTAACAAGCTCTAGGCCTAAGCCTCGATTGGCGCCAGTGATAAAAACCGTTTTCATTGTGAGCCACCTAAGTTGATTATAAGTAAGAATTAGCTGGTCAATGTCGAGCCTTGACCAGCCTGTAACCATTATCGTGATACTTACTTCACAAGTACGTTTGCTTCCGACAAATGAACTGCTGTACGTTTATCAAGACGTCCACTCATTCGAGTAAGAGCGAGCGCAACGATCACTATCACTGCTCCAATCCAAGGGGTATGCATTAAGCCCATTTCTGACACAATCATACCGCCTCCCCAAGAACCAAGCGCAATACCCACGTTAAACGCCGCAATGTTTAGACCAGAAGCGACGTCTACCGCATCAGGAGTGTATTTTTCAGCCAGTTTAACCACATAGACTTGTAAGCCAGGAACATTACCGAATGCAAAGGCCCCCCAAACTAAAATGGTCGCTACCGCTGCTATAGGGTTAATGGCCGTAAAGTTAAATACAACTAATACGGTGGCGAGTCCCGCAAAAATAATCGTCAGCGCTTTTATTGGCCCCATCTTATCGGCCATTTTGCCGCCCAAAATATTACCAATCGCTACTGATACGCCGTATACCAACATAATTAGGCTGATTGCATTGGCGCTGAATCCTGTTTCCTGTTGCAAAATCGGCGCAAGGAAAGTGAAAGCGGTAAAGGTACCGCCGTAACCGAGTGCTGTAATGGCATAAACCAGTAGTAGTCTTGGTTGCGTTAACACTTTTAGTTGTGATGACAGTTTAGCGGCAGCAGGCTGTTTTAGGTTGTTTGGCACCAAGAAAGCACTACCAATCAAGGCAATCAGTCCTAATAGCGCTACAATCAAAAACGTCGATTGCCAACCAAAGGTTTGGCCGATGTAAGTACCAAGCGGTACGCCCGTTACTAATGCCACGGTTAATCCCGTGAACATAATCGCAATCGCGCTGGCTGCTTTTTCTTTAGGTACTAGGCCTGTCGCAATTGTGGAGCCGATTGAGAAGAACACACCATGGGCTAAACCAGTCAAAATACGAGCAACGATAAGGGTGTTGTAACCAGGTGCTTGCCATGCCAATAAGTTGCCAATCACAAACAGTGACATAACAGTAATGAGTACGTGCTTACGGTTCCACTTTCCCGTTAGCGCGGTTAAAACAGGTGCGCCAATCGCAACACCGAGTGCATAAAGACTGACCAGCAGTCCTGCGGATGGTAGTGAGACATTTAAGTCAGAAGCCATGGTCGGGATCAATCCCACGATCACGAACTCCGTCGTTCCAATAGCAAAGGCGCTGAGCGTCAATGCAAAAAGTGCTAATGGCATATCATTAATTCTCTTTTGTTAGGTTCTAGTAAACAGCAGTGAATGTGTTTATCAACGTGTCGCGCTGCCGTGATTTGATAGAGGGATTTTGCGTGGAAATGTAGTTGCAAAAAATAGGTTATTTAACAAATGATATTTGCTATAAATGCAATAATTAAAACGAAACTGTTGAGAAAATGGTAGGCAAGCATGCGCACGAAATCGGACGATTTAGAAATTCTACTTACTGTCGTTGATACTGGTGGATTTACTGCGGCAGCAGAAAGTCTCGATATACAGGTGGCACGCGTATCACGAGCGGTGAGTAAGGTAGAAAGCCAGCTTGGTGTGACGATATTAAACCGAACCACAAGACGGATTGAATTAACGGATGAGGGGAGGCAATTCGTTGAGTCGGTAAGAATAGGGCTGATGCAGTTGCAGCAAGCGGAAGACGAGATCATATCCCGTGGGGAATTACCCAAAGGGCGGCTGCGTGTTGATGCCGCCAGTCCGTTTGTGTTTCACCAGCTAGTTCCACTCGTTCAGCCATTTAATCAAACCTATCCTGATATTGAGTTGGAGTTGACCTCCAATGAAGGTTTTGTTGATTTGCTAGAAAAGAAAACCGATATCGCTATTCGTATCGGTGCATTAAATGATTCAACTTTACATGCAAGGCCTCTTGGCCGAAGTTTACTTTACATTGTTGCTTCACCTGATTATTTATCAAAGCGCGGCTTTCCGAGTAAGAGTAGTGATTTGGAACATCACGATACCATCGGATTTTCAACACCAAAAACACTCAACGAATGGCCTCTGAAAGGATTTTCAGGGCTGACACCCACGCTGACCTCAAGTAACGGTGAAACCGTAAGACAGCTCACCTTGATGGGAAATGGAATAGCCTGCCTATCAGGGTTTATGGTGAAGAAAGATATTGCGGAAGGAAGGCTAATTCCTTTGCTCGAAGGTGAAAAAATCAGTCATTCTGGCAGGGAGCAAATTAATGCCGTCTACTATAAGTCTTCTTCTGTTGCCAAGAGGATCTCTGCTTTTATCGATTTTATTCAGCCGAAACTGGATCTGTAAATCGTTCAACGCGAGGTAACTCCGTACCTCGCTTGGACTATTGCAATTTTAACAAATATCATTTGTCTTTGTTGCTATCAATGTAATGCGTTGAGTTTGTTAGTCTCCCTCTCAAGAAATAAGAGGGCTTATTATGTCTAAATCACTTTTTCAACCTACTACCGTCAGCGTGCCAGCACTATTTTTTACAACGAAATAGCCCTTGGTGCGTTACATGATTTCTGTCCATAACCTTCACGGTGCTACTTCTAGCGTTCGACAATTTTACTTAAAACATCCAAGTTAACTGTTAGGTTTATGTCTTTTTGCTACCAAGGTGAACTTATAGTCACTTGATTTAAAGAAGTTACGACTATATTCAAATACCGTGTCGTCGTGTAAGTAACTGCGAGTGCGTTTCTCAATGATCGGGTCGGTAGTGCTAATACCTAACAACTTCGCTATTTCATCAGGAGGTAGGATTGGCACCAATTCTTGTTCGCTTCGATCTATCACTAGCTTTTTTTGATTCTCGATAAACTCATATTTTGATCCCTGCATTACCTGGTAGGTCAAATCAGGAAACATTTCTACTGGCATCCAAGTCTCTTCAACCGTGATTGGATTCTCATCAAGGAAACGTACACGCTTAACATAGAAAATGCGTTCACCTTCGTTGATATCTAAATGTTCAGCCATAGTGAGAGACGCAGATTGAATTTCAAAGGCCAATACATCGCTATGCGTGACACCTTCCAAATGTGCCCATTTTTCAGCGAAACTACTCTGCTGATAGATATCATAATTGACTTTGGTCTCTTTAACGTAGGTGCCACTGCCTTGAATACTCTCTAACTCTTCGTTCTCGATGAGCAGCTTTAATGCTTGGCGAACGGTGACTCGACTGGCAGAGAACTCTTTGCAAAGTTGAGCCTCGGTGGGAAGTGCCTCACCTACTTTGTAATCCTTGCTGATTATCTTTTCTCGAATGGCGTCAGCTATTTTGCGATACAGGGGCAGTCTTGCCATGTAAACCTCGAAAGTAATACAAAAGAGATGGGGGGCAACAGATTATGCTTCCCACAAGAAGCTTAATGATACGAATTAAAGCGCTGAATACAAGATTCGGTTGATAAAGAGCTAGCGGGTAATACAAAAAAACTCCAAGCGAGGGGGGATCGACTTGGAGTTTTGGAGCATATTTAGTTGAGGGTAACTAAACTTTCGCTTCAGCTAACTTCTTTTCTTTTTGGTTTCCTATTCCTTTTAATGCGATGGTTAGGACCATTGACACTGCAATACCTATGGCGAAGTAAGTCAGCCAAGCGACAGGGTTACCGATAACAGGTAGCATGAATACTGCGCCGCCAGCTACGGTACCAATCGTAATCTTAGAAGATAGAATTAACGCTGCCGCTACGCCACCACCAATCATATGTGCTGGTATGATACGCATTGGATCTTTTACAGCGTAAGGAATAGCGCCTTCAGTGATACCACAGAAACCTAAGATAGCGGTTGAAGGGCCTGCCAAGCGATCTTCTTCGTCGAAGAAACGTTTGAATACCACAGACATAATACCTAGTGACATACCTGGGATACATTTCGCAGCAGTAAAGGCTGCGTAGAAGATTGATGCATCACCAGCGAAGTCTCCACTAGTACCGACACCGATACAGAATAGGTACGCGGCTTTGTTTACAGGGCCACCCATATCGAAACAAGCCATAGCACCGAGGATGAAACCAAGAATAAGTAGGTTATTCGTACCCATTGACGTTAGCCAATCGACCAAACCACTGTTAAGCATCGCGAAGAACTTACCAGGGCCTGCATACATAAAGATCAGTGTGGCGATACCGGCTAGTAGAGGTGTGATGATAATCATCTTCACTGATTCTAGTACTTTTGGTACTTTGATCTGGCGGACAAGCATAACAAATAAGGCTGCTGCTGCACCGGCTACTAAACCACCTAGGAAGCCGCCAGTCATGACCGAGATCTTACCGAACCCGCCACCAACGGCGACGAAACCACCGACGAAACCAGGGGCTAAACCGGGTTTACCTACCATACCGTAAGCCGTAAATGCCGCAAGCACACAGATTAACAGAGGGTTAAAGGCTTTTAACGTGCTGTAGTATAGGAAATGAATAATACCTTGGAACGAAGCCTCAAACTGCGCTTTGGCTTCTGGCTGTGCAATGGCTGCATAAACTTCTTGCTTAATTGCATCGATTTCACTGTTTGCTAGCCCTTCAGCAGCGTTAATAATGCCAAGGTCTGCGTATGTTTTGCCCGTGTATTCAACCAGTATCGCTTCATCATAAAGGTGGGTGTAATCGTAGCCGAAGAATAGATTTAGAAGACCTACACAAAGACCACCGATTATAACAAGAGGAATGATGTGAGATACGCCTGAAAGAGCGCCCTTGTACCAAAGTTTCAAGAAGCTAACGATCATATTGTCGTTGCTCTCTTCCTTCTCGGCAAACTTATTGGTCGTCGTGGTTGCTTTCGCTTTTGAGCCACCCGCTTTGACCTTCTCTTCGAGTGCATCAAGCATTTCGTCAGCGGCTTTGATGCCATCCTTAACCTTACCTTGCACAGACGTTAGGCCCTCGAAACGCTCAGCTTCAATTACGCCTACGTCAACAGCGTAGATAATGCCATCGGCTTCCGCGACATCTTGCGCGGTTAGTTTTCCATCTAGGCCATTCGCACCTTGTTTCTCGACCTTTATTTCCCAGCCGCGCGCGGCTGCTTTCTTTTCTAAATTTTTAGCCGCCATGTAGGTGTGCGCTACACCGGCCGTACATGCTGTAATCGCTAAGATCTTCATCTGATGTTCCTTTGCGTCGTCTCTCGTCATTTGAGCGACAAATAGGTCACTCAATGATTATATTTTTACCTAATTTGTTTTAATCATCTGTGATAATTCTCACAATTTGTATTATTTGTATTTAATTTGTTTTTATTTATCTTGGGTGAAAGGTAATACAAAAATTTATTTTGACGCTATAGCATTGAAATATAATATGAAATAGATACACGATGACATTGAGTAATATAACCCTTATTTAAATAGAATAGCTTGTCTTCGCCCTTTGGCGCTTAGAGGTGAGGGTAAACTTATAGTTGTTGGTCGTGAAATAGTTTCGGCTGTACTCGAAGATGGTGTCATTTTCTAGGTATCCGCGTGTGCGCTTTTCTATAACGGGTTCTGTGGGATTGATGCCAAGCAATGCAGCCACGTCACTTGGTGGAAGAACGGGCATGATTTCTTGCTCACTTCTATCTATAACCATCTTCTTCTGTTTTTCGATGTAGTCATATTTCGACCCTTGCATCACTTGGTAGCTGAGGTCTGGGAATATCGCTGTTGGCATCCAAGTCTCTTCAACCGTAATGGCGGTTTCGTCTAGGAAACGCACCCTCTTGATGTAGAAAACGCGCTCTCCTTCGTTGATTTCCAAGTGTTCTGCCATCGTTAGCGAGGCAGCTTGTACCTCAAAGGCTAAGACATCGCTGTGCGTTACTCCCTGCAAATGAGCCCACTTCTCAGCAAAGCTGCTCTGTTGGTAAATGTTGTAGTTGATTTTGCTCTCTTTTACATAGGTACCACTACCTTGAATACTTTCTAGCTCTTCTTGTTCGATTAGAAGCTTAAGCGCTTGGCGTATAGTGACTCGGCTGACAGAAAACTCTTCACGTAGTTGTGCCTCTGTAGGCAGTGTCTCACCAACCTTGTAAATACCGGTGCTAATCTTATCTCGAATGGCATGAGCGATTTGTCGGTACATGGGTAATCTTGTCGTCATATCCTAGATAGCCTCTTGCTTATTAACCTGCATAACCGCTCTAACAGGTCTTAGTGTGTGACTTTAGATTTAGATAATACTAATTCCACCCTGTTTAATAAATTAAAAAATACAAATATGTCATTTTAAATCCAATTTAATACATATTGTGGTGTTTGTGAGATCTGTATCACGGTTTATTTGTATTTGATTGGTATTATTGGTGTGTAAACGAATAACCCAACAGAACGTGAATACGGGGCTAAAACTATGAACCTTACAACGCTTACAAATCCATCACTGATCAATCTACAAACGACGTTCGAGAGTCGTGATGCTGCAATTAAGGCACTCGCTGAACAGCTCGACCAACAGGGCAAGCTGCACGACAAAGAAGAATACTTAAAAGCGGTGTTTGCCCGTGAAGAACATGGTGCAACGGCGCTAGGTGAAGGCCTTGCCGTTCCACATGGCAAAACCGACGCAGTGAAAGAAGCGGCATTTGCTGTCGCAACCCTAAAACAAGATTTGAAATGGCAGGGAATTGATGAAGAAGAGGATGTCAATCTGATTTTCTTGATTGCTATTCCTAATGCTGAAGCGGGTTCTACACACATGCAATTGCTGACCGAGCTTACAAGTACTTTGATTGATGATGAAGTTCGTGAAGCGGTACTTAGCGCGACTACTGTAGAAGAAATTTTTGCACTTCTTAGCGATGAGGAAGAGCAAGTTGAAGAGATAGCAGAAGAACCAGCACCAGTAGTTGAAGAGAAGAAAGGGTTGTTTGGCTCTATTGCTTCAAAATTATTTGGATAGCTCAGCGTTTACGCAAAAGCCATTACTCATTTAAGTCGCATAGCACAGTCTTTACAGGTACAAAACAATGACTAAATCACGCGTTCATATTACCCCACACATGCACTGGGATCGTGAATGGTATTTCACCACTGAAGAGTCTCGTATTCTTTTGGTGAACAACATGGAAGAGATCATGCAACGTCTGGAGAGCGATCCAGACTATAAATACTATGTACTCGATGGTCAGACAGCGGTCCTTGAAGACTACTTTGCTATCAAGCCTGAAAACAAAGAGCGAGTACGCGACCTAGTTCAGGCGGGCAAACTGATTGTTGGTCCTTGGTACTCTCAAACAGACACTATGCAGGTTGGTGGCGAGTCAATCGTTCGTAATATGTTGTACGGCCTACGCGATTGTCTAGAGTTGGGCGAGCCAATGAAGATTGGCTACCTGCCAGATTCATTCTCGATGAGCTCACAATTGCCAATGATCTACAACGGTTTTGATATCGATACTGCGATGTTCTGGCGCGGTTGCTCTGAGCGTCATGGTACCAACAAAACTGAGTTCTTATGGCAATCTAATGATGGTTCAGAAGTTGCGGCACAAGTACTGCCTCTTGGTTATGCGATTGGGAAGTACCTACCTCAAGACGAAGAAGGGCTGCGTGCTCGCCTAGACAAATACTTCCCTGTGTTAGAAAAGCCGTCAGTGACCAAAGATATCCTGCTGCCGAATGGTCACGATCAGATGCCAATCCAACAAGACATCTTCGAGGTGATGGACAAGCTACGTGAGGTTTATCCGGAACGTGAGTTTGTGATGAGCCGCTTTGAAGAGGTTTTTGATCGCATCAACCAAGAACGCGATCAACTAGACACAGTAAAAGGCGAGTTTAATGACGGCAAATACATGCGTGTTCATCGCACTATCTCGTCAACTCGCATGGATATCAAACTGATTCACGCTCAGGTAGAGAACAAGATTGTCAACATCCTAGAACCGCTCGCTTCTATCGCTTGGTCGCTAGGTTTTGAATATCACCACGGTCTGATTGAGAAAATGTGGAAAGAGAGCATGAAGAACCATGCCCACGACTCTATCGGTTGTTGCTGTTCAGATAAGGTGCACGCTGAGATTCTTAACCGTTACATCCTAGCCGACGATATGGCGAGCAACCTGATTACCTTCTACAAGCGAAAAATCGTTGACCATATGCCAGCTCGTGAAGGCTGCGACAAGCTAGCATTCTTTAACCTATCGCCATACGAACGTGAAGAGGTGATCAACACCACCATCACTATCCGTGCAGAGCAGTTCAACATCTTCGATGATAATGGCAACCCAGTAGAGTTCTTCATCCAAGATCAACGAGTGATCGACCCAGGCAAAATTGACCGTCAGATCGTTCACTACGGTAACTATGACCCGTTTGTTGAGTACGATATTCAGATTAAACAATCTGTACCTGCGATGGGCTTTACCACTTTGCATATCCAAGGCAATGAGAAAGGCACTCAAAAAATTGCTGAGCAAAAAGATTACCTGCTTGAGAATGAGTACTACAGCATCAAGGTCAATGACAACGGCACTCTAACCATCTTGGACAAAGAAACCGAGATGACGTACGACCAAGTGCTAAAAATTGAAGATGGTTCAGACGATGGTGATGAGTACGACTACTCGCCATCTCGCAAAGAGTGGTTGCTTTACTCAGATGAGTTCAAGGTAGAAACCGATATTAAACATGAAGGCTTCCAATCGGTTGCTAGTATCAAACTACGAATGGATGTGCCAGCTAATCTGCAAGAACGCGAAGAGCGCACGGGTCAAAATGGCTTTGTTGATGTCGATTGCCAAGTCGTACTGAAAGCAGGTTCACGCCGTATTGAAGTTCGTCTGGAGCTAGATAACCAAGCTGATGATCACCGTGTGCGGGTGCTAATCCCAACGCCATTTGTATCTGAAAATGTGGTGGCAGATAACCAGTTTGGCCTAATCACACGTCCAACTAACGACCCTGCGATGCAAGTATGGGAGCAAGAAGGTTGGAAAGAAGCGCCAGTGCCGGTGTACCAACTGATGAACTTTGCTGCTGTTGAGAATCAAACTGGTGGTTTGGCGCTCATGACTAATGGCCTGCGTGAGTTTGAAGTGGTTTCGAGCCAAAGCAATCAAGATCGTGACACTTTCGCCCTAACTTTGCTACGTGGTGTTGGCGTACTGGGTAAAGAAGAGCTGTTGCTGCGTCCGGGACGTCCTTCAGGGATCAAGATCCCGACTCCAGATTCGCAAACGCGTGGCAAGTTAGTGTGTGAGTTCAGCTTACTTGGTTTTGCTGGTAACCATATCGACGCAAATGTAATGGCTCAAGCACGAGACTATGTAACGCCAATCGAGTGTTACAACAAGATCCCATACAACGCAATGAAGCTAAACGTTGGTGTACAAGACAAACCTTTGACTTACTCGCTCTTAGCAAAAGAGCAGAAAGGTGCCGTCCTAAGCGTCTTAAAGAAAGCTGAAGATGAAGATGCCTTAATTCTACGCGTCTACAACCCTGCTGAATCTGGACAGATTGAAGATGGTGTTGCCTTCACTCAACCAGTGGCTTCATGGCAAGAGACCAGCATGGATGAGCGAGTACGTGATACTGAAGTCGCTAGCCAGAGCTTTGGTGCCCTTAAAGCGTGTCAGGCTAAATCATTCCGAGTGAAGTTTTAATCCTAGTTTTTAAACGTAGAAACCTCCGCTCTGATTCCAACTGGGCGGAGTTGGTGAACTGAGATGAAGATTGTAATTGCCCCCGATTCATTTAAAGAGTCCCTTAGTGCCAAGCAGGTATGCCAACGCATTGAAGCAGGTTTTGTACAAGTATTCCCAGAAGCGGAGTATGTGCATCTACCGCTGGCTGACGGTGGTGAGGGAACGGTGGATGTATTGATGCAAGGGTTAGATGGCATTATGCAAACTACCCAAGTGATGAACCCACTGGGTGAGACCGTCGACGCACATTGGGCACTGCTTGATGACGGTAATACGGCATTGATAGAGATAGCGGCGGCATCGGGATTAGACCTAGTTTCGCCACAAGATCGCGATCCTGCCCTTGCAACTACCTATGGTACTGGTGAGTTGATCAAAGAGGCACTTGAGAAAGGTGTAAATAAAATCCTGCTTGGTCTTGGCGGAAGTGCCACCAATGACGGTGGGGCAGGTATCGTCCAAGCATTGGGTGGAAAGTTGTTGGACGAGCAAGGCAATGAGATTGCCTTGGGTGGAGCCGCTCTTTCTCATCTTTCTCGCATCGACTTGAGCAATATCTATCCTCGATGCCAACAGGTCGAGTTTGTGATTGCTTGTGATGTCAACAATCCACTAGTTGGTGAAAACGGCGCTAGCTATATCTTCGGTGCTCAAAAAGGGGCTTCTTCGAAACTGATTGTTCAGCTTGATGACGCACTAAATCATTTTGCAGAGATCAGCAGCCGTCTCACTGGAAAAGACAACCGAACGACACCCGGCTTTGGCGCCGCTGGTGGCGCATCTCTTGGTTTATCACTGCTATTTGATATTCAAATCAAGCAAGGTATTGAGATGGTTTTAGACACCTTAAACGCAGACCAAGTGTTGCAAGGCTCGGATCTCGTTATCACTGGCGAGGGTCAGATGGATAACCAAACCCTGCAAGGCAAGACCCCGTTTGGTATTGCAAAACGAGCCACGCTACAAGGTATTCCCGTGATTGGAATTGCAGGCTCATTGGGTAAAGAGATTGATGAACTCTACAACGCTGTCGATAGCACCTTTGGCACGGTTCGTTCACCACAACCACTAGAACAAGTTCTGACAGAGGCGGGCGATAATCTGACTCGCACTGCACGTAATATTGCCGCCACCTTGAAAGTCGGCGCACAGATATTTGGAGAGAAGTAGTATGTCTCTATTTAAGCTTGATAACGTCATCCAAAACTATGCATGGGGTAGTAAAGACTCCATTCACAACCTATTTGGTATCAATAATCCAGAGCACAAGCCGCAGGCAGAGATCTGGATGGGTGCTCACCCAAATGGCAGCTCTAAGCTCGATGATACCGGAGAGCCTCTTGCTGAGGTAATTGAGCACAACAAACAAGATATCCTTGGTGGCTACACCGCCGCACGTTTTGGGGAGTTGCCTTTCTTATTCAAAGTCCTTGCCGCAGAGACGCCACTCTCTATTCAGGTACACCCAAGTAAACATAAAGCGCAGCAAGGGTTTGAGCGAGAAAACCAACAAGGGATTCCGTTAGATGCTGCTCACCGAAACTATAAAGATCCTAATCATAAGCCTGAGTTGGTTTATGCGCTAACTTTCTACAAAGCGATGAATGGCTTTCGTCCGATCGCCGATATAGTTGCCCTGTTCAAAGAAGCCAATATCCTAAGCTTGGCCCCTGAGGTCGCAGAGCTTGAAAAGCAGGCAGATAACGCCGCACTAAAGGCATTCTTCACTACTATCATGTCACTTGAAGGCAAACACAAAGAGGTGGCTCTGGCAGAGTTGGAAGCCGCCCATAATCGCCCCGCTAAAACCATGATGGGACGAGAAGCGTTGCAATACAGTGCTGAATTCAAACAGCACTATCCGGGAGATATCGGTCTATTTTCACCACTGATACTAAACACCGTTGAACTGGCTCCAGGTGAGGCTATGTTCCTCTATGCAGAAACCCCACACGCTTACGTGCAGGGCACTGGCCTTGAGATCATGGCAAATTCGGACAATGTATTGCGCGCAGGGCTAACACCAAAACACATTGATGTAATTGAGTTGATAGATAACACCTCATTCGAACCGATTAATCCAGCGGAGATTCGGCTAAAACCAATATATAAAGAGGGTAATAAAGTGAGCTATCCCATCCCAGTTGATGACTTTTGCTTTGATGTAATGACAGTCGAACATAGCAGCCAAGTACAGTTTGTCCGTAGCGCAGAAATACTGTTTTGTATTGAAGGTGAAGTGGCAATTTCAAGTCAAAATAATCACCTTGTCTTGAGAGCTGGTGAATCAGTATTCGTTAGCAGCAACTCAGTGAAATACGATTATCAAGGGCATGGGAGGATAGCCCGAGCATTCAATTAATTTGCATATACTTTGACCCTTCACGTGGCTTGCAACTAGGGCTAGCTTTAAGAGTTGACACTACTAAATAAATGGCAACTGCAAACAATATTGAGTATTTGGCAGCCCTAAGTGCTTTGTGTCCAATTTGAGTCTAATCTCATTTAACTTGCTTAAACTAATCCATTTCTCACTAAATTATTAAATTGCGTAACATTTTGTCTGGAAACGTGTTACAGGGTCTTAACTACTAAGGGCGACCGATGCGATATTAGCTAACTAAAGCAAGCGGCTAATAATTTGGGGTTACACGGCGGTTGGATCGATGATGGGTAAATAATTTTCCGGAGATTCTAAGCCGATGATTGATAGAATTAAACTGCTGTTAACTGGACTACTAACGATCGCCGTTTTGATTATTGATAGCATATACTTGAATCATATTTCTGACTCACATCATATCTATTGATCTTTATTCATATTCTTAAAACACCCCATTGCATAATAAGAAATATGAAATTAAGGTCTTATCTACTATAAATATCGTGGTGGGCTTGTGAAATGGCTAAAGCAGTTAAAGTGGGGGATCAAGGAACTGAGCATGATGGCTTTCCTCCAACACGTGTAATCGCAGGATCTCCTACAGTCAATTTTGATGGTTCTCCAGCAGCTAGAGTTGGAGATCCTTTAGAGCCACACGATAAGCCTAAACATCCTCCGCATGATCGTGTTATTGCGTCAGGCTCATCTACGGTAAAGATTGATGGAAAGGCGGCAGCTATTACCGGAGGAGCGATCAGCTGTGGTGGTGTTACTATTGGAAGCGGAACCATCAATATAGGAGACGCCCCTTCAACTGCTTCAGCAAAAAAACTTATTGCGGCTGCTGAAGAACTATACGATATCAATCTTTTGGTTAAGGGCTCCTCGGGCTCAGTATGTTCCGAAATGGAGTTAATTTGTGTATTCAGTGATGGCACAGAAGAAGTCGTAAGGACTAACGCTAAAGGGGAGATAAAAGGTCTAGCAAAAGGTGCTTCGATAAAAACGGTATCTCTCAAGCCTAAACCAACTAAGAAATGGTTCTTAGGAGGCCATTAATGACTGACACTGTGTCCTCAACCCCAGTTACCGATGTAACTCCATATGAAATATATGTCTCCGGTACAGAAGATTTCCTGATACCCATAGTATTTCCTGATTACGAAATTCTTGTTGCAAGCGAACAGACATTTGATTTATTTGGGTTTGATATTACGACCCCTAAAGTGAAAGCACCGTACCTCGGGCATGCTGGGGTTATATTAATTAACGGAGAGACCGGAGTGACGAGGTATTATGAATATGGTCGTTACCCGAACAGAGCTTCCGATATTCCAGGAAATGTCAGAAAGGTATCAATTCCAAATGTGAAACTGATCAACGGATTGATTACCGAAAGCTCTCTGAAAGAAACATTGAAATCAATCTCAAAAAGCTCAGGACAAAGCGGCAGAATTTCTGGTGTGGTCTTAAGGGGAAGCTTTTTTGCAAAGGGAGATAGCTGGCTTAAAAATAAAATGAGCAGTAATAACAGTCCTAACAAACTCCCTTATGATCTAGATAGTCATAACTGTATGACATTTGTAATAGATCTCGCCGAGCACCTAGAGTTGGATCCAAGCTGGCGTCCACCTGTCGTAATTCCAAGCGCTTACATTGAACAATTTCAACTGTCTGAAGTCGATTTAGACTACGACTTCTCAACGAATACGTTAGTCGTATCGGAGTAATATGAGAAAAATATTAAAGTGGTTGTTAATCTTAGGAGCAGCAACTGTATTAGCACTTCTAGTTCTTTTCTTCACCTTCTTCAAGTTCGAGGAAACAGCACCAACGCAACACCAAATGCTTGGTGAAATGTTATGGATTTCAGCACCTGATGGAGGAGTTGGTTTCAGAATACTTGAGTCAAATCATCCTGATTACAAGGTGAAGATACTGTGTGGTACTCCAGATAACGTATGTGATGAAGGCACCTTCAAATATTCAGGAAGCAAGCTTGATAAAATCAAGCCTGATGACATTGCTTCTTACTTTGGTGAGAACATTGGCCTCATAAATGGTGAAACGATGGTCAAAGTTACTCAGAACGAATAATACAGAATCATACCTTGGTGGCTTGGTATTTCTAAAATCAAGCCAGCGAGGCGCTTCTATATACAGAAAGGCCAAAGAGCAATGCCACTTAATCAGGCCTTTTACTTTTCTAGTAGCTGCGTTGAAGGCTGTTTCTAATCACCTCAATGAAATGCCTCTGCTCACTAAAACTCAACTTACTTCTGCCCCTTTCCGTGCTAGAACTATTGCTCGTATGAGTTCTGATACGTGTCATTTGACCAGATTATCCTAATCAACTTAATATGCAGTTAAGCACCTACTAGGAAGGCGCTATTTAAGTCACATAGGTATTTGAGGTGCCATTTTGTTAATGACGAGAAATGAACTTAACGATTTCAGTAAAGAAGCCGATCAACATATCATCAGTCAGGATTATGCCTCTTTGGAGAAGTTAATTGAGAGGCTCACAACGCTAGATTTTGACTTTGAACACTCTCTATATGAGGCTTATTACTTCTATACACTGCTACCTGTATGAGCAGGTAGCAGCGTTGTTTTGGAAGCGATAAATTGAGTCCAGACTAATCCATCTTAATATGTCCGGCAGCTTTGATTTTCACGTGAACCATATTGCCCTGCAGATAGCTCAGTGGGATTTCACTGCGCTCGATAATGGAAACATTTTCTCTGCACGCACCCGCTGCAATCGCGAACTGTTTTGCCTGCTCTTCTAATGTTGACAGCACCTTTTCACGTGATGTGGATTCAATCGGGACTATTTTATCTAATTGCCCAGAAATTTCCCCAAGAGCAACCCCAATAGCATTAGCAACTTCAAAATGTTCTGGACGAACAACTTGGCTCACTCCTTCGAAGTTATCGGGGAAAAGCGCACTGCCGCCCCCGACCATGATCACAGGGACACTGGCAGCAGAAGTTTTCATCTTATCGATACCTTCTTCCACATCAAGCACCATTTGTTGATAAATAGCCTGTGCTTGCTGCAGAGTGATACCGATGTTGTCCGTCAAAAGATGGTCGGATTGCCACTGCATGTTGCCTGTCTTTAAAGCAACATCTGTTAACGTAAGCTCATCGCCACCAAAACTGCGAGCCGTTGAAGTCAGTGTATGACCTACGCTATCAGGCCCTAGTACGATACGTTCTCGCTCAAGGGCAATCTTGGTGCCACCACCGATAGCAAGAGCCAAAATATCGGGCATCCGGAAGTTAGTACGCACTTCTCCAATTTCGACAGCTAAACTCGACTCGCGAGGATATCCGTGAGTAAGCACACCGATATCGGATGTTGTTCCACCTACATCGACCACAATCGCATCTTTGAGTTTAGTAAGATGACTTGCGCCACGAATAGAGTTCGTAGGGCCACAAGCGACCGTCAAGATTGGGTACATTAACGCAAACTGCTGTGACATGAGTGTGCCATCGTTCTGACCAAAGTAAGGCGTCGTATTAATATTGTGATTCACTAAGGCACGGCAAAAACCATCGACAAAGCGCTTGGCTGTGCCTTGAAGTGCCGCATTCAAAATCGTTGCGTTCTCGCGCTCAAGTAACCCTAAGCTCCCAATCTTATGAGACAGTGAGATGTTTACACCTGGAAGTTCTTCAGCGACCCACTCAGCAACGCTCAGTTCTTGATCACCATTCACCGGCGAGAACACACCACAGATCGCAATCGAGTCTACTCGACCTTTCATCTTATGGCATATCTCGCGGATCTCTTGTTCTTGCAACTCTGCGATGAGTTGACCATCGTATTCATATCCACCGTGCGCTTGATAAAAGTGCTCACCAAGCAGTGTCTGCCATGATTGGCTCCAGCCACACAATGGTGGAACGCTATCACCGCTAGGTAAAGAAAGGCGGATCATACCCACGCTGTCGAGTCCTTTTTTCTCAACGATAGCATTGGTACATTGCGTCGTCCCAAGCATGGCATGTTGAACTTGCGATCCATCAATGTTCGTCACCTGTAAAAGCTTTGAAATTGCATTATCGATACCGGTTGAAATATCATGTGTGGTGGCGGTTTTGATTTTAGCTACCACATTGAGTTCAGCATCTAGCAACACACCATCGGTATTCGTTCCGCCAACATCAATACCTAAACGGTAGTAATCTAATGTGTTGTTTGCCATTCTATTACTCTCCTTTTAACGCCGACTTCAGTTGTTCGATAGGCTGATAATCCACGGTATAACCAAAGTAGTTTGGCCCTGCGACTTCAATCCCTTTTTTACTGCGCCACTTCGGGTCACAAGGATAAGCAATTAAGTCGATGCGCTGACCATAGCGCAATTGTTCTGTGGTGATGGGATTGCCTGTTTCATGGTCAAGGATCGAGATAAGGTCAGGAGTTGACGCTAGCAAGTTCTCTTGTGACATGTCTGCCCTGCTACGTCCTTTGTGGGCGAGTAGAAGTTCATTCTGGAAATGGACAAATACCGAGTCTACCCCCGTGTCTTCAAACTGAACGAGTTTTTCGATCACCACTCCCCCCATGGCAAAGCCACCATCGGTTTCACGCTGAATATCAACGATCTTGCCACTAATCAAGATATGACCACCCACTATATCCAATACCGCTTGTGTGCCGCTTTGGTTACCCTCATTGGCTTGGCGTATCGCTTCACCAATCTTCATTGCTTGGGTCAAAGTGGCTGGCAGAGCACTGCGCTTGAGGTTTTTTCCACTCATTGGGTAATCACACATTGCTGCTGAACCGCCCATTTGCTCGGTAATTGGGCGAGCAAATTTTTCAGACCAAAGACCATTGACTGGATAGAGCGTGACCACATTGCCTCGTTCATCAGCCAAGGTATTGGGTGCCGATGGCAAGTCGTCGAGAAAAAACGTCACCATCTGCGCCTCAGGGAAGGCGCGCCCCATCGCATCACAGTCAACGAGAGGGATATTCTTTTGTGCCGCCACCAAGATAGGAATCAGTGAGTTGAAGCCACCCACTTCAATTGGGAATGTTGCGGCTATCTCGGTTTCAAGCGCCTGTTCCATGGCCTCAAACGCCACCAGCATTTGGTCTTTGGAGTTAAGCTTTTCAATCGCAACGGTAGGTGCCCCAATCATGGATGAAGGAACTGTCATCCAATCATCTTGTACTTCATCCAAAGCGATTAATTGCACAGGCTGTTTTGCATTTGCAATCGCAACCTTCGCCATCAGCGCGCCACTGTAAGGGTCACCACCACCTCCAGTGCCAAGTACGGTAGCACCCAGTGCTATGTCATCAATCATCTGTTCAGTAATAATCACTACAACTTTCCTTATTACTAATTTCCAATCATTTAGAAAGATTTTTGCGCTTTGATAGCTTCATCAGAGCAATATAAAACACAGCCGAAGCAATAATGCCATCAAGTGCCGAAATGCTCGTCAGCGAAAATAAGTCGAAGAATTCTGGGGCTGTACAAGCACTAAATACGGTACCGAACACCCAAGATGCTAAGCCTCTTAGCATCCAACTCGGCACTTGTTGAATGTTCTTAAAATTCATTTTGCTCGAATCAAGAACATAATATTGAGCGATATAAACCCCCGCTGCCGGTGCGATAGTGACACTTAGTAGCATTAAAAACTCAGTGAACTTGTCCACCATGCCTAATTGGGCAATGGCGATACCTGCGACGGTCATTAGAATCACAAGGATAGGGCGCGGCACCTTGGGTAGTACCATCGACATACATAGGCCGCCAGAAGTAAGGTTGCTACTGTTGGTTGTCCATTGAGCAAACACCAACACAATGATGGCAGCCATGCCCAAACCTAGGCTAAAGAAGACTTCAACAAGGTCATCGGTGCCGGTGATTTTTGTCAGAATAAGAGCGATAAGGATGATCGCACTGTTGCCAACCAAGAAACCGATACCCGCACCCAAAATCGCATCTTTACGTGTCTTCGCATAGCGAGCAATGTCTGGCGCAGCGACGGCTGCTAGGATCCAGATAGACATAACGAACGAGATCGCTTGCCCCATCGTTAGAGGATCAGTAATGGATGGAGCGCCACTACCTTGGTAATCCGCCGCCATAAATAAGCCAAGAGTAATTAGAGTGACCATAAGGGGCACAGAGTAAGTACTCAACTTACCCAAAGCACGGACACCATAGATTGCTGTCGCCATCATCAAGATACTGCCGCCAATCAGCGCAGATAGATGAGAAACCACAATCTCATATTTTGCTAGAGCATCAACTAGGATGAATGCAAAGAAGTCGGCTTGGAAAGCGAACCAACCGACAAGTGAGATACCGTTGATAAACCCAAGAATCTTACCGCCATTACGACCAAAAACTGCGCTGCTCATCAAAGATGTGGATACTCCAGATTGAAAGCCGATATTGGCGCACAGCATCGCAATCACTGCGAGAAGACCTGAGCCCACAAAGGTTGCGATGAGTGCATCTTCAAAACCCATAGCGCTGCTGAGGATAGAACCCAAGAAAAGACCAGAAATATCGATGCCGATCGCTAACCAAATGAGGCTAATCACCCACCAAGAACGCCTGGCTTTTTCTGGCACTGGCTCTAACTCGAAATCATCGATATTCTTTTGAGTCTGACCAGCTTGGCTTAGCTCTGTCGTCTCTTCTTCCATGTATGTTTCTTTATTCATGATGCATCCCTTGCATTGTTATTCCATAAGCCTGAATAAATCATACTGATGTATTTCTTATCAATAAATGAATATAATTAAATGCAAACATAACAAAAACCAAATGTGTTAATTTAGATGAACTCAAACAATAAGTTAGATAAGCGTGACCTACGAAGATTAGAGCTTTTTTGTGAAATCGTTGAGCAAGGAGGCATTAACCAAGCGGTTGCAAGTACAGGTCTTAGCCAGCCCGTCTTGAGTAATCAACTTATTGCGCTAGAAAATAGTTTAGATTTAACACTATGCCAACGCGGAAGAAAGGGGTTTAAGCTTACTCACGAGGGTGAGAAAGTCTATAAATATGCAAATCAGTTAAAATCCACTCTTACTGACTTCGCTTATAAGTTGCGAGGCGTGCAAACTGAACTCTCGGGCCACGTTCGTGTTGGTTGCTTAGACAATACGGTGACACTCCCTAATAACCCGTTACCCAAAGCGGTCGAGTCATTTTATCAGCGTAGTGATAGCGTCGAAGTGAGTATTGAAGTCGGTGACTTCACTCAACTTAACGAAAAGCTCGCAAAAAACCAAATTGACTTAATGATCGTAGTACTGGGGGGGCATCAAAAAACCGCCTTTAAGCACAGCTACCCATTGTTTGATGAGAGAAGTTATCTCTATGCGCGCCGCGATCTTGCAGATAAGATCATGGATCTAGAGTTCTCCCTTGATGGATGTCGTATCAATATGGGCGGATATGCAAAGGACGAAATGTTTGAATTACTCAACATTGAGCAATATGACTCGATTAAGCTCTATGACGGCTGGCATGTGGAGTCTGGCGTTCTTCTCACCCTGGCAGGCACCCATTTAAGTTTTCTCCCTTCTCACTTGATTGATCGTGGTCATTACGACCAGTCCTTAGTTCCATTGCAACCAGAGAGATGGTTTCTAATTAGCCAGTTTTATGCCGTCATGAAACAGCCACTTGATTCGCTTTCTCCCGTTGCGAAAGCTTTCTTTGAAGAGCTGAGCAAACTTACCGAGGATCACTCGCGTTAGTTTTATTCATATCAATAAACTTGGTTGTTTACAAGGCACTTGGAGCAAGAATAAAACATCACTAGTGTAGTGGCTTAGTTAATTTGGTCAATTGATTGGAGGTTTGCAATACCTGAAATTATCCGTGAGATGCTAATTTAGAACATTCACTAAAACACTTTTGTCCAAAACCTTCCTAGCGCTGGTGTCGTTTAGAGTGCGGCTCTTTTTTGTCTGAAAACAGGAGTGATTACACCTGAGGCATTTTTGCTTCGCGCTACTTTTCAGGTTTGCCCAAAACCGCACTAGTTATTCAAGTTCAAGAGCAGCAAGTGGGTTCATTTCGATAGTTTCTGAAAGGTGGCCTTTTATTGGTTTAGGCTGCTCCCACATTTGTTAGTTTGGAGTTCATCACTATTTAAAAGACTACTGTTCCGTTAAAGGGTGGAAGCTCTCTGCTCGTGGTCGCTCGACCTCGCAAATTACCTAGCTAATGTTATGGTCATGAGCCATATACAGGACATTAAATGACAACTGCGAGAAAACAACAGATATCTATTGATGCCAAACCTTATTATCACTGTGTCTCTCGCAGTGTCAGGCGTCGCTAAGTACCGCGCAGCGGAAGGAAAAACCGTACTATTGTCATACCGTGGAAGCGTACCTCTAACTCAGTTGATAATTTAGTTGAATTAGAGGCTTTTACATAAATCCTATGGACGCTCACCTGCCGCTAGGCGACGTTCGATATCTGCCACCACTTCAGGGAAGTCAGCAATGGTGTCGATTAGGTAGTGCGGCGAGCTCTTGATCAATTTTGCACGTGCCTTTTCACGAGCAGTATCTAGTGTGGTTTGGTCGGCCGCTTGGTACTCTTCAAATGTCAGACCCGCTTCGTTACCAGAAAGCAGCAGACCAACGGTCCACATACCTGCGTTATGACCTTCATCAATGCCCGGTGCTGCGTCATCCACTTTGATACACGCGTTAACATCGGTTACGTTCAGTTCAATCACGTTCTTCAATGCCATAAATGGTGCAGGGCGGCCTCCTTGAGGCAAATCATCCGTGGCTACCACGTAATCAGGTTTGTAGCCGCAATCCGCTGCTACTGGAATCAGTACATCCATCACTTCGCGAGGGTAACCAGAACAAGAACCTATCTTGATGCCTTTGTTTTTCAGACCGTTCACGACTTCAATTGCATTGAGAATGGGCTCGGCGTGGTCAGCGACTTTCGCTTTTTGCAGAGGCATAAATGCGGCATAGATCGCGTCGATGTCTTCGCTGGTCATTGAGCGACCAAACTTCTCATTCCAACGCTTATCAACCGCAGGGATGCGACCCACAGCTTGGATGTGATCCCATTTGCCAAGTCCCATCGGCTCACGCGCTTCTTCAAGGTCAATATCGAAATCAAAGCCTTGCTTGAATGCTTCCACAAAGATGCTGGTTGGCGCAAAAGAGCCGAAGTCGACGATAGTGCCTGCCCAGTCAAAGATCACAGCTTGAATTGGTGACTTGTTCATGTTTAATCCTTTGTCTTGTTTGCCAGAGCGCTTACCTACACGTTGGAACTACGCTCTGGATAAATTGGTGTTTGTTGAAATTAGAAGTAGTTAAAGTCTTTACACACTTTGGCGATGGCTTCTTCGAAGATTGCCAACGCTTCTGTCAGTTGCTCGCGCGTTATGATCAGCGGGGGGCTGAGTTGAATCACATTGCCTTGCGATACCTTAAAGCTGACGCCATTGTTGAGGCATTGGTACAGCACAGCTTCCGCTTCGTCATACGCGCGCGCTTTGCTTTCGTGGTCGGTGACCAGTTCAATGCCCCACAACATGCCGATGCCACGTACATCACCAATCACTGGGTACTTGGCTTTCATCTCTAGTAGCTTTTCCCGCATGAACTGGCTGTCGGCTTTGGTTTTATCTAACAAGCCGTATTGCTCAATGGCTTCCATGGTTGCCAGCGCCGCAGCACAACCGATAGGGCTTTTCTCATGAGTGTAGTGTCCCATCGAGATTTGCTCGGCAGTGTTATATTTATCTTTGGTTACCATGGCTGCGATAGGCATTATGCCTCCGCCCAAGCCTTTACCAATGCAGAGCATATCAGGCTCGATATCGTAGGCTTGGTAGGTAAACCATTCACCGCTACGACCCATGCCGTTAGGGATGTCGTCGATGATCAGCATGACATTATGTTTGTCACAGATTTCGCGGATGCGTTTCCAATAGGCTTTACTGGGCACTTGAACATCCGTGTTGCGAACCGCTTCTGCGATAAATGCACCCACGCCGCCTTCTTTCTCAATTACGTATTCAAGATAATCGGCGTAATGCACATCACTACCGTCAGCGACTGGAAAAGCACCTCGATAAGAGACCGCTGGTGGAATGCGCTCAACACCTGCCATCAAAGGTCCCATGCCTTGGAGGAAGCAAGCTTCTCCTCCCACTGAGATGGCATCCAATGATGCGCCGTGGAAGGAGTCCCACAAGGACACTACCTTGTAGTTCCCTGTGATGTGGCGTGCTAGTTTAAGTGCCATACCTACCGCTGATGTACCACCCGGAGCAAACAATACGCGATTCAACTCGCCGCCACAGATTTGCGTTAGCTTTTCGGCACATTCAATTGCGGTTTCGTTGGTAAAGCGACGTGGTGAAAACGCCAGTTTGGCAATTTGCTCTTGCACACGTTTAATCACATGCGGGTGACCGTAGCCCAGCTGATGGACGTTATTACCATGGAAGTCCATGTACTTTTTGCCGGTAGCATCTTGGATGTAGATGCCTTGTGCTGCTTCCAAGGTATCTAAGCAAGGCGTTGACATGGCTTGATGAAGAAAGACTTCCGAATCACGCTTCAATAATGCTTGCGTGCGTTTGTCGTCCATCGATGCATTCCAAGCTTGGCGTGCCGGTGTCGTGTTGACATCACCTTCGCTGCGGAAATGGGTCGGTTTTACATTTTCAGTCATAACGCTCTCTCAATCAGAAGGCTGCTTTAGGCAACTTGCCAATACATTGCTTTTTCAATCGCACCGATTAAGCGCTCGATATCTGCTGGGTAAACTTCGCCAATGTTGCCGATGCGGAAGCAATCTGCGTTCGATACCTTACCCGGATAAATCACAAAACCTTGCTCTTTCAAACGGGTGTAGAACTCTTTGAACTGGTAATCACTGTGCGTCGGAGAGTAGAAAGAAGTGATGATTGGCGAGTGAAGATCATCATGCAGTAGTGGTTTGAAACCAAGAGAACGCATACCTGCAACCAGTGTTTTCTGGTTAGTCTGGTAACGGTTGTGACGGGCCTCGATGCCGCCTTCTTGTTCTAGCTCTAACAATGCTTGGTAGAAAGCGCGAACCGTGTGTGTCGGAGACGTGAAACGCCATTTGCCATGGTTTACTTCCATGCAGTGCCATTGATCGTAAAGATCGAGGCTTAATGAACGTGCTTGACCTTTGCATTTTTCTAGCTCAGTTTGTTTCGCAATTACAAAGCCAAAGCCCGGTACACCTTGGATACACTTGTTTGCAGAGCTGATCATAAAATCGATGCCTAGTTCGGCAATATCGATAGGAATGCCACCAAAACTGGACATGGCATCGAGAATCACCACTTTACCGTGCGCTTTTGCCGCAGAAGCGAACTCTTCAATTGGGTTAAGCATGCCCGTGGTTGTCTCGCAGTGAACAATCGCCACGTGTGTGATAGCAGGATCCGATGCCAATGCAGTTTCCACCTCGTTCAAGTGTGGCTGTGATGTTTCGCCTGGGGAAACTACATGGCACGGAATATTCAGGTAATTGGCGATCTGAGCGATACGTGCACCGTACGCACCGTTGTCGACAACCAACAGTTTTCCATCTTTACCAATGGCGCTACCAATCGTGGCTTCTACTGATGCTGTGCCGCTACCTTGCATTAATACGCTGGTGTAGCCGTCTTGTTGAGTCGCCAGTTTAACAAGCTTGGTGCGGATCACTTCTACAATATCTTTGTTGTATTCATCATCCCAAGTACACCAGTCTTTTAGCATGGCTTCACGTACCGTTTCAGAAGTAGATAGAGGGCCTGGAGTCAGTAGTAGATATTCGTTTTTCATCTCGATTTCCATTAGAATGGTTTTTTGGTCTACACCAAGTTTCCAATTCACTCTAACGAGGAAGAAAAGGGCAGTAAATAGGTAAATCTTCAATTTCATAAAACTTTAACATCTGAAAAATAGCGGATCTATTGAACGATTATTCAGCGCAAATTTTCGTAAAACTGCCATTTAATGGTCATGATTTCGTCACAAAGTGTCAGTAGGGTTTATATCGTACAACTGGTACAGACCAAATGAAAACTTAGCCAAATTAACTGGAGAAAATGATGAAAAACCGTTTGATGAAAGGATCGCTGGCTGCACTTGTCTCTCTGCTAGCAACGAACGCAATAGCAGCACAGGAAGTCACGGTTTACACCGCTTTCGAAACTGACATTCTTGCTAAATACAAGTCTGCGTTTGAGAAAGATAACCCAGATATCAAGATTAAGTGGGTTCGCGATTCAACTGGTATCATGACGGCGAAATTGCTGGCAGAAAAGAACAACCCTCAAGCGGAGGTGGTTTGGGGTCTTGCTGGCTCGTCAATGGCGCTGCTTAAAGATGAAGGCCTTCTTAAGCCTTACACGCCAAAAGGTTTGGAAGAGCTGCACGCGAATCTAAACGACCCTCAATCAAACCAAGCTTGGTTCGGTAACGATGCGTTCTTTAATGCAGTTTGTTTCAACGAAGCGGTAGCGAAACAACTTAACCTGCCTAAACCAACATCTTGGGAAGACCTAACGAAGCCAGTTTACAAAGGTCACATTGCAATGCCTAACCCTGCCTCTTCTGGTACTGGTTACATGCAGGTTTCTGCTTGGCTACAAAACATGGGTGAAGATCAGGCATGGAATTACATGCGTGACCTAGACAAGAACATTGCACACTACACCCACTCGGGCTCTAAGCCATGTGTTCAAGCGGGCATGGGTGAAGTGGCTATCGGCATTTCGATGGCGAGCCGTGGCGCGAAGCTAAAAACACAAGGCGCACCACTAGCGGTTATCACACCAAAAGGTATCGGCTGGGAATCAGAAGCGGTTGGTCTAGTAAAAGAGTCTGATGCAGCGAAGCGAGTTGTGGACTGGTCAATTTCTAAAGCGGCAAACGAGCTTTACGTAGAAATGTACCCAGTGGTTGGTCACAAAGATGTGAAAGCGACCGTAGCTAACTTCCCTAACGTTCAAGAGAACATGGCGAAGATGGACTTCGCGCAAATGGGTAGCAAGCGTGCGGAAATCCTAGCGGCATGGTCTGAGAAGTTTGACGCGAAATCAGAGCCAAAGTCTTAATCTTATTTGCTTCTCACTTAATGCTAAAATCCACCTCTGTTGAGGTGGATTTTTTGTTTTCGAAAGAATCTCATCGTTGAAGCCTCGTCATTCTCAAGAGTGCGGAAGGAGTGAGTTGGGAATATCTCATTACCACTTAAACAAACCTCAATTTCCTTCATCTATTTGTCATCTTATGGCTATAAATTTGTCATTGGAACGTAACACTCCAAAATTAATGTTGGTATATACCATTTGGAGCGTGTGTTATGTCAACTACTCAACATTACCTAAATATTGAAAATATAGTAAAGCAATTCGGGCAGTTCACTGCATTAAAGAAAATCTCGCTAGCGATTGAAAAGGGCGAGTTTGTTTGCTTTCTTGGCCCTTCTGGCTGCGGTAAAACCACTCTACTACGTGCTATTGCAGGTTTAGACTTGCCAACGTCTGGTGCGATTTTTCAAAACGGTCAAGAGACCACATTCCTCCCTCCAGAGAAGCGCGATTTTGGCATCGTATTTCAATCTTACGCGCTGTTTCCTAACCTAACTGTACAAGAGAACATTGCTGTGGGTTTAAAGAACCAAGGCATGTCGACCAAAGAAGCGCTAGAGAAGGTAGATTATTGGCTAGAAACGATTGGTCTTCCAACTTCTGGCGAGAAGTTCCCTAACCAACTTTCTGGTGGTCAACAACAACGTGTCGCTTTGGCTCGTGCATTGGCGCTGTCTCCGGGTCTACTGCTACTTGATGAACCATTATCGGCGCTGGATGCTAAAGTACGTGTGCACTTACGTGACGAGATTTGTAAGCTGCAACGCAAGCTTGGCATCACCACCATCATGGTTACGCATGATCAGGACGAAGCGTTGTCGATGGCGGATCGTATCGTGGTAATGAACCATGGCGTGATTGAGCAAGTTGGCACGCCTCAAGAAATCTACCAACAGCCAGCAACGCGCTTTGTCGCTGAGTTTGTCGGCAGCATGAACTTTATTGAAACCTCAGTCGCAACGGACTCCAAAATACGCATTGCAGAAACCTTGATGCCAGCGCCAAGTTTGACCAATCGTAAGATTCAACGTGGTGACCGCTTCGACCTTGCGGTGCGTCCTGAAAGCATCAAGTTCGTTGAAAACGACACCAACTCTCTGCCAGTGCGAGTTACGGTAACCGAGTTTCTGGGGGCGTTTTTCCGCATTGATTGCGTATTGCAAAACGACAGCTCAACCCAAACCATCGTAGTGGATGTGCCTGTTGAAACGGTTCAACAACTCAATATCAAGGCGGGTGATGTGCGTTACATCCAGTTTGCTGAAGAAGGGTTGCATGGTTACGCCGTGCCCTCGGTTGATAAAGCGCTAGCAGCGTAGGTGTAAACATGGATGCGAAGACAATGATGATGACTAGCCTGACCACACAAGACAAAGCAAAATCCCTACTCGGACGTGTTAGCCGCGACAACCTTGTGTTGTTTGGTTTGCTCGCTGGTTTGTCGACCATGATGGTGCTGTTCATCTTGATGCCGCTTTGGGCAATGTTGATCAAGAGTGTGCAAAATGCCAATGGCGAATTTGTCGGATTGGCAAACTTTGCGACGTACTTTTCCTCTTCAAGCTTGTGGGTGTCGGTGGGAAATACCTTTACTTTGGGCGTGATTGTGACCTCGGTAGTGGGTGTGCTTGCGTTTGGTTATGCTTACGCGCTGACTCGTTCATGTATGCGGTTTAAAGGTTTGTTTCAAATCCTCGGCACAGCACCCATTCTCGCGCCTTCGTTGTTGCCGGCTATCAGTATGATCTTCCTTTTCGGTAATCAAGGTATTGCCAAAGAGATGCTGTTAGGAAATTCGGTTTACGGCGTGATTGGTATCTCGATGGGTTTGATCTTCTGGACCTTCCCTCATGCATTGATGATTTTGACCACTTCGCTGCGCACCTCAGATGCTCGCTTGTATGAGGCAGCTTGCGCGCTTAAAACCTCACCAATTAAGACCTTCTTTATGGTCACGTTACCTGCGGCGAAATACGGTTTGATCAGTACACTTATCGTCGTCTTTACACTGGTTATCACGGATTTTGGTGTACCGAAAGTGATTGGTGGCAGCTATAACGTTCTGGCGACCGACATCTTCAAGCAAGTCGTGGGACAGCAAAACTTTGCCATGGGTGCGGTGACCAGCATTATGCTGCTATTTCCTGCGGTAATGGCATTTGGTGCAGACCGTTGGGTACAGAAAAAGCAAAAGAGCTTATTCGACACACGTTCAGTGCCTTATCAACCAGAACCCAACAAAGCACGCGACTGGATTTGTTTGGTTTACTGCAGCATCATTTCTATCGCAGTGCTTGCAGTGCTTGGCATGGCGGTATATGGCTCGTTAGTTACGTTCTGGCCTTGGAACAAAGCGCTGACGCTAAACAACTACAACTTTGCTGAAATGAGCACTTACGGTTGGAGCCCATTCTTCAACTCGCTAACGCTGGCAGGTTGGACGGCAGTTATTGGTACTGCCATCATCTTTGTCGGTGCTTACTGCATTGAGAAAGGGCGTGCGTTTGGTCCAATTCGTCAAGTGATGCAAATGCTCAGCGTGGTACCAATGGCGGTTCCGGGTATGGTACTTGGCTTGGGTTACATCTTTTACTTTAACGATGCGAACAATCCTCTCAACGTGCTTTATGGCACCATGGCATTCTTGGTGATTAACACGGTAGTGCATTACTACACAGTAGGTCACATGACTGCACTGACAGCGTTGAAGCAGCTGCCATCGGAGATTGAAGCCACAGCAGCATCGGTGAAGCTTCCTCAATACAAGTTGTTCTTTAAAGTGACATTACCGGTGTGTTTACCTGCGATTTTGGACATTGCGACTTACTTGTTTGTTAATGCATTGACCACCACTTCTGCGGTAGTATTCCTTTACTCAACCGATACGATTCCAGCTTCGGTCTCGATTCTGAATATGGATGATGCAGGTCAAACTGGCGCAGCAGCGGCAATGGCTGTGATGATCATGATTGCTGCCGCAATTGCGAAGATTGTTCAGATGACGTTGGGTAAATTGTTAGAGAATCGCACACAAGCTTGGCGCAAAAGATAAGGACACTTCGTGCAATACTTAAAAATTAAAGATTCGATTGTTGAACAGATTGAAGCGGGCATGCTGTCGCCGCGTCAAAAACTGCCAGCAGAGCGTAAGTTGGCGGAGTCGTTCGATACTACACGCGTCACTCTGCGTGAAGCGTTATCACTGCTAGAAGCGGAAGGTCGAATCTATCGCGAAGATCGCCGAGGTTGGTTTATCTCACCTGAGCCTTTGCGTTACGACCCAACCCAAACGCTAAACTTCCCGAACATGGCGAAAGCGCAAAATCGTGTGCCAAAAACGGAGTTGATCGCAGCAAAAGGAACGTTAGCAAACAAACAAGCCGCGCGCTTGCTGGACTTGCAGCCTTTCTCGGACGTATATCGAGTCGACCGCGTGCGATACCTTGAAGATAGACCTGTGGTATTTGTAACAAACTACATTCGCCCAGAGCTGTTTCCGAACCTGCTGGACTACGATTTATCAAATTCACTGACCGACATTTATCGCGATCATTATGGCGTGACGTATCAAAAGATTCGCTACCGCATTTCAACCAGCACCTTGTTGGGTGAAATGGCTCAGGCACTGCGCGCAACAGCAGGCACGCCAGCGATGGTGGTAGAGCGTATCAACTACAACCAACACGGCGAGTTGATTGATTGCGATATCGAGTATTGGCGACACGATGCCATCAGTATTGAATCTCTGGCAGAACTCAATCGTTAAGTGGATTTTCTCATTATCTAAGGCTCCATCTCGGAGCCTTTATTTTATTCAAATAGGAACATTGAAATGGATTTGTTGGCGATTAGTCTCGTCGTTTTTTCTGCTGTTCTCCATGCAGGCTGGAACATCCTTGGTAAAAGCAACTCAGGGTCTGGGCTCGCGTTTACTATGGCGGCTAGCTTTTCTGCCTGTGCCATTCTTACCCCTTATTTGATTTGGTATTTGGCAACCATTGGCTGGACATCATTGCCAAGTGAATTTTGGGGATTGCTGTTCATTAGCGGCATTTCACAAATGGTCTATCTGGTCGGTTTGATTGTCGCTTATAAGCACGCTGATGTGGGTGTGGTTTATCCGATTGCTCGGGCACTGCCTGTGATGATGGTCGGCGCAATCAGTGTGGCTTTAGGGCATCAATTATCCAGTCAGCAGTGGCTTGGATTCTTACTGATAACCCTTGGTTGTATGCTGGTTCCACTGACGAATTTTCGTCAAATGACATCGGGATCTTACTTTAACGTCGGTGTGTTCTGGGCATTGATTGCCGCAATAGGCACAACGGGTTACTCGGTGGTCGACAAAGAAGCACTCAGTTTACTCACTGAACAAGCAGCAGAGATCTTGAGTGATCACTCCAGTGCGATCTTCTACTTAGGCGTGCAGTTTTGGGCGATAGGTATTCCTGCCCTTGTGTGGTGCTTAGTCACGGGTAAGCCAGATGAGATTAAGACAGCGTGGCAGATCCGCAAAACAGCCAGTATGGCAGGAGTAATGATGGCATCAACCTACGGCTTGGTGCTATTTGCGATGACCATGACCGACAACGTCAGCTTAGTTGTGGCACTAAGGCAAATCAGTATTGTATTTGGATTGTTTATGGGGATCTATTTCTTGGGAGAGAAGTGGTGTCTAACTCGTTCTGTAGGAATCACCCTGATGATCACAGGTTTGATTCATGCTCTGACATGATTCAATAGAGAAAGTGTCCGGCTGGATTTGACCAGGACAACAAACAACAAAAACCCAAGCAATGGCTTGGGTTTTTCTATTTCTTACTGGCAGTAAATTAGCTTTCCGCTTCAACCATTTGCGGTTGCTCATCTGCTCGTGCTGCTGCAAGCATTTTGCGGATGATCATTGAAGAGAGCAGCGCAATTGCGACCATTACGACTGCAAGAATTGTCAGTAGCTGGAAGTACTCACCGTAAACCGTTTGTACGATCTCTTGGGTGATTTGCTGGCCTTTCTCTAATGCGATAGATGTGGAGAATACCGCACCAACGATCCCGCTTAGGGCCATAGCGACGGAAAATAGCGAGACTGAGAAGCCTTCGATGTGCTTAGGTGCAACCGACAGAATAAACGCCACCACCAAGCTACCAACGATCACTTCAGCGAATGCTTGGAAGAAGTGGATGGCAAGGAACACTTCAGGACGAATAATGACATCTTCGCCGACATTCATGACCGCCATCGTCAGGATACCAAACGCGATCGCAGTAAAGATGAAAGCAAAACCAATCTTAGTGGCTGTTGAGAAATTGATGCCTTTCTTTTCCAAAGAAGAGAAAGTCATTGAAATCACTGGACCTGCAACAATACACCATAGTGGGTTCATCGCCATTGAGGCTTCTGGTGCGATTGGGATCAAGTTGAACAGATCACCACGCATTGTGTTGATGGTGACCATTGTCATAGATGTCATCATCTGACCGTAGTAAACAAAGAAACAGGTCGTTAGCACTGTCATGATTAGGATAGTACCCATTTTCAGTGCGTCAGATTTACCTGATTTAAACATCAGTGAGATGAAGTAAAGAATCGCGGCAGCGCCAATCGCATAAACGATATTTTGACCAATATCCATGTTAGAGAACATGAAGAATACTAAGCCTACCATCGCCGCAGATAGGGTAAGGAAAGCGATCCAGTTTTTTGCGCTAACTGGTTTCTGGTCGATGTCTGCACCTACGCTAACCAGTTGTTTGTTGAAAAGGACCAGTACCGCAAACGCGAAAGCCGCCATAACAGCTGAGAGTGAGAAGCTGCCGTGGAAACCAATAACAAGTACAAACATCGGGAATAGGTACTGACCTAATAGTGCTCCGACGTTGTTTACCGAATAGTTGACAGGGTAGCCGTTTTCAAAATCTTCTTCTGAAGCAAAAGTGCGTTTGTAAAGGCTAGGGTAAGAAGGAGACATCAAACCGCGCGCATAGCTTGCTAGAGCAATACCCACCAAGCTCATCGGGATATTGGTTGCTGAAGCACCCAATACAAGTAGCGTGTAACCTGTAGCAAAAGTGCCGTATGCGATAGTTAGAGAGCGGTAGGCACCAAGGAACTTATCTGCTATAAAACCGCCCGCGATCGCAAACAGCGGTCCGATAGAAGAAAATGCGCCCACGACCATCATAGTATCCGCTTCGCTATAGCCTAAATCTTCTAAGAAGAAGCGGGTTAGAATCACCATTACACCATAGAATGATAATCCAAACATGGCTTGGCAGAACATCATTGATTTATTGAGTTTATTCCACATAATAGTCTCTTTTAGATCCTTTAACACAGAATTAACAACTTAATATTAATGAATCTGTGGTATGTTATAAATTGAAACAATTATCGCAGAAATAATGCTTGATGCACTAAGTTTTATCAGATTCGCATAAATTAATGTAATGTTATTGATCTAAATCGTTTGCCTTGGATATTTGTTGAGCAGCGCTAGTTACTCATTCAAGTTCAAATCTATTCTTAGTTAGAAATCTTTGTGTTAGTCTGCGCTGCAAGCTTGAATTTGTAAAAGGAACGTAACGTTATGAAAATTTTCAGTAACTTCGATAGCGGTAGTATAGAAGTCGTTAATACCACCAATATGGATGATATTCAGCTTAGAATCCCTAATGACAATCAGTCTGAGTTTTATCAGTGGTTCCATTTTCGTCTAGAGTCTGAAGCTGAACAGCCTCACACGTTCAAAATACTGGATCTGAAAAACTCAGCGTATCCAGAAGGTTGGAACGGTTATGACGTGGTTGCTTCTTATGACCGTGAAGAGTGGTTTCGAATTCCGGCAGACTTTGATGGCGACACACTGACATTTACTGTGATTCCTGAGCGTCGCTCTATCTATTTCGCTTACTTCGCGCCTTATACCTACGACCGTCACCTTGATCTCCTGCATATGGCGCAAAGTGCGCACCATTGTCAGCTTGAAACCTTGGGTCATACACTTGATGGCAATGATATGAGCCTACTCACTTTTGGTGAGCCAGAAGAGGGCAAAAAGAAAATCTGGTTGATTGCACGCCAACATCCAGGTGAAACCATGGCTGAATGGTTTATGGAGGGGTTCATACAGCGACTACTGGATGACGATGACACAACGGCGCGTGCCTTGCTCGAGAAAGCCGTCCTATACGTTGTGCCTAACATGAATCCAGATGGCGGTCTTCGAGGCCACCTACGTTGCAATGCAATTGGGGTCAACCTAAACCGTGAATGGCAAACGCCTTCAATGGAACGTAGCCCTGAAGTCTACCTAGTGCGAGAGCGTATGCTTGCAACGGGGGTTGATATGTTCTTGGACATTCATGGTGATGAAGCGATACCGTATAACTTTGTAGCAGGCTCTGAGGGAATACCATCGTATGATGAGCGCCATGCTAAGTTAGAGCAAGCGTTCAAAGATGTCCTAAAAACGGTTACGCCAGAGTTTCAGGATGAGTTTGGTTACGATAAAGACGAAGCAGGCAAGGCAAACCTGACGGTTGGTTCTAACTGGGTGGGTGAACAGTTCAGATGTTTGTCATACACAGTAGAGATGCCGTTTAAAGACAATAACGACTATCCCGATCCACTTTACGGCTGGTCTCCGGAACGTAGTGTTAAATTCGGACACGATATGCTGAGCGCAGTGTTCGCTGTCAGCGATAAGATCTAATCGCGCTAAAATGAGCAAAACACTCAACCCCCTGAGACGAATCTCAGGGGTTTTTTATTAGGAGTGTTATTCACATGGCGGAGCCATATGGATCACGGCCAATCCGCCCAATGATGTTTCGCGGTATTTTTTATTCATGTCTTTACCTGTCTGGTACATAGTCGCAATCACCTTGTCTAGAGAGATAAGACACTTACTGGTGCGTTTTAGCGCCATACGTGAGGCGTTAATCGCTTTCATTGCCCCCATCGCATTTCGCTCGATACAAGGCACTTGAACCAGTCCGCCAATAGGATCGCAGGTCATGCCCAGCGAGTGTTCCATCGCAATTTCTGCCGCGATACAGATTTGTTCATTGCTGCCTCCGCGCAACGCTGTGAGGCCCGCAGCAGCCATAGATGACGACACACCGACTTCGCCCTGACAGCCTACTTCTGCCCCAGAAATGGACGCATTGGTTTTGTAAAGAATACCAATCGCCCCAGCAACGGCCAGAAAGTCTTTGAGTTGTTTGGTATCTAATTCTTTAATAAAACGGTGGTAATACATGAGAACCGCAGGAATAACGCCCGCTGCACCGTTAGTTGGAGACGTTACGACCTGGCCGCCAGCGGCATTCTCCTCACTGACGGCAAAAGCAAACAGGTTGATCCAGTCCATAATTTCCATCGGATCATTTTCTATTGCCGCATTTGCCTCAAGCTTCTTCAGAAGGTTAGGTGCGCGTCGGGTTACGTTGAGGCCGCCCTCTAGAATGCCTTCAGTCTCAAAACCTCGTTGCATACAAAGCGTCATCACTTTCCAAATCTGGTCTGCTTTACGAACGATTTCCTCTTCACTGAAAAACTGGAGTTCATTTTGCAAGATCATGCCGCCAAGGCTTAAACCATTTGCTTCTGCCATTTCTAGCATTTGATCTGCGCTGGTAAACGGGAAAGGAACGTCAACTTCGTTTTGACCACCGCCTTCTTTGAGCTCTTTTTCTGTTGCGATAAAGCCACCACCCACAGAATAATAAGTCTCGAACGCGATTTGGGTGCCTAATGAATCATAGCCGGTGATAGTCATTCCATTTTCATGCAGAGGTAGGTTATCTTTGTGAAAAAGAATATCGCTATCGTAGCTGAAGTTGATCGTATGCGCTCCGGCAAGGCAAAGTTTTCCCTCTTCGATTGTTGAGCTTAATGCTTGTTTCGCGCTGGAGATTTTTATGGTGTCCGGTCTGTTGCCAAGTAAGCCAAGGATGACCGCGCGATCAGTGTGGTGACCTTTACCCGTTAAGGAGAGTGAACCATAAAGATCCACTTGAATGCGACTGACACTCGCTATCGAGGAGGCGAGAAGGCGGGTAAAATGATAACCCGCGAGCATCGGACCGTTAGTATGGGAACTGGAAGGCCCGACCCCAACTTTAAAAATATCAAATATTGACAGCATAAACTTAACTTCCTGTTTGAATGGCCGCTACTTCGGACTCTTTTAATAACAAGTATGGCATGTGCCGAGCAATTGCACGTTTGCCAGTGTGATCATCAACATAATAATCCAAGCTAACTTAGCGATAAGGTCAATACTTGTACAGTTTCTCGTATCGTTAGTAGGAATAATTGAGACATGAGTAAATAATGGACATTATCAATGTTGTGCTAGTTCTCGGAAAACGACTGGTCGATAACACGATTACGGCTGAAGGTCGCTCAAGAGTGGAAGCCTTGATAGCGCTTCTAGCGGCAAAGGACTTGCGTCAAACGGTGGTGCTATTTTGTGGTGGAGTCACTGAAGGACAGACTGTGACTGAGGCGCAAGCTATGTATGATTACTTCAAACGCTGCGTTGCTGGTGCCAATCTCAATCCACCATATTTGCTGCTTGAAGACCAATCCACCAACACTATTGAGAATATTAGTAATGCTGCCAACAAATTGATTGAGAGTGGTCTCTGTGCGAAGGGAGAGGGGATCAATGTCCAACTCGTCTCGAACGACTACCACCTTAAACGGATATTTGAAATACAGGCGTTGATGGATGAGCAGGGCTTATTGCGTGTATTGGAAAAGCGATGTGCTGAGACGGGACTACCCATCAAGATAGATAGGGCGGTCAGTGCTCACTATTCAGTACCTTATCCGCACGACAATGAGTTTAGTCGAGTGTTTTTGCTACTCGATGAACTGACTACATATCGAGTTTATCTGCAAGGATACGTGTCAAATGTCTTTAAACGGCCATTGGCTGATGTGAGGGAGCAACCGTATCAAATTGCTCGCAATGCACTTATTGAGCTTGAAAAATGTATAGGGGATGAAGAGACGCTTGCTGATCTTGATGCGATAAAAAGGGCAGTCGAAATGACCACCCCGCAATTGAATCGCGAAGAAACGTTACAACAGCTCAAGCGGCTTGATGTGACGCTGACGAAGCTTAATCGCCAGTACGATCCTGAGCGTCAGATTTTGTGAGAAGGTAATAAGTCTTAACTGCACTCAGTGAAATCAGGCTGTAGCAAAGCAGCTCGATCGCTTCTTCTGATAGGTTTTTTACCTCTCGCAGATAGTGCTCTTCCATCACGGAGTGCCAGAACGAGCCCATCCCGTACAAACGAGAAAATACCAGCAGCAACACCACAGCGGTAATCAACATCGGCATTTATCGACTGTTTAAGATCTTGGCAAGCTGTTGAATTGAATCACTTCCCCCACGGTAAGCATAAAAGCACGCAGAAAATGTGACCAAAAGGGCTGGGATAACCCACGCACCATGAAATATAAAATCAAACCACACATCGGATTCACGTATAAACAGCACAGTAAAGAAGCCGCTGAACAGTATCGATGCGTGACGAATAGAGCGATTGCGTTGGGCTAATAGAAAGAACGCCAAGCTTGTGACCGCAAGCATGAGTGATTGAGCCAACTCTGTCATAGAGCTTTCACTTAAACCATGATGAAGTAGAGTAAAATCGACGCGCAAGCAGAGATTCACAAAGATACTGAGTGCGGCTAGAACCAAGACATTAAGGGCAACTCGTTGGAAGGTCGCTTTTGAGCTAACAGTGACTACGGCGCGGTGATCGGCTGGGTGATCGGTTGAGGTTTGGCATTTCATGGCATCTATCGCCTTAGTGTAGAAGTTTTTTAGTGATTTTCGTCACATTTTATTTTTCGCCTTGGTTCCTTTGTCAGAGAAATGTCATAACTGAACAGTGTACACTTAAGATCAAAAAGAGAGAGACAGTGCTCTCTCTTTCATCTAGCCAAACGAATCGGTTTCTCATGCCAACCCGATTCAGATCAAGCAATTAGCTATTGTCGCTCTGTTGCTTATGATTGTTTCGGTAGTACTCCCACTGTTCAACGCGTTGATCGTCTTGGAATACGCAGTAGGTGACTCGTTTAGCATCTTCAGTCACCGTTTCAAGCGCTCCACCTTGCTGGACACAATAAACCGCAGCTGGGTTAGCAAGAGATGTGTACTCTTTCACTTCGTATTCATCTGGCTCGCTCGCGCAGCCTGCGAGTAATACAGCACTGGACACTGCCAGAGCTAAATAGGTATTTCTCATAGAGTTTCCTCAATTGAATCAATTGGTAGCATATCGAGTATAGAGGATTGAACTAAAATTTCTGTCTTGAGTTTGTTAAAAAGTAGTCGATGTCTAAAATTAAAAGTAACAATTCAACATACTTATAAATAAGCACAAAGATTATTGCTAAGTATGTTGTGTCCCTAAAATAATTCGAAGCATAGGAAGTGTCAGATGTCGGATAGAAAACATCGACTTGTAACTCGTAGTGATTTTGATGGATTGGTTTGTGCCGTACTACTTAGGCAGCTAGAACTGATTGATGATATTAAATTTGTTCACCCTAAAGATATGCAAGACGGCGTTGTGGAAATTACGGGGAACGATATCGTGACCAATCTGCCATACGTTGAACAAGCCCACCTTGTCTTTGACCATCACTTGTCAGAAGTGATACGCAATCAGGGTGAAAGAAAGAACCACATTATCGACCCAAACGCTCCCTCAGCCGCGCGTGTTGTTTGGGAGCATTATGGTGGTGAGCAAACTTTCCCCAGTCGCTGGCTTGATATGATGGCTGCTGTGGACAAAGGGGACTCCGCTCAGTTTAGTCGCGATGAAGTGCTCGACTCTACAGGCTGGAACCTACTCAACTTCTTGATGGACGCCCGCACAGGGCTAGGGCGTTTTCGAGATTTTCGAATTTCTAACTACAGCTTAATGATGGATCTGATTGAGTATTGTAAAAACCATACCATTGATGAAATATTACGATTGCCTGATGTGAGAGAGAGAATCGACCTCTATCGTGAACATGAAAACTTGTTTAAACAGCAGATCCAGCGTTGTGCAAAGGTTTACAATAATCTAGTGGTACTGGATTTGACCGAAGAAGAGGTCATCTATGCTGGTAATCGCTTCATTATTTACGCGCTCTACCCACAATGTAATATCTCAATCCACAAAATGTGGGGCTTCCAAAAGCAGAACACAGTATTTGCAACCGGAAAATCGATATTTGATCGCAGCTCTAAGACCAATGTGGGGGAACTGATGCTCAAATATGGTGGTGGTGGACACAAAGCTGCTGGCACCTGTCAGATTGACAACCAACGAGCAGATGAAGTTGAGCAAGAACTGATCAAAGCCATCACCTCAGACGGTTAAGCACAAAAAAGCCCCAGCGCGATTGGCTGGGGCTGCAATGTTTGCTTGTATGCTAAGCCCTAAATCGGCATAACACGGTTACGGCCTAGCTGTTTGGCCTCATAAAGCAGTTTGTCGGCTCTCTCAATCAGTGAATCTGGCGACTCTCCTGGCTCTAGCTCGGCAACACCTAATGAAATAGTGATATTGCCGACCGACTTAGCGGTACGTCTGTCTTTAACGGTAAGCTTTTCAATGGTTCGTCTCAGGCTTTCAGCAAATTGTCTAGCGATGCGAAGAGACTTATTTGGAATAATCAGCGCAAACTCTTCACCACCGAAGCGGTACGCATGAATCCCTTCTCGGCAGCTTAATTGCATCCTACGAGCAATTCCTTTAATAACCGTATCTCCGAATAGGTGTCCGTACGAGTCGTTGAAGTTCTTGAAGTGATCGATGTCGGCAAGGATTAAACACATTTTCTGCTCTGCTCGACACAGTGTTTTAATGTCACTATCGAATGCGCGACGGTTGTAAAGGCTGGTTAGTGCATCAAAAAGTGCGTCTTGCTGCACTTCGGCTAATTGACTTTTAAGCTGATTGATCTCTTTCGCCGCGTTTGCAAGCTGGCTGTTGAGGAATCGAGTCGAATTACGAATCTCTCTTGATTCTGCCACCAGTTGTCTTATCACGGTCATCACTTCTTCGAGAGAAACCGATTCATCTTCCACTCTTTCAAGGCTGTCGAAGCTCTTATCAATCAGTTGTGAAAATTCAGAGGTGTCAGAGAGGGTGTCAGTCATTGAACTGGCTACTTCGTTCACCAGAATCTCAATATTAGCCCGAAGATTCCTCATGTCGGTTTCAGAACGAGTGGCAACATAGTTGTTATAGAGTTGTTCGCCTGCCGCGGGTGGGCAGATGCCATAGTTTTCTAAAACGCTGTCTAGTTCTCTGTTTAGCTGAGGGATCGCGTTGTCTACATAGGTGTACCAAAGTGCATAGTTTGCTGGGGTAGCAGCTACGTGATTTTTCATCATTAGCGGGACGGCTTTTTTTAAATTTGCCGTCGATTTTTTAAAGTCGTCGTCTGTCATGTTTTATGAGCATTCTTACTCTAGGCACCTGTTCGTTAAGATTAGCGGATAAAACGCATAGATGCTTGATTTACTAATACTTTGTTCTGACTTATTGATTGATTAAATGAACTTTAGCACATCTAAATACTAGAAGCTGTATAGAGATTGAGCAAATGAAGCGTGACGAATTTAACATCCTGACTGTTGGCGCTTATTCGCCGACAATAACTTCGCTTCTTACGTTGCCTTCTTCCAGTCTGCTAGCACCACGTAACATAGCCTGAATCAAATCGCCAGCGTTGAATTTTTCTAGTGCTTCATGTGCTCCCACTTGCTGAGCACGTTCTACACAAATCTCGCTAGAGAGTGAGGTATGTAAAATGACATAACTGTTACTCAACTCTCGTTCATTTTGGGTCTCGAATGCCAGTTCATAACCATCAAGCCCAGGCATTTCAATATCACTCACTAACATATCGATAGCCTCGCCTTTGGCTGCGCATGCACGCATTAACGCCAAGGCATCCAGCCCGTTGTTACAGATTTGATAGGGGATATTGATACTATCAAGGGCATCAGACAGTTGCTTACGAGCGATAGATGAGTCATCAACCAACAGAATTCTGAGGGCTTTTAAGCGCTCTCGCTCAATATCAGTGAGCATAGGAATATTGGTGGACTCATACTGAGGATAGATTTTTGACAACAGCAGCTCGACATCGAGCATTTGTACAATCTGATCCTTGTATCGGGTAATACCCGTAACGAACACATTATTGCCAGCCGTTTTTGGTGCGGATTCTATCGACTTCCAGTCACATTCAATAATCTTTTCGATGGAGCGAACCATAAAGGCGACTATTGTTCGTAGACAGTCAGTCACAATCAAATAGCATGAATCATACTCTTCTGGCTGAATGGGACGAAAACCGATCGCAGCGGGCATATTAATCACCGGAATGGTCTTATTACGAATAGTGACCGTTCCAATGACATGATGGTGTGAATAAGGGATCTGCGTTGTTGGTTGGTATGGGACGATTTCGCGTACTTTAAGTGTACCAATAGCAAATAGCTGTTTGTTACTGGTGAGAGTAAACATCAGCATACCTTGCGATTGATTTGCTTTACTAATTGTCTTGGCCATTCCATCTTCATCCGAGTGCTTGTTACCTTACATGGTAATGTAAAACCATTTAGGGTCAATGAACCTATATCAATTTTGTTATCGTTTGGCTGCGAGTCAGATATTTTCAGTATTATTAACTCATCGCTTAGATGAAGATCTCATTTTGATCGGGTACAATCGGCCCCATATTTGTTACCAATCACGAGGCATTAACATGGCCAATACAGCAGCTGCTCTGCATATTCTTGTTAAACATAAAGAACAGGCAGAAGACATCATTAAACAGCTTAAAAAGGGCGCTAAATTTCAGACATTAGCAAAGAAGTATTCGACCTGCCCGTCGGGTAAGCGTGGTGGTGACCTTGGTGAGTTCAGACGTGGGCAAATGGTGCCTCAGTTTGACAAAGTCTGTTTCTCTGGCGAAACGCTTGTTCCGCACCTAGTGAAAACTAAGTTTGGTTGGCACGTTGTGAAAGTGCTTTACAGAACATAAGGTTTGAATGCTGTACAGAGCTTGTCAGAGTCTCAAACCTAATCTGTACCGCCTCTTATATAGCCAATCCAAAACAGCAATAGATGGCAGATGCAAACTGACCTGCCATCTTAGTTTATTTTTGCTCACTTAATCAAAGACTCTGTACAGTAATGGCGGCAATCAATGATTAAAAGCGGTGGTTTATTAGTCAGTCATATCCATATAAACTATTTTATATGCGGTTGACGATTTGAATACACGAACTTTAAACCCTACCTCATTTAAAAAATCATAGTTATGCCCTGCGATTGCAGGCCAAACTGCAATTGCAGATAGTCGAGTGGTACCCGTATTGATCAATCGGTGGGCAATGAAGCCTGGAATATGATGCACGCTGCCTGGGAAGACTTTCTCAATGGACACTTCTCCTTGCTCTGTTTGCATGAGTAATAACCCTTCACCCTGCGAGCCCAAATAGAACTCTGCTTGCTCTTTGCGTTGGTGAATGTGCCCTCTGGTCATGTGGAACTCGTCGCCTACACAACCGGGTTCGATATGCGAAACACCAAAGTTTAGCTCTCCTTCTGCTTGCTGCGCAGGTAGCATTTCTACTTGGTAGATGATTTGGTCCTGTGCACTTGCGGCACGTAGGGTTTCGTCGGCAAATACGCCTTCAAGTTCGCCAAGCGTGGTTTCTTTGCAGACAATGTTTTTTGCATCAATATGACCTGTTAAGTAATTGATGGTTGGAGGAATAGATAAATGCATGTTAGTCCTTATCCGCTATTCTGAGTAGTTCAGAAAATGCGAGAAATAGATGGTAAAAACTGCTCGCAGGAGAGTGGCTATTTAACGGCTCTCCTGTGCTATTTACTTGATCGACCCATAAACCGGGTAATGCTGGATCTAAATAATGGACAAAGATGTTTTCCACCGCTCGAGTGATGGCGATTCGGCGGCTGTCGCTTGGGGCTCGCTCCCAAAGTGCAATACACGCTTTTAAGTATTCGGTTTGACACCAAAGGCGCGATGTTGGACGCAAGGGCTTTCCATTGGCGTATATCTCGTCCCTAACCAGACCATTGTCGTTATGCCCATATTGCTGTGCAAAGCGGTACAACACATCAATTTCATTGTCGACACAAGCGCCAGTGAGTTTGTGGTAATGGTTGAGTAACCAGATCCACTCGTAATGATGGCCTGGATCGATGTGGGAGCCTGTTTCAAAGTCAAGTGAGAAATCGGCCTGAAAGAACTCAGCTAAATGGTCACTTTGTATGAAATGAGCTTGGAACAAATAATAGATTTGTGTTGCTCGCTCCAACCAAATAGGGTTGTCGGTATGTTCGTAGCTGACCATTAACGCTTCGAACAAATGCATGTGAGGATTTTGCCCTTTGTTGACAGTGTTGCCTTCAGTCAGAAAAAAGCCACCTTGTTCAGTATCCCTAAGATATGTTGAGATGTGCTGGTAAATGGTTTCCATTGCGGCTAGAGCAATATCATTAGCCACTAGTCTGTAATACCAGGCAAACCCAAGAAGTGCGAAAGCTTGCTCGTATAAGTTAATCGCCTCACTATTACTGTCATTGTTTTTGCACAGCGCAAAACGATAACCGGATGATGGTGAGCCAAAGTATGTAAATCCTTGTTCAATGGCCGCCAAAACTTGATTACGACCGTCAATTAGGTTGAGTTTTGTAGCATGGGCGAAGACGTAAACTTGACGTGGCTGCACGCGAAATCTGTGTAAATCGTCATTAAACTCTTGTCCGTCGGAGAGTAAGCCTTCGGCAAAAATCCCGCTTTGATTGGATTGTGCTTTTTGCCATCGAGGTAGGGCATGTTGAGAAAGCCAGTGTTGGCAACGAGCGATTTGAGATGTTAGGGAGTCCATGGTTTACTCCAAAGAATAGGGCACTCAATGAGTGCCCTAGGTATTGAGAATTAGAAGAGACCGATAGCGACACCGATGAAAGAGAGAACCACAAGCGAAAGCATTGCTTTTACTGGGCTAAGACCTTTTTTCGCCATCGCAAACCAAGTGCCTAACACGACAATTAATGGCAGCAGTTTAGGAAAAATTCCGTCGAGCATCATTTGTACGTTGATGTCGACGCCGTCTTTGGTTGCAAACTCAAGTCCAGTGCCTAGGTTGACATAACTAGCCGCAACACCGCCCATGACAAAGACACCTAATAACGACAGTGCTTCACGAATCTTAGTTGAACGGTGGCTGACAAGCATCTCAACGGAGCCTGCGCCCATCTTGTAGCCTTTCATAAACAGATGGTAAGAGCCGATAATAGCGATAGCGTTAAATGCCACGATATAGAAGATCGGGCCTAACATGCTACCGCCAGCGGCTAGTGCCATACCAATACTGAGTAAGATAGGTACTAACATACCCGGAATCATGGAATCGCCAATGCCAGCAACTGGTCCCATCAAACCGACTTTGAGTGTATTGATGGTCTCGCCGTCAATCGGCTCGCCGTTGGCTTTCTTCTCTTCCATACCCACAGCCATACCATTGATGATAGCGCCCAACTGCGGTTCGGTGTTGTAGAAGGAGGCATGGCGTTTCATCGCTTCTTTTCGGTCTTCTTGATTCGGGTAGAGCTTTTTCAAGGCAGGCATCATACCAAGACAGAAGCCAAACGACTCCAAGCGTTCAAAACTCATCGATGATAGGTTATACATCATCCATGCTCGCCAGCATTTCTTTAGGTCTTTTTTGTCGAGTGCGACCTTTGGTTCGATCTCACTACCAAATTTGTTGTGTTGTACAGTCATTAGAATTCATCCTCGTCATCATCAGCCTGTTGAACTGGCGCAGCGTTAGCTGTTTGTGGTTCTGGTTTGTAGTTGTAATGAAGTAGAGCGAATAGTGCGCCAATCATTACCAAACCCACCATGTTGAGGTTTAGGAATACGATGCCAACGAAACCGACTAAGAAATAAATCAGCATCGTAGACTCCTTGATAATCTGCTTTAACAGAATTGCGATACCCACAGCAGGTAAGATGCCACCTAGAACCGTCATAGTGTTAATCACCAAATCCGGGAGGCTAGCCATAAAGCCTTCGATGTATTGGTTACCGAAGTAAACCGCAATAAAGGTCGGAATAAAGCGCATCAAGAAGTTGGTGACCTGCGGGTAAATGGCGGAGTTCATGTACACGCCTTTCTCATCACCAGCTTCTATGGCTAAATCCGCCTTATGGTTCCAATAGGAGTTAATGACCATCATAAAGTTGAAGATGATGGTGCCTGCGATACCGATGGTTGCGGCAATAGCAACGGCTACTTCCACGCCCTGTCCAGACATGATACCCAGCGCGACAGCAGGATAGGCGACAAAGTTAAGGTCTGCTGGCATGGAGCCGCCAGGTGTAACCATCGCGATGTAAACGGCTTGTACCGCTACACCAACCATGATGCCAGTTTGAATATCACCTAAGATGATACCCACCAACATACCGGACACGAGTGGTCGAGTGATAGTGTACCAACCACCGGTTAGTCCAAGTAACCAGGGGGTGGAGAGGGCACCGAGATAGCAGAGTATCCCGATAAATACTGCTTCTATAAACATAATGTCATCCTTTAGCTCACGTACTAGTCTCTCCACTTTTGAAGCTAAAAGCTGCGCCAAAAGTGGAGGTTGTTTTGTTGTTATTTCAGTTTTTGCAGTGCATCTTGCCAGGTGTAGGAACTGGCATCAGGAACCAATCTAAAGTCGATGTGGTGACCGTCTTCTGAGAGGTAATTAAACGCAGAGATTTCTTCTTGGTTAACGCATTGGTTGCTGCCAATTGTCGTTGTGCCTTCTCTAGCGCTCATTGGGCCTACGTTGATTTTGTTATTGAGATTTTCAAGGCTAATACCGGCTTCGCGAATACGGCGCAGCGTGACTGGAGATTTCGCGATGACGAAATACTTCTTGTCGCTGGCGATCACCTTCGGTAGCTTGCTGACGGCGGTAGCCGTGTCAAATAGCCAAACTTTAACGTCGGTTACTGCGCCTTTCATGACTTGTGATAGCAATGGGTCAGCTGCTACAGCATCGTCAATGGCCACGATGCCATCACAAGGAAGTTCTTTTGCCCAACGAGTCATTAACTGTCCATGAATAACGCGGTCGTCGATACGCACAAATGAAATAGCCATAGTGTTTCTCCTTAAAAATAGTCTTCTTGTGACAGCTCTACTGGCTTGGCAACCACAACCGTTTTTAGCGCTTCTTGCTGCAAGGTCGTTGCAACCGATGAAGCGTCCGTCTCTTCAACAAAGTCTGCCGTCATTAAAAGTGTTGGGAAGTTAACCCCAGTTACGACTTCCACCTTGGGATTTAAATCTGGGTTGAATGCGTAAGTGCAAGCTACGTTGTAGGGTGTGCCGCATTCCAAATCGCATAACACAATAATGCCGTCGACATTGGGTGCTATCGCAGTGATTTCATGGTGAAAATCGTGTTTAAATTGCTCTATGCCTCCCTCTTCGGTCAGACAGATCGCAGTCGTGTTATTGAGTTCGCCAAATACCATGTTGGCGCTACTGATAAGTGCAGTGGCTAATGGGCCGTGACTGGCTACAATAAAATGGAGCATGATTAACCTCTTACGAACGCTTTAATAGTGGCAATTTCTTTTCCTTCGCTTTCGCCATATGGTTGGATGACATAAGCGTCTATGTGAGCTGGGATAACGAAGGTTTCGGCATAATGAACAACAAATGGCTCAAATTTATTGTCTGGACTCAAGATAATTGCCTCCCTACCTTCGACTAAGTTCAGAACATTGACGGTTCCCTCAGTTTTATGAAGAACGGGTTTGTTGAACCAGTGGCGTCGGGTCTCGATAAACTCACGCTCATGCAGACCCGTTTTTTCTTCTCTCCAGCCTTCGCCTTCTGCGATTGGTGTAATAGCGTTAACTAAATGCTCCTGACACCATTCCGTGTTGCGCTCCCATTGAATCACTTCTTTGCCATGGTCCAAATGTACTGGTCGTGGCAGGTTATCAAGCCCTAGACGACCCCAATCCCACAGTTTGAAAGTGAAAATATATGGGGTTGCACTGATTTCAAGCACCATTGAGTCGGAGCCCGAGCAGTGAATAGTGCCGGCAGGGATTAAGAAATGGTCGTGCTTTTTCGCTGGAAATTGATTGATAAAGCGCTCATCATCGAATGATTTTTCGCCGCGTTGCGCTGCATATAAATCATCCATCAGTTCATCTGGGTTGATGCCAGACTTAGTGCCAAGATAAACACTGGCTTTTTCTCCAGCGTCTAATATGTAATAGCTCTCGTCTTGGGTATAGTGCATCCCAAATTCGTTCTGAATGTACTCTGTTAGAGGGTGTACTTGCAGGCTTAGATGCTGACCTTGCATGGTATCGAGGAAGTCGAATCGAATTGGGAACTCTGCGCCAAAACGTGCATGGACACTGTCGCCTAAGAGTGCGCGTGGTTGTGTTAATACCAAGTCTTGCGATGGTATTTCGACAACAACGTCACCGTATTTAAGTAGTAAGCTGTTTTCTTCAGGAACGCAGTCAAAACACCATGCATAGTTTGGCTTGTCTTGGTCGAGGTCGCAGACTTCTTTCATCCATTGACCGCCCCAGACCCCTGGATCAAAGAAAGGCACCAGTCTAAATGGTTGAGTTGTCGCTTGTTGCAAGCCGGCGTTGAACGCTGTGCCAGAGACCATTTTAGGGTCAAAAGCGGTGTTAGTGTCTAATAGAAAATCGACGACAGACAGCAGTTTGGTCTTATAACGGTCGAAGACACGCCACTCGATAAAGAATGAGCGTTTGTATCTACGTAATACATCCTCATCGTAGTTTTCTGCGCCCCAGTTCCCGAGCTCACCACGGCGAAAGCGTTGTTGGACTTCCCAACGGGCTAGGTCAGCATAAATAAAGGTATCCCCTTCAGCGACCAATCTTGCGCCATGGCCTAAAACAACGATTAAACCAGAATCAGCGTTTTTAACGGCTTGCTTTAGTTGTTGTAGTTTTTCACAGTCAAAAAACTCTTCCAGCTTGTGTGGTGCAATGACACCAAAGACTCGGTCATCGGTAATGTTGCGTTGCAACATAGCGAAGATATGTTCTTCGGAATATTTTGCGTCGTCCATTGACACCACTAAAGCGGGGGAGAGCGGAGCAACAAGCTGGTCGAGGATTTCATTGTGATTGACACCATGATAGGTATCGATCACCAAAATATGTTTATCTTGGTCCTGAAGGCGTTGTTCAATTGTGTCAACGATACTGCCCCAACCGCGAACGGCTGAGTGGTCAAAGCCCTTCACTTCTACATTTGGAAACTTGTCATAATTGGATTGACCAGATAGGTATTTCATACATCACCTTGAGTTAATCATTTGACTACAGTCTAATCACTCAGTTAATCAATCAACAAATTGGTTAACGCGGTTAACTACTCATTTAGCGTTCGTTAACCCTTGATTTGAAGGCTAACTTTGTAGTTAATCACATAATCATAGCGATAATAGTCCGTGATTTGGGTTAATCGATTAATCTGGTTTTAATCAGGTAGGAAAGCCGTTATAACTGGCGCTAATTTCATTTACTGGAGTTCAACATGACGAAAGCAACCATCGCAGATGTGGCTAAGTATTGCAGCGTTTCCACCGCAACCGTGTCCATGGTATTGACGAACAAAGGGCGAATCTCTGCCACCACGCGTGAGCGGGTATTAGAAGCGGTTAAAGAGCTTGGTTATGTTTACAATCAGGCCGCTGCCAACTTGCGACACAAGCGCAGTAACCTAGTTGGGCTCGTCATACCGGATATCACCAACCCATTTTTCGCTGAAATGATTGCAGGACTTAGTCACTATCTTGAAGAGCAAGATTCGTTACTCTTTCTCGCTAACGCTGAAGAGAGCGTTGAGCGTCAAAGCAAGTTCATCGATTCGTTGTTGAGTCAGAATGCCGGTGGTGTAGTTATGTGCCCTGCGATGGAAACCGATCTGGACTTTCTGGAGACAGTACAAAGTCGTGGGTTTCCGATAGTGTTGGCTGTTCGACCTATTGGAGAAGATCAATTTGATTTCGTCGGAACCAATAACTTTATGGGCTTACAGTTGGCAACGGAGCACCTTATCAAAAAAGGTCACAAACATATTGCGTTCGTTGGTGGATTGGATATTTCGAAGACGCGTTCCCATCGTCTTGGGGGCTATATGTCAAAGTTGATTGAACATGGGATTCCTTTCAATGAACGATACATTCGAAGCTGTTCAGCGAGCCGCTCCGAGGGAGCGAAGGTAACAAGAGAGCTATTGGATCAACACCCTGAGATAACCGCCATTATTGGCTACCAAGATATTGTTGCTTTTGGAGTCATGCGGGCAATTAAAGATCTCGGTAAAACCGTGGGGAAAGATATCGCAGTTGTGGGTTTTGATGATGTTGCGGAATCTGCCGATACCAACCCCTCGTTGACTCCTATTTCTGTCTCTGCAAGAGAAATAGGCCGAGCGGCGGGAGAGATTATTCTGTCACGCATGGAAGGCGACAAGCAGCCATACAAAAGCGTTGTGTTCCCACCCAAACTGGCGGTGAGAAGCTCATGTGGTGGTTGAGTTGTGAGCCATACCACTTAGCTAGTGATATTTATGGTGTGTGTCCTTTCAATTTTTAAAATGAATGCGCCGATTGTTGCTAAAAGCGTTTGAGGTGATTTAAGGGGTGTTTTGAGTACAAGTCACGTTTAACATAATAGGAAATTAACTACATCATTCGTCGCTTATTTATTCTATTCTGGTTCTGTTAATTTTGATACTTATTTTGTGTTAGTACTGTTATTACAAAATCATAAACGTAATTAGAATCGGAATATATGTTTTTTAAAAAGAAAAAAATGGTCAAAACCCCCGACCTTAATCAAGATTTTATTGAGTCTTTATATGGATCTCTGGCCGTTATTGAGTTTACCCCTGAAGGGGAGATTTTAAATGCTAGTGATTTGTTTTTATCCTGTGTTGGATACCAAAGGCAAGAAATTATAGGTAAGCACCATTCTCTCTTTTGTTTAGAAGAAATTGCGTTATCGCAACAGTATTCCCATTTTTGGCACAATCTAGCTTCAGGGGAAGCGCAAAGTGGAGTTTTCTCCCGACTTAATAAATCAGGAAAAGAAATATTTGTTGAGGCAACGTATTTCCCGATAATCTCTGATGGAAAAGTTATAAAAATTGCTAAAGTCGCCTCTGATGTTACAGAACAACATGTAAGAAGCATTGAAGATTGTGAGTTATTAAGTGCATTAGACCGAACGTTTGCCGTTATCACATTTTCACCTTCTGGAGAGGTAATTAATGCAAATGATGCATTCCTGAGTACTTTAGGTTATTCACAAGATGAAGTCGTAACCAAGCATCATAAAATGCTTTGTTTTGACGATTTTTATCAAGAAAACCCTCATTTTTGGAGGGAGTTACAAGGTGGGAGAGCATTTAGTGGGCGTTTTTTAAGAAAATCAAAACTAGGCGATAGAATTTGGATTCAGGCGTCTTACAACCCAATATTCAACGATAAAAATGAAGTATATAAAGTGGTTAAGTTTGCTACTGATATTACACCAGAGGTCCTTCAAGAGGAGGCTTCAAATGAGGCCATATCGATTGCTTACACAACGGCTGTTGAAACTGAACAAGTAGCAACGGATGGTAAAAAGTCAATAAACAAAGTTCAAGAACAATCACTAGACGCAGTTCAACAAGTGGAAAGCTCCGTCGAGCTAATAAATAAGCTAAATGAACTCTCAACTAACATTGAAAATATCGTCCAAGTTATTGGTAGCATTGCTGATCAAACGAACTTACTGGCTTTAAATGCGGCAATAGAAGCAGCAAGAGCTGGTGAATATGGACGTGGTTTTGCTGTTGTGGCTGATGAAGTGAGGGTTTTAGCTTCCAAGACATCAGGTTCAACAGATGAAATTAGTCGAGTGGTCTCTGAAAATGTAATGTTGACGAATAAAATATCCGAATCAATGGGGAAAATTAGAGTCTCTGCAATAGATACAAATGAACAATTATACACTGTATCTTCAGTGATCGATGAAATACAAAGAGGTGCAGAGGATGTCGCTAAAAATATGTCCAATTTAACTTAGTGTGAACCTAAACCAATTTTTTAGCTAGTGCGATTTTACTTACCGCACTAGCACTTCATAGCTAGCTGTGCCATACCTGTAGTTATTCATTAGTTGCTAAATTAGCAAAAACGCTGGTAAATAAATGTCCAAATACGACTTATTGCCAATTAGGAAAAGCAATTTCTCGACCTCCTGAAAAAGTGGCATTGGAAATGGTTCAAGAACGGCTCAAATCTTCTCTCGCTCGCATAGATAGAGAAAAAGTGATCTTACTTCGACATTTTTTGCCTAGTTTTTCTTTTTAAGTCAGAAAATGAGTAATTTTTCAATGTGCCATTGCTTGCTTATTGAGCGGTCGTTATTCTCGGTTTAATACAGAAGATATTATCTACGTCAGACCAGAGTAATACGCAATGAAGCCATTATTTGAATTGTCAAAATCAGAGCAACTATTTCTTTTGGTGGAAGGTGCTTGCATTCCTGACCTAGAAAGGCAGCTTTATCAACTACCTGGGGTAATGGAACAAGAACCGATATTTTTGTATCCCCCTTATAATTCGTTATTGAGTGTTTCACCGAGGCTAGTGAAAGCGACCCCAGAGGTTCAACACTGGTTTTTTGACCTCAACCAGTTTCAATGGGGATACTTTTTCTCTTCAGATTTATCATTAAGTGATGCAGCGAAAGCTTTACGGCGACTAATTATGGTTGAAATGCCAAGTGGTAATCCCGGATTTTTTCGTTTTGCTGACAGCAATGCAGCCTATGTTTTATTAGATACGCAATGTGCCATGCTATGGCTGCCCATGAACAGAGTCTGGCTTCATCAGGCGGGTGAGTGGCGAACACTTGACAATCCTTTTGTGATATCGCCAGAAATACCCCATCAATCGCTGAAACTTACAGACGAACAGTGGCGAAGACTCTCGCTCATCCCATGGCAAAATTCACTGCCCAATACATTGATTGCTCACATGCAGCGTTGGTTTCCTGAGCGTTGTCAGCAGATTAACGACTTAAGAAACTGGGTTTGTAGCCAAATGGATAGCGCTCACGCCAAAGGTTTTGAGACAGAGCAAGACTTACTCTATTACTTCAATATTCTCGGTTATGTAGGCGAACAGGCGTTGCTAAAGAATACCTACCCAAATCTCACTCAACTTATCGAACAACCGTCATCACACACCTCATCACAACGTATTGCTCAAGCGGCGAGTTTAGCCGAGCAAATTGCCAACCAACTCAGGGAGAGCTAAATATGAGTACCCCCAATAAAGCGGCTAGATGTGGATCAACCCACAAGGCAAAGAGTGCGGTGGGTCAGTGTCATATGCGACGCAATGACATAGGTATCATCCCTGTACGTTACGCCTTGGACGATATTAATGAACAAGGCCAACCACTTCACCCACTGCCTACCACCGATACCCAGTGGCAAGGTCGATTTGCCCCAAAGCAGCGTCAGTATACGTTAAGGCAATTACGTGATGGTTGGTTGTATGTCTATGACGAGACGGATAAGACTTTTGATGAGTATCAGGTGAAAGGGTATGAGTTGACCAAAATTGACTGGTCAAACGATGAAGCGGATAAACCTGCGAATGAGCGTGGCAGCAAAGGCGAAACGAAAAGCTGCTTGGTCTACCCAGCGAAAAATACACTCTATATGACGTTTGCCCATCAACGCTGGACATGGCGACTGTGTGAGCATATGCGTTCTAACCTATCCCATCGTTCGACATGGATGCGTAAGGTAAATTTGCAACAGTTCCATTCAACACAGAGTCACCCCCATGCGGGCCTTTCGTCTCAGCTTGGCAAGTATGTCGCTGATGTTGGCACCGATGGAGCACCGACAGGTGTGTTTGATACGACCTGTACACCATTAACACCCATTGAAGGCGGAGTTGATGACTTCAAACATGTGGCAGACAAGGCTGGGTGTTGGGACTTAGATTATCGAGCTGACTTGCCCGCCCAAGATTGCGGGATGTTTATTGCCCTCGATGACCCTCTAGCGGATGTGAGCGACTTGTTCTTACCTCTTTCCAAACAGGTTGCGGCGCGCAGCACAGCCCACCAAGATGAAGACAATCTTCACAAGCTACAAATGGCCGAACTGACTCGAACACTAGGGCGGATAAGAGTAGAACATGATGAGTTACCGGTGCAGGTTAAAGATGACCCAATCAAGGTGATGGAGTTTGAACGTCAACTTACTGAATATGTCGCCACTCAATCTCTGGCAGATAAAGAGCGTACCGCCCTTGAAGCTAACCCGAATGTCGGCAACGCCCCGTTTACTCCACTTCAAGAACAAGCGATTGAGAAGCTTGCTGAGCTAAAACAGACGTATCGCTTCACTCCGACTGCCGCGCAACGAGAAAGTTGGCAGCGCAATACGGTGTTTAGTGACGAAGTCAACTGGAGTGAACTCGATGCTTTCCTTACTCAGTATTACACTCAGATTAAAGGTCTGGATGAGCGTATCGATGTGCTTTATCAAGACTTTATAGCGGTGTTTAATCAATTGGGGACTGACCCACTGGTTTTTGGCCTCGATAATCAAGACGAGACTCACCTTACTTATCTACTTAGCTTAACCAGCCAGTACTTAGCGGTGGTAAAACAAGCGGTAAATACCGAACAAGCGAATGAGCAGTTGAAGCAGGCGCTTTCACTGGATTCGCCCAAAACGCTTTTCGCTCTAGCTTCTCTCGGTTTTAAGTTGGAAAACTGGCAAGCGCTGAACGCTTACGTTGATGAACTTAAGCCAGGCCTACTCTCCATCGAGAATGCTAGCGATATGGTTGCCTTTTCTAGTGCGATTGCTAACTGGGGCGCGTTCACTGGTGATGTGCGCATGCATGATAAAGCGTGGTTTAAGGCATTAGCAGAGCCAGTTCAGCTTAGTTTTATAGCACTTCAAAAAGCCGTCTCAGGGGTGGCCCAAGAGAGTTGGCGTGCTACTTCGAACTTGCTGTTCCCTAGCCAGATGAATACCACCGCAACACCGGAAGGTTTAGTCAGTAACTTGCGGCTGGTTATGTTAGAGGCCATCGTGAACCCAGAAGCTATCGTGGTTCATAATCCTGACTATCCCGCACAGTTTAAAACATGGCAGCGAAAGTTAAACACCGAAATGGCCACCATTCGTCATATTAGTCAGCTTCCCTCAGGAGAGGTGACGCCAAAGAACCACCAGATACAAACCATGCGCAGTGCTCAGCAGAAAATGCAGAAGTTGTTGAGTAGTGAGTTGCCAATGATGGTGATGCTTAAGCATGAAGCGGTCAATAACACCGCCAAGCAAATGCTTAACGATGCAGTAGAACGCAGTTGGCAACAAGGTAAGCAGCTCACTCAAGCATCATGGGACAAATTGGGTAAAATAGGGGGCGTCGTCGCCATCCTAAACCTTTGGAACGTGTCGGTTGTTCTGCAAGACATCCGCCATAAAGCTGCGCAACACCCAAGTAGTAGCTTATGGACTAACCCTGCAATCAGAGAAGCGACCTATGCGACAGGTTATGCGGTCTCCGCTGTTACCGCTGTGTGGCGAGATGCTGCTTGGGACATTATTGTTAAAGATTCAGAATTGCTTAAAAAAAACCTTAACAAAGCAATGGTGACATCTAGTGTTTCAGAGGTGGCTACACTCAAAACTTTTGCGAAAACCACGGCGGCGGTCTCTTTGTTTGGCTTAATCGCGACAGGATTCGAAACATGGGAAAGCTACGATAAATTCACTGATTCAAGTCATGCGCCAATGGAACGGTTCGGCTATGGCTTAAAGTGGGGATCAACCTTGGCTCAAGCTTTCGTGTTTGGAGTACAATTTGTAGCCAATATATTGAGTCGTGGTAGTCTAATCAAGGTGAGTATCGGGTCTATTATCGCCTCTTGGATGCTTACTACACTTATGGTTACCGGTATTGTGTATTTGATTGCTGTTATCATCATTAATGTCTTTAAACGTTCAGAACTTGAGAAGTGGCTGCTTCACTCCATATGGGGCAAACAATCGAAGCAATGGAAGCCTATCGAGGAGTTAACTCACTTAGAGCACATTATTCATAAACCTCAGGTTCAGCTTAACTCAGTCCCTAACCGAAAACCTTCCCAATGGATGGACTCTGGTACCAACCAATGGCAATTGGAGTTGACCTTGCCTGCATTTACCATAGGCCAACGGATTGGCTTACAAATAACGCGTAAGCCCAAACAAGTTTATAGCTATGGCCCTACTGAGGCGATGCCAGCTGTTATGCTTAATGAGCAGAACGGCACATGGAGCCAAAAAAAAGAAGAAGGTAGCCCCGTCACCTATCGATTAGATTTGGGTGGTAGTACGGACGATACCATTACAGTGTTAGTTAGCATGCCGTTTAACTGGCAAGCCTCAAAGCATCAACAACTGGGCTATATAGCGTCAGGTAAAAAACAAGGTGATTTAACCGTAGAGCCTGCGCCAAAAGAATTTGGCACTCGTATTATTGAAGTGAGAATAGACCAATGAAGAATAACCAAAGCATAGAGTCTCTAAAGGAACAACTTTATAACGCTGATGTAGCCTACTCTTGGGAGCACAAAGGATATGGCGGTAAATACGATCGTCTAGGGATATGGGGAATGGCAATATTTGTTGGCTGTTCAATATTTGGCTTTTTTTGGCTTGTTCTTGATGATTTTACCGTAGATACCCCGATGTTTTGGGTGGCATTTGCTTTAATGACCATGATGGTATTGATAACAAGGTATCTGTATTTTCCTGATAAACATCGCTGTTACCACTTAACCTCACGGGGTATTCATTGCACGGAGCAAGATATGATCCCAGAGGTGGCTTATAAAATCGTGCGTGGTTTTGCTTGGGTGGGGATTGCGGTGTGTGTTATTGCGGTTTTGTTACTTGGCCCCTTGGCGCTTGTCGGTGCTGGGGCATTTGCACTGATGTCATTTGGGATGACCAATTTTAAACCAACCGTTGATAAGTGCTGTCTGTTAATTGATGATCGCAGTGTCGCCTTTAATCTAACGAATGATGGTGTGATGTCATTTGCTGTTTCTGAGAAAGGTGTGCATGCCTTCTCAGGTGATATCTATATCTCTCTTGAGCAAAAAGAAGAGTTACTTGCTTACTTAAAAAAGACTTTTCCCAACATAGAGATCGTCAAAATCAAAAGACTTAATGACCAATATAAACACCCTGTTTATCAGCAAGATGAAGAGAGTGCAACAGAATAACGCTCTCGCTTTCTCACAAACTCATCAGATTTGCGTGGCAGTACTGGTCGACACCATAACCATACTTTTTAGCATGCCGTTTAACTGGCGAGCATCAAAGCATCAACAACTAAATTATTTATCTAAGGGGTAAGTGAGCCAATGTGATGGTATCGCTTATCTGTACCCAGAAGTAGAAAACCCAAGGTGGTGAGCCTTGGGTTTGGTGTTTTAAAACGCTTCCATTAGACGTTTGTATTGAACATCGTCCTCGTACATTTTGTGGAAAATTTTGTACTTAGCATCATAAAAGTGTTTTATTTTCTCTGTCTGAGGCATCACGCTTTTGCTTATCCGACTCATCGCATTCATTGCATCTGGAATATCACTGTAGAACCCTGCGGCAACGGAGCCCAACATTGCAGAGCCAAGAAGTACGGCTTCACTCTCTTCTGGTAGTAGGATCATACAACCAGTCGCGTTGGCATGTTCTTGTAGAAAGACACTGTTTTTCGTACCACCGCCACAGGCCATAATGGTATCGATGTCATAGCCTGAGTCGTTCATCACTTCGATAATATGGCGTGTGCCGAGGGCGATGCCTTGAATGGTTGCAAGGTACTGAAATGCCATATCATCTAGCGTTTTTGACATTTTTAGTCCGGTGATTGTGCCAGTTAAATGAGCATTCGCTCTCGGTGAGCGGTTACCATGGAAGTAAGGTAGAACATGAATGTCTTTTGTCAAAAATGCGATGTCTTCTTTGTTACCAGCAAGTTCCAATAAGCGATCGTTTAATAGCTGATAAACGGTTTTGCCTTGTTTATCGGCTAGCTCCTTAGTGTTTTTGTACAGTGGGTGAGATGTGATGATATGGTCGATCAAAGCACCAGTGGCTGATTGCCCGCCTTCGTTGAGCCAATAACCCGGGATCATTGCACTGTAGTACGCTCCCCAAACGCCATCAATGAATCGAGCCGCCTTTGATGCAGCCATATGGCATGACGAGGTTCCGCCGATCAGAGCGAGACGTTTATTAAAGTCGGCTTTCTCACCCGTCATTCCAGAGGCACCAAGAACACCAATACCACCCGCATGGGCGTCAATAATGGATGTGCCCACGGCGGTTCCAGGGGTTAAACCCAAGTCATCGGCAGCGTGTACAGTTAGACCGTCACCGACAGGTTGGCCCATAGGAAGAATTCTGTCACCAATGGTTTGTGCATTGTCTTCCAGTAGGTCTTCGAAACCAATGAGTTCGAAAAAGCCTCGATCCCATTTGTTTTCATGGCCAAGGTATGTCCATTTACATACGGTTGAGCAAAGGGATCGACTAGCATCGAATGTTGCTTTCCAAGTTAAAAAGTCGGGTAGGTCGAAGAAGTAACCTGCTTTTGCCCATGTATTTGGCATGTTTTGCTTGAGCCAAAGCAGCTTAGGTGTTTGCATCTCTGGTGAGATACGGTTGCCCACATAAGCCAATACAGGATGCTGAGTTTTGTTGATCCGATCGGCTTGAGCAATGGCGCGGTGATCCATCCACATTACGACGTTTTGTTCGCTTCGCCCAGTAGGACTCACCGTGAGCGGCTGGCCGCTTTTATCCAACACGACTAATGAACAAGTCGCATCGAAACCGATGCCTTTGACTTGGATAGGGTCGATGTTGGCTTGGGATACCGCATCTTTAACCGCAAGACACACACATTGCCAGATGTCATCGGAAGATTGCTCAACGAAGTTAGCTTGAGGTTTGAACATCATGGTGTCGCGTTTGGCTTCACCCACTTTACGACCTTGTGCGTTAAAGACACCCGCACGCGCGCTGCCACTGCCTACATCAACGCCGATAAAATAAATACTCATATACTACTCCGTTAAGCCTTATTTTTTTGTAAGAAGATAAATAAGATCAAGATGCCGCCCCATAGCGCCATAGTGAGATAGCTGCTCACTCCCAGCAAATTAAAGCCACTTTCTAATGTTTGTAATACGATAAGTGCAAGACCAATTCCGATAATGCGTCCAAAGCCACCGTCAGGGTTAATTCCCCCGAGTACTGAAGCGAGAATTGCCGTCAGAAGATAGGATTCTCCGTAGCCAGCCTTTGCAGAGTTGAATTTTGCCATCATCACAATGGCTGCGACCCAGCAAAGCACAGAAGAGATGACATAAACGTACAAGGTTGCTTTTTGTGTGTTGATACCGGAGAAACGGGTGGCTTTTTCATTGGACCCCATCAGGTAGATAGTTCGACCTAAGCTGGTGTGCTCCAATAGTGCCCATAAGCCAATTGCAAAACCTACAAACAAGATCAAGGGCATAGGTACGCCAAAGATTGAGCCGTTGCCGAGTACCAAAAGGGTTTTAGGGAAACCCGAGATAACACTACCGCCAGAGATTAACACGTTAAGACCATTAATCAGGGTCATCGTCCCTAAGGTTGCGAGTATTGGTGAAACGCCAACGTACGCGATCAATGCACCATTGAGCAAGCCGATGACTGTAGCGGTAATCAGGCCTGCGAGAAGCGCCAAGACAAGCATTGCTGAGCTATCAGGCGCTTGCGTAATGATGCTTGCCATTATTAATCCACACGCGTTGGTTGTTGCAATGATCGACAGGTTGATACCGCCCGTCAGCATGCACACAGCCATTGCCAGTGCGAGTAAACCGAGCAGTGGCATTTGCGATGACATCGATTGTAAGTTATCAATGGAGAAGAACGCTTGCCCACTTGAGAATGCCATAACGGCGAGGATGCCAGCTAAGATCACCAGTAAGTAACGAATGTTCTTGTCTGTCGGCAGCTTTAAACTATTTAGCACTTGTTCCATGGTTTATGCCTCTTGTAGTGCTTGTTTTTTCTCATTGATTGCCGTCATACTGATGCTGCAAACAATGATTAAGCCAGTTACGACCGTGTGCCAATATGAAGGTACACCAAGTAACGTCAGACCGTTCTTAGCAACGGCGAGCAATATCACCCCAAGTACAACGCCAAACAGCGTACCTTTGCCTCCTGTCATACTTGTGCCACCAAGTACAACCGCAGCTAGTACCGTAAGCTCAAACCCCATAAGAGAGTTTGGAGCGACTGATTGGGTTATTTGGGTTTGAACCACAGAAGCAATGCCTGCAAGTGCTCCCATGTAGCCATAAACGAACAGATTAATACCAAATAGGTTAATACCAATACGACTCGCCGCGTCTGCGTTACCGCCGACCGCGTAAATCTGACGCCCCAAGCGTGTCTTAGACATCAGGAATGAGGTGAGGGCAATCATTGCTACTAAGGTTAAGATTGGAAGTGATAAGCCGTAGTCATAGCCGTCGCTACCGGTAAATGTGAATAGCTCAATACCATCCATAAACCAGTCAGGAAAACCGTACAACCATTCGCCGTTACTAAAGTAAATCAGTAAGCCAAAGAACACGTTCAATGTTGAAATGGTAATGATGATCGCTGGCACCTTGAGTTTGTAGACCAGCGTAGCGTTGATCATACCAAGCAACACACCCACGACGGTTGCAATAGCAAACGCAATCATGAAGTTACCACCAATCGTCAAAATGTATGTCGCGGTGATGTACTGTGCAATCGCAGCACTGGCTGGGAATGAGATGTCGATGCCGCCAGCGATAAGTACGACAAACAAACCACAAGCCATGATGCCTAGCAATGCCGAACTGACGGACATGTCAAAGATGTTTCCAAGAGTGAGGAAATCTTCTGAGGCAAAACTCAGCACTGCGACAATCAACACAATCATCAATGAGAGGTAGAACTCATGGCGTTTGCTGAATGAAGATAAGGAACAACGAAACTGGTTAAGCATTGACGGCCTCCATGATTTGTTGCTCAGTAGAGTGAGCGGGTTGGAAATCATGAGTAAAACGTCCTTCTTTCATCACAATCACGCGATGACTGTTGTAGAACACTTCGGGGATTTCATCGCTGACCATGATGATTGCCATTCCTTTTGCGGCAAGATCTTTTGCGATGGTGTAGATTGCTTCTTTATTGGCAACGTCGACACCCACGGTCGGAGAGTCAAGGATGAGCACTTCTGGCTCTGCGGCTATCCATTTTGCGATAGAGATACGCTGCGCATTACCACCGGATAAACTGGTTACTGGGAGTTTTGGATCCGCGGCTTTGATGGACAATGAACAAATCAATCTATCGACGAGCTTGTTTGCCTTTAGATGGTCAAGAAAACCTGAGGGCTTCTTAAGTCTGTGCATTACTGAGGCGGTAATGTTGTCTTGAATCGCTTGTTCCATCACCAACCCAGTCGACATGCGGTCTTCAGAGACATAACCGATACCTTGAGAAATTGCGTCACGATTAGATTTGAATGTGGTTGGTTGGCCGTTGATGCGGATAACGCCGCTGTCTGGTTGAGTCATGCCGAACAATGCCATACACAATTCGGTTCGTCCTGCGCCAAGTAAGCCGGTAATGGAGACGATCTCTCCTGCACGAACTTGAAATGAAATGTCGTCAAATTGGCCACGTTTCGACAGATGTTCTACTTCAAGTTTAACGGCACCTTGCTGGTGGTAATCGGCAAGAGGAGTGAATTCGAATCGTTGTCCGGTCATTAGAAAAGCCAATTCGTCACTGTCTACTTGGTCAGCTTGATAGGTTCCGATGGTGCGGCCATCACGAATGACAGTGATTCGGTCGGAGATCTCCATTACTTCATCAAGCTTGTGGCTCACAAAAACCACTGTGACGCCTTTGGATTTAAGGTCTGCGACCACGTCGATGAGGTGATTCACTTCGGTGCGAGTGAGTGAGGCGGTTGGCTCATCCATGATCATTAATTTGGCATCAGATGCCATAGCTCGGCAAATGGCGACGAGCTGACATTCGGCAATTGAAAGCTGCTCAACGCGTTTATCCAGTGGTAATTTGACACCTACTTTTGCCATTGCTTGAGTTGCAATGCTCTGAATACGCCTCTGTTGCACCAGTCCTTTTGTCCATTCTACATGATCCTGAATGGCAATATTCTCTGCGACAGTTAAGTTTGGGAATAGGGATAAGTCTTGGTAGATAACTTGAATGCCGTGTTCAATTGATTGTTGTGGGGTGAGTCGAGAATAGTGTTTGCCCGCTAATGTGATCTCAGCGCCTTTCTCTGGTGCGTGAACGCCAGATATCACTTTAAATAATGTGCTTTTCCCACAGCCATTTTTGCCAGCTAGGCAGTGCACCTCACCTTGATTGAATGTTAGGTTTATCCCATCCAATGCCTTGACGGAACCAAAGTGCTTGGATACTTGCTTGAGGGTAATAAAAGGAGTTCCAGACATGATCATTTCCAATAAGGTTGGGCGGCGTTGCACCGCCCAATTTAAAACAGGGTTTGTTTAGCTTAGAAACCAAGCTGACGTGCGTTGGTTTTATCCACTTCTAGAATCTTGTTAAACTTGATCACGCGGTTTTGCGCATCGATTTCTGCATCGCCTAGGCCTTGGACATTGACCCCTTGAGATACGTCTTTACCTTCGAGCATTTGTTTAGCAACGGCAACCAAGGCGTAGCCCGCATCTGCAGGGTTCCACAAGAAGCCTTTATCAATCTCGCCACGAGCTAAGTACGGAGCAGCTTGGCTTGGCATCATAATACCCACGACGCTGATTTTGTCTTTTGCGCGTTTCTTCTTAATGGCTTCACCTGCACCGATGCCACCTAATGAACCGTAAGAAACGATGCCAGCCATATCTGGGTGTGCTTTCATCAGGTCATTCGTTGCGGCATAAGATTGATCGATGCTTTCAGCAACTGGCATACGGCTAGTGACTTCATACATTTCTGGGTAGGTTTTCTTTTGGTAATCGATAGCTAGATTTGCCCAGTTGTTATGCAGTGGCACCGTTAATGAGCCAACATAAACTGCGTAACCACCTTGCTTGTTCATATTTTTTGCAAGCTCATCCATGGTTGCTTTCGCGTAGGCTTGGTTATCAATCGTTTCGATATCCCAATCCGCACCATGTCCATCTGGTGACTCATGGGTTAACACGATAATCCCTTTCTCACGAGCTTTTTTAAATACTGGTTCCAATACAGTTACATCATTCGGAACCACAGTAATTGCATCAACGCCTTTGGCAATTAAGTCTTCAATAATTTTAACTTGTTGCGCTGGATCTGGAGTGGAAGGACCAAGCTGGCGAGCTGTCACGCCGAAATCCGTAGCTGCTTGCTCGATCCCTTTGTTCATTTGGTTAAACCAAGGAATGCCAGACACTTTAACTACATTTACGATTTCATAATCTTTAGCTTGAACGCCGGTAGCAGCAAGGGCTAGCGTTACAGCTGCCGCTTTCAGTAAGACCTTTTTCATCTTCATCAATCCTTTATTTGTTATGTGTAGGGTAAGTTGAACCGATGAGATGATCTTAAGGTGTATTTCAATAGAAGATTGAGCACCAGAGATTGAATTGTGATTTACACACGTTAATGAAAAATTTCCTAGTAAATTATGTTAAATAATTGTGATTATGGAAGTGTGACGTAATTTAGGGATCAGTTGTTATCATTGTGGGTATCAAAAATATAACAATTAGATCATTTTTTTTACGCGCGTGTTGGGTTTTGAAAATGAGGGCAGATGGTGATGAGCAGAAAAGGCTCTTAATGAGAGATTAATTGATAAATGGGGGATTTAATCACAATAAATAGCAACTTGATAATTTGTTACATGGCTTGTGAGTGATATTTATCATCTGCGCTCATGAAAAGAATAAGAAAGAACGCAGGCGGTTTGTAATTATATAACGAATACTAGTGTGTTTGGCTTGATCAATTAGACTCAGTTCGCTGGTAGTAGAGGGCGCACCGGGTATCTACAGCATTCAGCGTCTTTTGGTATTACGGTGGGGAAAGCATCCCGAGGAAAAGGCTTTGTTCTATTTGCCGACGTTAGTTTTGACTGGAGAAGTAAGCGGCAATGTCTTTTAGATCTTGATCATTAAGGCGTGAAAGCTGACCTTTCATCATTTCTGCCAGTGGTCCAGTCCGATTACCTTGCTGATAATCTTTCATAGATTGGTATAGATACTGAGCGTTTTGACCATTGATGTTAGGGTAAGATGGCTTAACCGCTTTCCCTGTTTGACCATGACAAAAGACGCAGCTTGGCGCTTTGATTTTGCCCAGTTCTGGGTCGCCGAATGACTCAGCTTGAGAGAAGGGTGACAATAACAGTAGAAGTAAGAAGACTCTTGCCATCAGTTGAACTCGGTAAACAATGATGGAGCTAGAATAAAGCTTCCCCTAAGGGGAAGCTCAAGAGTTTGAAGTCATTATTGGCTGTACTGTGCCAGTTTTGCTAGCAAAGTATCAATATCTTCGCCTGTGACATCTTTATGAGTGACGAAGCGGATTGGATTTCCTGGTGAGACTGTGATGCCATCGTCTGCCAGTTTTGCCGCGATCTGTTTGATATCAATGTTCTCATCGAGTTTGGCAAACACAATATTCGTTTCTACCAATTCTGGTTTAACATGATAACCATCGATCTTGCTTAGGCCTTCAGCAAGACGTTTAGCGTTGGCATGATCTAACGTGAGTTGTTCAACTTGCTCAGTTAATGCGAGTTTGCCGGCCGCTGCCAAAATACCGGCCTGACGCATACCGCCACCGACCATTTTACGTAAGCGACGAGCTCGGGCGATAAATTCGCTGCTGCCTAGCAGCAAAGAGCCAATCGGTGCTGCGAGTCCCTTTGACAAGCAGATAGTCATGGAATCAAAGTATTGGGCAATCTCTTTAACATCGATATCCAGTGCGACTGCTGCGTTGTAAACACGCGCACCGTCAAGATGAAGCATTAAACCGTGGTGATTAACAAACTCTCGCGCTTGTGCCAAATAGCTAAGCGGTAGCACTTTGCCATTAATGGTGTTTTCGAGGCTGAGTAATTTAGTTCGGGCAAAGTGTGAGTCATCCGGTTTGATCGCTGCTGCTAGCTTTGCAAAATCGAGCGTCCCGTCTGGGTTGTTTTCAATCGGCTGAGGTTGAATTGAGCCAAGTACTGCGGCACCTCCAGCTTCGTACTTATAGTTGTGCGCTTGCTGACCACATAAATATTCGTCACCGCGCTGACAGTGAGCCATTAAGCCAAGTAGATTCGCCTGAGTACCCGATGTGGTAAATAGTGCGGCTTCGAAACCGTGTCGCTGCGCAGCCCATTGCTCCAACTCATTAACGGTTGGGTCATCACCATAAACATCATCACCGACAAGCGCTTCACTCATCGCTTTGCGCATTGCTTCGGTTGGTTTGGTTACGGTATCAGAACGAAAATCCATAAATTAATCTCCTAAATATATCCACATAGCTTGGCTTTGCTTAAACACGCGATCGTTTTAGCATCGGTGATTTCGCCTTGAATGATTTTTTGTTCGAGTTGTTCTATCGATAGCGAGATAACGTCGATGACCTCATCTTCGTCGCACTGGTAACGTTGCGTATGGCTCAGATCTTTCGCGACGAATAGGTATTGAATTTCATCACAGAAACCCGCGAGAGGTGTTACCTGTCCTAGAGATATCATGCTTTTTGCGCTGTAACCAGTCTCTTCTTCAAGCTCTCTGTGGGCACAAGCCTCGACGGGTTCGCCACTCTCTAGCGTTCCAGCGGGTAACTCCAGAAGCCATTTTTTCAATGAAGGTCGGTACTGATTGATAACAATGATCTGTCCATCGTTATCGATCGGGAGAATAACAGTCGCTCCAGGATGAGAAATGGTGGTGTGGGTGATGTTTTTGCCATTGGGAAGCGTCAGATTTTCTTCTATCAAAGAAATGCTTTTCCACGAATGGATAGTTTTAGTTTGATTTTCCATTGAATCGCTTTATTCGTCCATAGCTCTAGACTGGCCTACATTACAGCTTCGGCTTGCAGAGATAAAGATCAATTCCATTCCTAGTTGCTGAGTAGGTTATGCAGAACAGTGATTAAACTATCAAAAGTGCAAACATTGATTTCTAGGCGTTACGTAAAAACCGCTTCTGCTATAAAGATCCGTCCAATCAAAAAAATGCACTTGTAACAAAATGATAACAAATGTATAAAATTATACATACAAGGTTTCAAGGTGTCCCTAGGAGAGCACGAAAATGATTAGCCCAAATCGAGTGTCTCACTCACAAAAAGCATTGCTCTCTGAACGGATCAGTAAATTGGCTCAAGCGCTTTCTGATGGTGTGTATGAAAGAGAAGAAACCATCAAGCTCTGTTTGCTAGCAGCGCTAGCGGGTGAAAGTGTTTTCTTACTTGGCCCTCCGGGTATTGCCAAGAGTCTGATTGCGAAACGTCTTATTCAAGCCTTTGACAACTCTTCTTATTTTGAATACTTAATGACCAGATTTTCGACGCCTGAAGAGGTGTTTGGCCCACTTAGTATTCAGGAACTCAAAGACAACGGTCGTTATCTACGTCTAACTGAGGGCTATTTGCCGACAGCGCAAGTGGTGTTTCTTGACGAAATCTGGAAAGCAGGCCCAGCAATTCTTAACACGCTACTTACGGTGGTTAACGAAAAAACGTTTAAAAATGGCAGCGATATCCATCGAGTACCAATGCGTTTGTTGGTGTCAGCCTCCAATGAACTACCGGATGAAGATAGCGGGCTAGAAGCGCTATATGACCGAATGCTAGTACGAGTGTTCGTCAATCGCATTCAGAACAAGAACAACTTTAAGTCGATGTTAACGGTTGGTACACCACAAGAAGCCGCTATTCCGGAAGGTCTTGCGATTACCGATGAAGAGTATCATCAGTGGCAGTCCGAACTGGATAAACTTGAATTGTCAGATGAGGTGTTCGAAAAACTTTTCGAACTGAAAACGATGCTAGAGAATGCGGCGACCTCAACAACGGGAGGCGATGTTGCCGATACCGACATGTATGTCTCAGACCGTCGCTGGAAGAAGGCGGTAAAACTCCTTAAAGCGAGTGCTTATTTCAACGGTCGTGATTCAATTAATCCTCTTGATTTACTCCTGCTGCAAGATTGTTTGTGGAACAGTCCTGAATCACGAGATGTTGTGCGTAATGTCATCAAGCAGTTTGCTCTTAATCACGCGTTTGACCAACAGGAAGTCGAGCAACAAATCACCCTGTGTCGTGAAGAGCTTGGCGATATTCAAGAAGCGCTGGAGTCACAATTTGGCATAACACTAGGTACAGAAACAACAACGGGTCTGATTAAGAAGCAGATTCACAGCTACGATATTTCAAATGCCAAGAGCTACAAAGTTGGCAGCGCATTTGATTTGGTCAAGTTGGTTTTACTCCAAAGCAATATGTCGGTTTCCGAATCGGAGAAGGGCGACAGCCGTTGGGTGTACGTGCCTAAGAATGAGTTAGAGCGAGTGATTAAAGATGGTCAGGGTGATGTCTATGGCTATGTTAATCAGAACACCAATATGTGTCGTCTGCGCTTCGACCTCGATGCGGCGAATAATCTTGTTATCAAAGATATTGCTAATCGCGCTGTGTTGGTCTCTGTCGTAACCAACAAGGGGCTAGATGAGTCACTTTATCAAGAGTGGTTAACTAAGTCAGAGCAGGCGATGTCACAGCTAGAAAATGCCGAACATCACTTACGCAAAGTTCGCTCTAACTTCCATGGTGCGTTACCACACGGCTTTATTGATCAAGAACTACCACGAGTAATGGAGGCGAGCTTGCAGAACCTTCAACAAGTATTAGAGTCGACCAAGTCTGAATGTGAACGTACGGTTTTCCGTTTTAAAAACTTAAACCAGTTTTTCTCATAAGGAGCCGATATGTTAGGTGCCGACGGATTAAACTTAGCTCTGGCCATCGCCGACTCGGGAATTATCGATTCTGCGGTTAACGATCTCATTGCTCGTTCACAAGTGATGGTGATGGCAGAGAATCGCGGTGTGAAAAGCTCGGTTAAAAATCACCTGCTTAAATGGCGTGGTAGCGTGAAGAAACGCATCACTAAAGTGTGTGAAACAGAACGTTTTCAGCAAGAACTGGCGCTGTATCAGGAAGTGATTCATTGGGATGAAACACAGTTCTTTGAAGAGATTCCTCAAGTGATCACAAAGCTAGAATGGCATTCCGCGTTCTATCTAAAAGCCCGCCGTTTAATGGAAAAAAATAAGGGTCTCAACAACCCTATGTTTCCCCATTACTTTTGTGATCAATGGTACCAAAGCCTTTCCGATGCTTTGCGCCAGGCTCAGTTAAATGAGCTTGAAGTCAGTAAAGAGAAAGTCCTCAAAGACCTATATCAGCGCATGGAAACCATGAAAAACATGGATAAAGTGACGGAAGAGGGGGACGAAGGCAGTGTGGGTCGATTGTGGGATATGGCGTCCGCGAAGCTAAGTAAATCTGACTTGACAGTGATGAAGCGTCATGCGGAATTTCTGAAAAAGAACAAAGGCTTGCAAGAAATTGCTGAGCAGCTTGGTCGAATGGCTGGGCAAGTTGATGATCCAGAGCTACAGCGCGCACCAGCAGAAGAGTTGCAAATGGTCGAAGAGAAATCCGACGAAGCAACAGATGATATTGTCGGCATTCACCAGAGTGACGATCTCAACAAGCTACTGCCTAATGAAACCATGTTTCTTGCCTATCCAGAGTTGGAAGTGGTGTTCTACAAACATTTAGTCGATAAGCGATTGATGAACTACCGCATGCAGGGCAAATCAAGAACCCTGCGCAAGATCCGAGCACAACAACCAGACCACAAGCAAGTTGATGTTGAAAAAGGGCCATTCATCGTTTGTGTTGATGCGTCTGGTTCAATGAGTGGCTTTCCAGAGCAGTGTGCAAAGGCGATGGCCTATGCCTTGATGCAAATTGCATTGGCTGAAGACCGCGAATGTTACGTGATTCTGTTTTCTACTGAGCAGATAACCTATGAGTTGACGAAGCAAGATGGTCTGCGCGAAGCGAGTGATTTTCTTACTTACAGCTTTCACGGTGGTACGGACTTGGAACCTGTGCTGATGAAGTCGATTGATTTGATGTGCGGCGACAAATATCGCAATGCTGACATGGTGGTTATTTCTGACTTTATCGCACCTAAGCAGTCAGATGAGATGGTGCAACAAGTCGAGAAGCTTAAAGCGCGTAAAAATCGATTCCATGCGATCAGCTTATCAAAGTATGGCAACCCTCAGTTGATGTCGATGTTTGACCACACGTGGGCTTATCATCCGAATCTCGTCGGTCGCTTGATGAAAAAATGGTAGATAAAAAAGGAGCGCGATGCGCTCCTTATTACTTTAGATCGCCAGTGGCATTTCGTTAGAGGGATCGTGCTTACGGTAAACACGAATCAGACCGAGCAAAGCGACAATTGACATGACCAACATCAGTGCGCCGAGCGGCATCTGGTCCGGTGCAGGAATCATAGATGCACCAAGGGTTGCCAATCCCGCGCCCAAGTTTTGCATTCCACCGAGTACCGCACCACCTGTTCCAGCATGATAAGGCAAAGGTGATAGCGCACCTGTCGTTGCTGCTGGGAATAATATGCCAGCGCCTAAAAAGTAGATGGTCGCACCGCCAATGAGCGTTAAGGCACTTGTTTGACCTAGTAATCCAGGTAACAGAACCACGAGTGAGCCAGCCATAATAGCGACCAGTCCGACACTCAAAGCGTGTTTTTCATTTTTTCTCGTCGCGATAAAGCTAGATAACGCAGCACCAACCAAGTAACCCGGAATCGGTAGGACAAACAGTAGGCTGACAGTCGTTGCTGGCAATTTCAATACGCCACCCAGCAAGACACCCGCGGCAGCTTCAAAGATAGCAATACCTGAAAATGTTGCGACTAAGCAGAGCAGATAACCTTGAAAACGGCGATCTGACAATACATAACGATAGCTACTGGTGACTTTCTCATAACGACGTTTTTCACGAGGCAGAGTCTCGATAAAGCTTGTCAGCATTGTAATCACAACAGCAATACCAAATAGCGCTAAGAACATGTAGCTTGAACGCCAGCCGAATGATTCGGTGAGATAGCCACCCAAAACCGGAGCAATAAGAGGTGAAAAAATCACGCACATGCTAATCAAGCTATTTACCTTGTGCAGCTCGCTGCCATCAAACAGATCGCGAGTTAGCGTGCGAGACATAGCACCACCACAACCGATGCCTAGGCCTTGGATAAAGCTACCGGCTAGGAACCAATCGTAGTCGTGGGCAAAGAGCGCCACAAGTGTACCTGCGATATAGATCAGCAGTCCTGCAACGATGATTGGTTTGCGCCCCAGACGGTCTGATAGCGGTCCATATACGAACTGCGAGAAACCGTAAGGGATCAGATAGCAGGCCATTACTGCTTGAAGTGCAGATGGACTAACTAAAAACTCATTTGCCATATGGCCAATAGATGGCACGTACATGGTTTGAGTCATTTGACCCACAGCAGTCAGAATAGCAATTAGAAAGGTTAACTTAATTACTTGAGCAGAGGCGGACATTTCTACAACACCTAAAATCAACGCGAAAAACATTAGCCTTGCAGTAGCAAAGCTAATAACTAAAACAAACAAAGGGGACTATCAGGCGCGAGATATTAAGGGGGCTTTCAGTTTCTATCAATTAAAAAGTGTGAACTGACGCAAGATAAAAATTTAAGATTTGGATTAGAAAATCTAATTCAAAATTATTATATGCTGGTGGATGAGTAATTATGCGATGGGCAGACTAGATAGGCATTTGCGACATAGGCAGAGGTCATTATTATCCAGTTTAGAGGTATCGCGTTTTTCGATAGCAAAACACCAGCAAGTCGCTTTACCCTGACTGATATCGCATTGGGCTGCTTGGTTGCATGAAGGACAAGTATGGCTGGCGTTTTCACCACTGAGATTAGCCATGGTCTCATCCCTGTCTTGATCACTCAAATGTCGCCAGTTCACTACTTCATCTATCGTACGGTAGCAGCCGCTACATATACCTTCGTTATTCTTACACGCAGCGATACACGGAGTTTTCACGTTATTTCCATCTTGTTGGTGACAAATCTAAGTTGGGACTATACCGAGTTCTGCCGCTAACATCAAAGCTGTGCTACATCGTGTATCTCGTTACGCCTTATTTTTAAAAGAGGGAGGCTGATACTGCATTGACGTATCTTTCTTCATCAGAATGTTGCTCGCAATCAGGCTACCAACACAAATCAGAGACAAGGCTATCCAACCCAACGGAGTAGGTTGCTCCGCAAAAATAGGTATGGCGAGCAAGGTCGCAACAGCGGGGGTCGCAGCGCCAAATGCTGCGGTTCTCTCTGCTCCAAGGACAGAGATCGCGTGGAGATAAGTAAACGCGGCGATGATGCCCGCACCGACACCTTGAAGCATAAAGTGGCCGCTGAGTTGTTCCCACGGCCAATCGCTAAAGGCGTGGCTGTAGAGGTAGCTATCGATAGCACCACTCGCCATTAGGAGAAATAACGCGAGGTTAGACATCAGTGCAATGAGCCCTGAAGCCGCCAACGGATTGAGATTGGAGACGCGCGCACAAATGGTGAACATCGCCCACATGACACTACCAATCAAAAACAGCATATGCCCCTGAAGCAAATTAGGATCTGCTTGGCTAAGACTCTGGGTTAGAAAAGTTCTAATACCAATTACCACCAAGGTCAAACCAACAATTCGATGACGACTTAATGGCTGCTTAAACAGGATGACGGCAATAGCGGATACAAACAAAGGTAAGGTGCCAGGAACTAGGGCACTTCCATCCGATACTGGAGCCAATGTCATTCCGGTACCCGCTACAAGTAAATAGGGGAGACCACTGCCAATAAACATGCCGATCAGATAGCGTTTGGGCACCGCCATGATCTGTTGTCTCGCTTTGTAAACAATAGGAAGTAGGACCACACAAGGGATCAAAAAGCGGGTCAGCGCAATATCCGCTGTCAGTAGCTCAGAATGAGCCCCACTGCGTAATGAAAGAAAAAATCCTGACCAGAGTAAAAGTGTGGCAACCATTGCCAGATATCCAGAAACCATATCCATATGTGACCTTGAAAGTAGTTGTTAACATTATGGAATGTATATCGAGGTGAAATCTGGCAATATTGACTGATGATTTAAAGAATTTTGACTGATTCAGTTAAAATTGTGCCAATATTTGATGGAAATATGCGTGAATGACGATGGACAGAATTGATAAACACATTTTGCGACTCTTACAGCAAGACGCTCGTCAGGCGACAGCGGAAATTGCAGATAAGGTGGGGCTGTCTGCTTCACCATGTGCTCGCCGAATCAAAAGATTGGAGGAGCAGGGTATCATTGCCAATTATCGCGCCACACTCAACAAGGATTTGATTGGCGTCGGTATGACCGTATTTGTTGAAGTGAGCCTTAACAACCACCAAGCCGCTAGCATCGACGACTTTGAACATGCAATTCAAGAAATGGATGAGGTCATCAGTTGCCATGTCGTGTCGGGAGCGTATGACTATCTGTTAGAAGTTGTCAGTCATGATCTAGCGGGCTATGAGTCCTTTACTCGTAAACTTCAACGCTTGGAGAACGTTAAAGATATTCATACCCACTTAGCCATCAGGCAGGTCAAAGGCGGGAGCGAACTGCCTATTTTTAAGTGACAGCGTTAACTCGCTTGACCTCGTTGACGTTTTCCGTCGGCACGCTCTACTTCATCGGCCATAGCATCGTGATAACTTGTCATACGATTGCGCCCATGACGCTTTGATTGATATAGAGCTAAATCAGCGCGTTTTATCCACTCTTTGTTTTCTTCAAATGGTCTACATTCTGCGATACCAACACTGATAGTGATCGCCTTATCACTGGGGCTAGGGAGCTGACGGACTTTGTTGAGGATACGCTGACTAGTTTCCTCGACCAGTATTTGATCTTTACCGTAATGCAGAATGAGGAACTCATCGCCGCCAAGGCGGAACAACTTATCTGTCGGAGATACTTCTTGTTGGATGCTGGCAACGATTGAAACCAAGATGCGATCGCCCACATCATGACCAAATTGATCGTTAAAGTACTTAAACTTATCGACATCAATTAGGGAAATCGATGAGCACGGATATTGCTCTATCGCATTCTCAAGTGAGGCGTTGAGTTCATGGCGATTGTAGACGCCGGTAAGCGAATCTCGCACGATAAGAGTGCGCAGTTCGAGTTGTAGAGATCGTATCGCTTGCACCACAACATGAATGATAATCGCCGTTACGGTTAACGAAATAACGTATCGCAGTGTCACAGCCGCGTCCTGATGCATCAAAGCGGCAAAGCCCGAGCCTGTAATCATAATGAAGTTGGCAACAACCGCTTCTCTTTCTGGGAGCAGGAAGATAAGGCTGGTTAGGATTGGGTAGATCCAGTACGTTGCCAGAGTGCCAAAAACACGTACCGATAATACAGCGGAGAAAATCAGCAGAAATAACGGCAGGTAGTGACCGAACAGAGTCGAACGATTATAAACAATGGCGGTGATTTCAAGCAGGAGAGAGACTTCAAACGCGAGCAAAACAACACCGAGCATAACTTCACCAGCGATGATGTTTTTGATACCTAGTGGTACAAAAGTTACGAGCGTGATGACGGCGATAATCTTCAGCACTTGCTTTTGCTTAGTGAGATCGAGAATCGCCTCGTCGTTCAAATTTGGTAATGTCTTGCCCATAACCATTACACCTTTATGACCGCTTTAGATGTTTATTGTTTAACTTTAAACGTAATCATAAAGATAAATGAAAGCAAATATCTTGGTTGGTTAATCTGGTTTGGTGATGCTACCGAGTTCTAGAACGGGAGCTACATCAATATCCTCTGCGTTCATCATCGATGAAATTCGCTGTACAGAGGAAAGCAACAGTGATTGCTCCCACTCTTCTAGTTTCTGAAATTTAGTGATGAAACTTTGCTGCAGCGGAGTCGGCGCATTATCCAGTACGTTCTTGCCTTGGTCAGTCAGATGGGCATGGACTTTCCGTTTATCTTTACTATTACGCACACGCTGCACCAGCCCATTGCGCTCCAGCCGGTCAAGAATGGTGGTGGCCGTTGCTTGGCTCATGTTGGTATGGTCAGACAACTGACGAATAGTGACATCGCCTAACTCTTGAATCGAACGCATGAGTATTAATTGCGGTCCGGTTAAACCTGACTCTTTGCTCAGTTTTTTAGAGTGTAAATCTATCGCTCGAATGATCTGGCGAATGGAAATTAGGACTTCTTCGTGCTTCTCCAATGCGCTTCCTCCCTGGTTCGATAAAAGAAGGGAAAATACATCAAATGTCACTCTAGATAAAGCCTCCAGTCTCACAAATCAGCATGACCACTATTCCATTATCAGTAAACCATTTCATTTAAATTGTTTAGTGTACAAAATGTTTTTCTTGCAGGTATTTCATCTTTGCGAGCAAATAATGACCACTCAAATGCCGTTTTGATAAAATATTGCTCATTTATTAGCATATTACTGGATTGAAACGACGAAAAATGTACAATAATGAGAATTGTATCCAGTTGCAGAATGATGAAATTGTTTTTACCTCTAACTATTTTGTTGATTGGGCAACGGTTACTCATTAAAGAATAGATGCAGAGAGGAAGAATGACTAAAGGCATAGATAAGTACAGTATTGACAGTACCGACTATACAATCGGTCAGGATAACGTGCAGAAATGGGGATTTGACGTTCACAATCCAGTCTTTGGATGGAGTGCGAGTCTAATTGCCCTGTTTTTGATTGCCGTGTTGGTCATGGATGCGGAATCAGCCAAGGCGACACTGGATGGCATCAAGTGGCAGATCATTGGCAACTTTGATTGGCTGTTTATCTGGTCTGGGAACATTTTCGTGATTTTTTGTTTAGCTTTGATCGTATCGCCGCTAGGTAAAATTCGCTTAGGTGGCAACGAGGCTACAGCAGACTACTCATACCTGTCTTGGCTATCGATGTTATTTGCCGCCGGTATGGGTATCGGTCTCATGTTTTGGAGCGTTGCGGAACCAGTCGCTTATTTTACAGGTTGGTATGAAACGCCATTGGGTGTTGAAGCGAATTCGCCTGAAGCCGCTAAGCTTGCCTTGGGCGCAACTATGTTCCACTGGGGGCTTCACCCATGGGCAATCTACGGTGTTGTTGCATTATCGCTGGCTTTTTTCGCTTATAACAAAGGGCTACCACTTTCCATTCGTTCGATTTTCTATCCGTTACTTGGCGATAGAGCGTGGGGTTGGGCAGGTCATGTTGTCGATATCTTAGCGGTACTCGCAACCTTGTTTGGTCTAGCGACATCTTTGGGGCTGGGAGCACAGCAAGCAGCAAGTGGTATTCACCACGTGTTTGGCATTGAGTCAGGTTTAGGCTTGCAGGTAGTTGTGATCACGGTTGTAACCTTGTTGGCTGTCGTCTCTGTTGTACGTGGTATCGACGGTGGAGTGAAGGTCATCAGTAATATCAACATGCTTGTTGCCTTCCTATTACTCATTTTAGTGGCCCTTATCGGCTATGCGATTGTTGCAGGGAATATTGGCACGACATTTATGTCGTACGTGGAGAATATCATTCCATTAAGTAATCCACATGGACGAGAAGACGAAGCTTGGTTTCAGGGGTGGACAGTATTCTACTGGGCTTGGTGGATCTCATGGTCGCCATTTGTAGGTATGTTTATTGCGCGTGTTTCTAAAGGACGTACAGTTCGTGAGTTCATCACAGCAGTCTTGCTTGTCCCGACAGCGGTGACGTTACTGTGGATGTCGACCTTTGGCGGCATGGCAATAGATCAGGTCATCAACAATGTGGGTGAGCTTGGTAGCGAGGGTCTGACGGACGTGTCTCTGGCCATGTTCCAAATGTTTGATGTGTTGCCGTACGGTTCAATTCTATCTGTGATTGCCATCATTCTGGTTTTGGTGTTCTTTATTACCTCTTCAGATTCTGGCTCGTTAGTGATTGATAGCATCACGGCTGGTGGTAAGGTTGATGCGCCTGTCATTCAGCGCGTCTTTTGGGCCTTTATGGAAGGCGCGATTGCTGTCGCACTATTATGGATTGGTGGCTCTGAAGCGGTTCAGGCATTACAGGCAGGGGCGATCTCTACGGCGCTACCGTTTACGATAGTTCTTCTGTTGATGTGTGTAAGCCTACTCATGGGTATGCGTACTGAGCGTTAATAAGTGATAAAACGGCATAAAAACAGAAAAGGGACGCTTGCGTCCCTTTTCTGTTTTATACGCAATTTAGGCAATCTCATCTTTGCCACTGTTCTCTTGGTTAAGCTCAGATTTACACTGTTAATTATTCTCAGGTTTACGCGTCACACATACTGGTATTTGAGCGATAAACTCGTTACTGTGGCTGATAATTGTACAATCAAAGGCAAAGTGCCTTGTTTGTAAACGTCGTGAAGTCAGGGAGGAATAAGGAATGAGTTATCTAGTGGAAGGTACGTGTCAGTGCGGTCAGGTGAGTTACCAATTGCACCAGCCACCTAAGATGGTATTAGCATGCCATTGTCGAGAATGCCAAAAACTTGCGACGGCTCCTTTTAGTGTGACTGCCATTGTTGCGACCCAAGATATTGAATTTAAAGGCGAGCTAAAGGAGTGGCAGCGAATGGCAGAGAGCGGCAACAAAAATTATGCGAAGTTTTGTGCTCAATGTGGGAACCGGGTCTATCACTTCAACCCAGATGATCCATCAACAATAAAGCTTAAATTGAAATCAAGCAGCGATTCGGATCATCATGTGTTTGAGCCGACAGTGCATGTCTGGGTCAGTGAAAAACAGGATTGGTATGAGATTCCGCAAGGCGTTAAGTGTTTCGACAAACAGCCATAGCGCGGTGTGATTGGTTGAATGCCGGTTTAGCAAAAATGAAAACGCCCAAGCAGAATGCTTGGGCTTAATTATATCTGATTCACTTAACCACGCATCATTGCGCAAGCGTATGCCGTCATGAATGCCGGTTCTTGGTATTGTTTAAGACCCGTATCCTTAAACTGGATACCGAGTGGGTTTCGCTTCAGGCTCTCTTTGATGTCAGTTGGAGAAACAACTTTCACTTCCACATCATCAATAAGCTGGATTGCTGCTTCTAATTTGAAACCAACGGCACCACCAGCAAATTTGCCTTTTGTTTGACGTTGACGAATGACAACTTTTTCAATCTTGTAGTCTTGAATTAGCTTAGCAAATGAGAACTGGAATTTCTTCACTTCTTGCGTGTCGTTAGCATTGCCTATGCTTAGCTTTGCTACGCGGCAGTCTGGCAAGTGGACTACGCTGTCGGCATGTGAAAGAAGGCAGATTACTGCGTCGTTACCTTGAAGTTCTACACCACAAATTTTCATGTTATTACCTGATCGTTTCTGAGCTGGCTATTATATCCGGCATCGGTAACATATCGACTATTTTATTTAGCAATAATCGAGATAGGGTTGCCCACTCAGTGTAGGCGAGTCATTACTTTCCATTGACTAATGATTCATGACTGGTTAGGGACAGAGAGCACCTTGCTCAGCGACCTGATCAATCATGTAATCATTGCGTAGGTTTCTGTAGACAACTGCGTGCCAGACTTGACCATTCTCAAGTGTAAACTCAATGGCGTAATTGACACCATTAACCACCTGAGTACGTACTTCATTGACTTGTTTCAAAGGGGAAGTGGTATTCATTTGTGCCATAACAGTATCAATGGCTTGCTGCGCTTCGGGAGTGATTTGAGAAACGGACCAACCTCCAGGCATAGATTTCGATTGGCACATAGCGGTCACTGGACGGGTAGGTTGTTCATTTTTGCTGCTTTGGCTACACCCAAATAGGGCGGTTAGCGTCAACACAGACGTAAAGATAACTTTGTTCATTGTTATACCCTTAGATCGGAGACAGATAAATTGATTTAATCAGAGCTGCACAGTCCAGAAGATCTGATATGCAGCGAGTATAGCTTTCGAGCGTTAAACAAAGTCAAGACAGTGCAATAAAAAAAGCCGCAATAGTGACCTAGAGCGGCAAGGCAGGGGGGAGATTAACCTTTTTTACTTTCGCGGTACTGGTATTGGTAATCGATATCAAGCACGGCTTTGTACTCAATATTGCCAGGGCTACGAGCAAATTCGTCGACTGAAACCGTCATATCACTGAGTTTGACGCTAGGAGTAATAACATTGCTTTCTGTGATTGGCAGCGCGATTTTTAGTTCAGCGCTGTTCATTGATTTCATCTCATCCACGAGGTTAAACGCCGCATCATAGGCTTGCTGCTTGCTTGCGTAAGCATCAGTAGTCACACTGGTATTTGACGTTACCGTATTAGTGCTAGCAAAAACTGATGCACTCATAACGATCGAAGCTAATAAAATCATTCTTTTCATAGTTGTTTCTCCTGATGGGTAACCTTCGCCAAATAGATTACGCTTCGAAGGGTAAGAAGTCTGTCAGGCAATGTAAGATTAATCCTAGTTTCCGTAAAACTTACCTTTACGTTACTAACCGTTAGGAAACAGTGTGAAAAAATGCCCTATTTGCTGGCACGATTGTCACGTTAAAGTGATGGGATAGTGGTTGCCGTCTTATCGCGACTCTGGACAAAAACAAATCGGTGCATGAGGCAATTGGTAATCACAACAGATTGTTTTTATTATAATGACAGTAGAAATGATCCAAGTTGGTCTCGAAGTTGCTAGATAGATTACCGCAGACACAGAGGAAGATTGTGTCTATGGTAATAATAATGGCTCTAGCAGTGCGTTGCGTAGGAAGAAGCAATGAAAAAACTCGCATTACTATTGGTAATTTGTTTGTCCCTAATCGGTTGTAGCTCTAAGTTTGTCTACAACAACATGGATTGGTTGTTGCTGGAGTATTTAGATGACTATGTTGAGTTAAACGATGAACAGGAAGAGTTAGTGAGTCAGAAGGTGGCGGTTCTTAGTGAATGGCACCGACGTGAAGAAATCCCTAATTATATCGAGCATCTTGATGAGCTTATCGAGATAGAACCGAGCACATTTACACTGCAACAACTCGAACAGCAAGAGATAAAGTTTCACAACCATTCTCAGCGTCTTGTGACGAGAGTTGCACCCGAACTGTATTCTGTTGCGCGTGAGTTGTCTGACAGTCAAGTCGGACAGCTTATGGACAGTATTCGTGTTCGTCATACCAAATACAAAAAAAAATACCAGCCACTGAGTGAACCAGAAGTAAAACAACGTTACCGAGAGCGAATAGAAGAGAATCTCGAAACATGGATAGGTGATCTCACCGACCAACAGCAAAGCTTGCTCGATGAATGGGTGGCAGCGCTTTACGTCACATCACATGACTGGATTGATCATCAGACCAAGATGCGCATAGAGATGAACGCATTACTGACCCATCGACTTGATATCAACAAGTTTCAACCAGAGTTTAACAAGCTAATGTTCAATCCTGATAGCTTCTATGCGCCAGAGTTGGAACAGAAAATCGACCACAATAAACAGATCGCGAATCAGTACTTGGTCAAAGTCATCAACACCATGACCACAAAGCAGACTCAATACTACCGAGATGAGTTACGGGACTGGAAAGCAATCGCGTTAGATATTCAGTAGCTTGAGCACAAAATTTACTCATCTCTATTTGTTCAATGGAAAGAGCAGGTTAGAGTAGTTAACCCCTAGTAAAAACTCGTAACCAAAATGGAATGGATTCTACTATTTGGCGCTGGTGTTCTGGGCGGTATACTTAACAGCATTGCGGGCGGTGGAAGCTTTATCACGTTTCCTGCACTCATGTTTGTTGGTGTACCTCCTGTGATTGCTAATGCGACCAATACCTTCGCGGCATGCGCCGGTTATATCAGCGGTGCCTACGGATTTCGTCAGGACATCGCTCAGTCGGCTAGTGCATTGAAATCAATGATCTTCTTCAGTCTCCTTGGCGGCGCCATTGGAGCTTACTTGCTTCTGAGTGTGTCTGAGCAGCAGTTTTTGGTCGCCATACCATGGCTGCTATTGTTTGCTACCTTGCTATTTGTTTTTGGCAATAAAATCAGTCATTGGGTCAGTCAAGCGGCGAGAACGGCGTCGCTGAGTCCGATATGGGCGGTCATCTCCATTACGTTGTTATTGATTCTGGTTTCCGCATATGGGGGATTCTTCAATGCTGGGCTGGGCGTTATCGTCCTCAGCTACTTAGTCTTGGCCGGACATAACGATATCAACCAGATGAACGGCCTGAAGTTGCTTATCTCTTCATGTGTTTCAATTATTGCCATTGTCGTGTTCGTTCTAGATGGCGCGATTGATTGGCCTAGAGGCTTTGCTGTGATGTTAGGAACGCTTTCGGGGGGCTATGTTGCCGCTCGTGTATCGCGAAAAGTGGAGCAGGTTTACGTGAAAGGGTTTGTCGCCTTGTCGAGCATAGTGATGACCGTCTATTTCTTTGTTGATGTCTATTGGTAACGCGTCGACTAGCTCATTGCGGAGTGTCACATACCGAGTTATTTTGAGTTTGATTTAGGTTTATTTAGCTTACATTACGGCATAATGAATTGGTCAAAACATGGCCGATTAATGTTTTAGCCATGTCCCTTTGTTGATACTTAGGAGGCGTTATGAACAGAAAACTAGGCAGAGTAATGTCAAGCAGTCGCATGATTACCTTCATCGCATTTCTTGCCGCGACGTTTGCATGGATCCTGAGCATGCCAGCTCTTTTTACCGTGTCGGTGATCGCACTGATTGCCAGTTTTGCTCTCTATGTCACCGATAAGTTCAAAGGAAACGATAAACAGAAGAGCGCCTAATGGCGCTCTTGCCGTTTCCATTTTGGAAAGGATGTCTTTCCCAAGTTCATGAACCATGTGTAATACAATACTTGTAGGAGATAAATAAAAGGAGGTTATTCACTTTGCCTTACACAAAGCCAGCACTGTACTGGCCTAGAGGATAAAACATATATGCTCACATACTACTCACCCATCGCCTTTGAAAAAACACCGCTAATTGATGAAAGAGATCTGTTTATTGCGTCTAATGTTCAGTCGTTGGAAGATTTCTTAAAAACGGAGTTATCCGGAGGTCGGCATATCTATTGCTCTTTCTCTCAATCACACCTCGATTGGAGTGTCATAAGGAACATCAAACATCGCGAGATAAAAAGCATCGGCTTTGTCGATGGTCAAACTTTGGTTCGTCGATAAACGGTTTGATACGACTTATATCTACAGTACCTCTCAACGCTGGGAGGTATGGCTCTATTTACCTTATCCGATTTTCGACGTATTCTCCTCTTCTCAATCCTTAGCTATTGCGCCAATCTTTGCAATTTACCGTGTACAGTTATCAAATTAGAGACGTTGGTTAAATTAACATAAAAATAATTTCAAAGATTTAGATAAAAGCATTCTAATTAGTCCTATTGGGTTATTAAGGTTAATTATTGCTGTGTTAATATAAATTAACTAAAGTTAATCATGAACTTTATGGTAGCCTTAAGTCCGAATGAAATTTTTTATGTCATTTCTTTGAATTGTATTTCTTTATTTTGAATTATATTTCTTTATAAAGATATGGTATAAATTATCTCAATTAATCTCACTTTTCTGGTGACTGTATGAACGGAATGAAGTTTAGTGAAATAAAATCAGAGTTGGAAGGACTCAATGACCATCAGCTCCGAAACATCAAGCACGAAGTTGACAAAATCCTGAGTGAAATGGAGAAGTCCGGGCAATTACTCTCAGATGAAGAGCTGGATTTCATCAGTGAGCTTTATAAGGATGAAAATTACTATTAGTCGTACGTTTGACAGGGACTTTGCACCAACTCATCCATCAGCCTCTTACATCGAGATCCACTGGGATTCGCTGCCAACCATTGATGCTTGCTCTTATCCTACAATCCACCAATAGTTTAGTGCCTTTTATCTTTGAACTACGCAATAGCTAGTATTCGTACGGAACAAGGGCATGAATAGGGAACGCTTGACGGATATATTTTAAATCGATAGTTTATCGATAAATATCGTTATTAGTTTGCAATGATTTATTAATAAAAAAAGCCAATAATATACCTAATAAAGCAATATTCTATTTTCTTTCCTTTTTATTTGCGCATATGGCATTTTGATAAGTGATTGTTTTGCATTAATTATAGTAGTGAATTAGTGAGTAATGATGAATTCGCTGGATGAACCGATAATAAAAAAGCCGATTTGATTACCAAATCGGCTTTGCGGCAAATTTAACTTAGATTACACATCGTAAGTTGTAGAGGCTGTATCGCCGCCTGTACCAGTCCAGTTAGTGTGGAAGAACTCACCACGTGGACGGTCAATGCGTTCGTAGGTGTGAGCACCGAAGTAGTCACGCTGCGCTTGCAGAAGGTTAGCTGGCAGGCGAGCTGTTGTATAACCGTCTAGGAAAGAGAGAGCAGAGATGGTACAAGGCATTGGGATACCCGCTTCCAATGATTTTGCTGCAACTTTACGCCAAGCGCTTAGGCTATTTTGTAGAATGCCTTTGAAGTAATCGTCTGAACCTAGGAACGCGATGTCAGGGTTCGCTTCATAAGCATCACGGATGTTACCTAGGAAAGCAGAACGGATGATACAACCGCCACGCCACATTAGCGCTACGTTACCGTAATTTAACTCCCAGCCGTTCTCGTTTGACGCTTCACGCATTAGCATAAAGCCTTGAGCGTAAGAGATGATCTTAGACGCAAGTAAAGCTTGGCGAAGTGCATCAACCCACTCTTGCTTATCCCCTTCTACTGGTGTGATAGTTTTGCCGAATAAAGATTCTGCTTCAACACGCTGATCTTTTAGCGCAGATAGGCAGCGAGAGAAAACGGATTCAGAGATTAGCGTCAGTGGAATGCCTAGGTCTAGTGCGTTGATACCCGTCCATTTACCGGTACCTTTTTGACCAGCAGTGTCTAGGATCTTCTCTACTAGAGGCTCACCGTCTTCGTCTTTGTAGCCTAGGATATCAGCCGTGATTTCTACTAGGTAGCTATCCAATTCGGTTTTGTTCCACTCAGCGAATACCGCTTGCATCTCGTCAGCAGACATACCTAAGCCATCTTTCATGAACTGGTACGCTTCAGTGATAAGCTGCATGTCGCCGTATTCGATACCGTTGTGAACCATTTTAACGAAGTGGCCAGCACCGTCGTTACCAACCCAGTCACAACAAGGCTCGCCCGCGTCAGTTTTAGCAGAGATGCTTTGGAAGATAGGTTTTACCGCTTCCCATGCTTCAGGAGAACCACCCGGCATGATCGAAGGTCCAAAACGAGCACCTTCTTCACCACCAGAAACACCTGTACCGATAAAGTGAATGCCTTTTTCACGTAGTGCAGCAACACGGCGGTTAGTGTCTGGGTAGTTGGTGTTACCACCATCAATGATGATGTCACCTTTCTCAAGAAGTGGTGCTAGCGCTTCGATAAATGTATCTACAACTTCACCTGCACGTACCATGAGCATCACTTTACGCGGTGTTTCTAGTTTCTCAACTAGCTCTTCTAGTGAATAAGCACCAATGATGTTAGTACCTTTCGCTGGGCCTTCTAGGAACTCGTCTACTTTCGCAGCAGTACGGTTGTGAGCAACCACTTTGAAACCATGGTCGTTCATGTTTAGGATAAGGTTTTGCCCCATTACTGCTAGGCCAATTACACCGATATCACCTTTCATTATTTCTCTCCAATTTTCTATTTACGCGCTCGCATTACGCGATTTTTGCTGCTGCGTCTGAATCTAAGTACCATTCCGTTAGACCAGTTTTTGACTGGATTTTTGATGCTGGATAAGGCAGCTCATTCGCCGGAGTAGTATGAATTTCGTTTACAATGTCAACTTTGCCTGCACCAAGTACGAGGTAGCTGATGCGTTTCGCTGCTTCCAACACTTTTGCGGTTTTTGAAACGCGAATTTGTCCTGACTCAGGGTGAGAGGCAAGCACAGATAAGTTCTCATCCTGGTAATTTGTTTGATTTGGGAACAGGGATGCAGTGTGACCATCTGCCCCAACGCCGAGTAGAATCCAGTCAAACACAGGAGTGCCATTTTCACATGGAATCACGGCAGCCATTTCTTCAGCAAAGCGTTTTGCTTCAACGGCTGGCTCATCTTCGCCGCGAATACGGTGGATGTTTTCGCGAGGAAGATTGACTTGGCTAAACAGTAAGGCGTTGGCCTCGCCATAGTTGCTTTCTACATCGTCTGGTGCGACACAGCGCTCATCACCCCACCAGAAGTGCAGGTTGTTCCATTGAATGGATGTCGCGTAAGTGTCACTTGCCAATAGTTTAAATAGCATCTTCGGCGTGCTACCGCCAGAGAGTGAAATATGGACAGGTCGGCCAAGTTCGCTATAGGCTTTCATGTCGTCAGCTAAGCTTGCCACCACTTGTTCAGCGGTTGGAAAAATCTTGTGATTAATCATAGTTCACAGTAATCCGTGTCAGTTAAGTTTTTACAAGGGAAGCGCCATGCACGATTGTCACGTTGCAGTAAGTCATCAGACTCTTTTGGTCCCCATGTACCACAAGCGTAACCAAATAGAGCTTGTGGGTCTTGTTTGAAGTCTAGAATCGGTTGAACGTATTTCCAGCACGCTTCGACCGCATCGCTACGAGCAAACAGCGTCGCATCACCGTTTAGTGCATCAAGCAGTAAACGCTCATAGGCCGTCAGCATTTGCGTTTCTTGCAGAGAAGCATAATGAAAGTTCATTTTCACTTCTTTGGCATGGAAACCCGCGCCTGGTTCTTTTAAACCAAAGCTCATTTGGATGCCTTCGTCTGGCTGAATACGAATGATCAGTTTGTTTTCTGGCGCATTTTGACCAAACACTGGGTGCGGTGTCTGTTTGAAATGGATAACCACTTCCGTGACACGTGTTGGGAGACGCTTACCTGTGCGGACATAGAAAGGCACGCCATTCCAACGCCAGTTGTTGATGTACGCTTTCAGGCCAACGTAAGTCTCAGTGCGCGAATCTTCGGCAACACCTGGCTCATTACGGTAGCTTGGTAAAAATTCACCACGTACATCCGATTCAGTGTACTGACCAAGAACGAGGTTGTTACGTAGATCGTCTTCTTCAAGCGGTTTTAGACACTGAAGAACTTTAACCACTTCATCACGCATTGAGTCTGCATTGATTTGTGCCGGTGGTTCCATACCGACCATAGCAAGGACTTGCAGCAAGTGGTTTTGGAACATATCACGAACAGCGCCCGAGCCGTCGTAGTAGCCACCACGCTCTTCCACACCGAGGAATTCCGCGCCTGTGATTTCAACATAGTCGATGAAGTTGCGATTCCACAATGGTTCAAACATTGCGTTGGAGAAGCGGAATACCAATAAGTTCTGTACTGTTTCTTTACCTAGGTAATGGTCAATACGGTAGATTTGGTGCTCTTGGAAGTGCTCATGAATTTCTTTATCGAGTTTTCGCGCAGAAGCCAGATCATAGCCAAACGGTTTTTCGATGATTAGGCGTTTCCAACCGTCATCTTCATTGTTCAAACCGTGTGCAGCAAGGCTGGCTGGAATGATGCTGTATAGGCTTGGTGGCGTTGCTAGGTAGAATAGCGTATTGCGTTGCTCGAACTGATAATGGTCTGCCAATTGGTTGAGACGCGACGACAGTTTAGAGTAATCAGAAGTATCCGAGGTGTTGATCGCTTGGTAATGCAGATGGTTGATAAAAGCATCTAATGTTGCTGGCTCAGTTTTCTCCATTTCCTGAAGAGAACGTTTTAGCTTTTCACGGTAAGACTCATCGCTGTATTCCGTACGACTTACGCCGAGGATAGCGAAGTTCTCAGGCAGCTGTTTGTTTGAGTAAAGGTGATATAAAGCAGGGATCAACTTACGATAGGTTAAGTCGCCCGAAGCACCAAAAATAACGATGCTGCTGTTTTCTGGTATTACCATCATCTTTCCCTTAGAAACGAGGTAGTTAGCATGTGCCTAGGAGGTTGGCATTTAAGTAGACCAACCCTATCAACGACACCTCAAATTATAAAACTGGTCTTGCCTATTAAACTGATAGGCAAAAGCCAATAAAGCGTGCCAATTCTTTCATTTGTCAGCGGGGCTGACGCCAAAAAACGGAGCTCAATGCTCAGATGGCAGCGTATTGTCTATGACTCTTTGATATACATCAACCTTTGAGAGGGCAATCGATTAAATATTGACTCATTGGTGAGCTAACTTGTTGAAAGTTATAGCTAGAGCATGATTTTGCGTTTCGAGATAAAAATGACGCATTTACTCTAATTTGGTTCGCAAATTGTTGGAGTGTTTAGAAATGGGATTTTAGGAAGCTTTTCACTCTTTTGATATGTGCTCCACGGTCAATCTCACCCAACTGATTTGGTGATAAAAACATCTCTGCGTATTGTTGATCGATGTGTTGTTCAAGAAAAATCAGATATAGCTTAGGATCAATGTGTCCCGTTGTTGCCATCTCCGTCATGATTTCTAAAGATTCAGATAGAGTTTTGGCTTTTTTGTACGGCCTATTGCTTGAAGTCAGAGCTTCAAAGACATCGGCAATCGCCATAACACGTGCGGGAATGGATAGTTGTTCTTGGAATAAACCTTTTGGATAACCTTTGCCATCCATTCGCTCATGATGTCCTCCTGCGATTTCAGGAATATTTTTGAGATGGTCCGGGTAGGGAAGACGATTGAGCATCATGATGGTCTGAATGATATGGTCATTGATAATAAAGCGCTCTTCATCGTTCAGGGTCCCTCTCTGGATGGAGAGGTTATAGAGTTCGCCACGATTGTACTTGTAATCGCCTGGTACCAATACAAACTCCTCTTGCCAAAAATCCTGTGGTTTAGTGTTACTCTGCCACTCAATGAGATGCACTTGTTTGTCGGCGAGGATTGACTCTTCAACGGGTAAATCGCTAGGCTTTCCGGCACGTTGTTTTTCTATCCATGAGACACCAGCTTGGTCATCTAACGTCCTTGTCCATTTATAGGCACTGATTTTCTTGAGGCGTTCTAGAGCATCCTGACTCATGTTTTCACCACCGATATTACATTCAGCAATGAAGTAAAAGTCATCATCAAGTTGCTGTTGTTTACGGGTCAACGTTTCTTTCAACTGCTTGTCGTCTCCCCCCGCAGATAGCGCTTTCCAATAGTCGATTTCAGCTTGCGCTTTGAGCAATTCAAAACGCATCCGGACTTCGTGGATCCGATCGTATATGGTTTCCAATTTCGTCGCTTTGTCTATTACGTATTCTGGCGTGGTGACTTTACCGCAATCATGAAGCCAAGAGGCGAGATGCAACTCTTCCCATTGCTGTTTCGACATCTTAAACAGCGGAAAATAGCTGTTATCTTGCTCGGTAGCCTTAACCAGCATTTCAGTCAGTTTAGGGATACGCTGACAGTGACTACCGGTGTACGGCGATTTGGTATCAATGGCAGAAGCAATCAGCTCAACAAACGCGGTGAGCATCTCTTTTTGTTGTTCGATACGGTCGATATTCTCTTTTGCCAATGCGCCAAAACTGAGCAGTTCATTGAGGAATGCGTGTTTATCTGATTGATCAGGGGTGATGGCTCGTTCATAACCAAGTAGCAGTACACCGATCAGTTCATGAGTCCGATTGTGGAGTGGGAACAGGTAAATGTCGGAGTTATAGAGGATTTCTCTGTACTTCGCCAGTACGTTATCTTCGCGGTTGAGATGGACAATATCGCCTTTTGCTAAGTCGGTGCTGACCCAAGGTGTGGATTGGATCAACTGATTGATATCGATTTTGAACGGAATAATGGCTTGGTTTGCTGATGGTAGCAGCGAATTTGTTTTGTCATCGCGAGTAAAGAGAACGATAGTTTCTGCCTTGGTGACTAAAAAACTTTGATGGGCGATCGTTTTAGCGAGTACTGCGAAATCTTGATTGCTGGCGGTATCTCGAAGCAGCATGAGTAAATCATAGAGTGTATGCTCCATCAACTCGATAGATTGAGTGAGGTTGGCCACTTCTTTGATGACACTTTTGGTGTAACGAGTCTTTTTAAAATCAAAACGGGCGATGTTGTCGGTCTGCCTCACTAATGCCTGAAGCGGGTTAGCCAAACGTTGTACCACTAACCAAACGACAACAAAGCTCATCAGCAACATTGCGACCGCGACTCGAACTTGCTTATCTCGCATTGACAGCAATGAAGAGAGCAAATCATCTTGAGGTGTCGCTTCAGCGAGTAACAAGCGGGTTTTGTTGTTTAAGCTAACCGGCGTTAACGTCACTGACCAATTCTGGTCATCGTGCTCAAGCGTTTCGTAAATGATTTGACTCGAACTACGGTTGATGACGGTTCTAAATACGCTGTCTTTGAGTAAATCAACACTGGGGCGGCCGTCGTCACTCTGTTCTATGCCAACATTGTGATGGGCCAATATGTTGAATTTATTGTCAAATAGAGTCAGCTTGGTATTTTCCGAATGTCCCATTCGACTGATTTGTTCAGACAGCGAAGTTAAGGTGAAATCTGCTCCAACGACACTCTGACCATCCGGCGAACGACGTGATAGTGTAACTCCGTTGGTCTTCAGGAAGTAAAAAAAATATGGCTCAGTGAGTCGTATTTCGCCATCTAGGTCTGCATTGGAGAACCACGGACGAGTGCGTGGATCAAACTTATTGTCATTGCTTTGGCGCTGTCCAACATTGCGGAAACTGCCATCAAGGAAGGTAAAACGATTGAGACCAGACGGATTGGTCGTGTTGATCATCAGCGCGGCTTTGTCTGGTGCATCAAATCGTTCTCGGTCGCCATTGGTTCTAAGGGCGCGAATCAGTGTGAGGTCACCAGAATCGTTAGCATAGAAAAGTGCGACGACTCCTGGGTTGCGTTGAAAAATCAAATGGAGGGAGGCGAGGAAAAGTTGATGTTTTTCAGGTGCCTGATGGTCATCAATTGATCTACTCATCGCCATAAAATCGAGAGTGGTAAGAATCGGCCCCGCTTTGACCTGGAACGTTGATTCCAGCTGTCGAGCGTTTTCACTGCTGAGTTCTTTCGCACTTCCGGTTAACAAATCCTGAGCATGTCGGTAACTGATGGCAATAAGAACCGAGCCCACTAATGTCGTGAGAACCAGAAATAGAGTAGTGATATGAATACTTAGGGAGTAACGACGCTTTCTCATGATCTGTCCAGTAGCAAGTACATTCTAAGTATTGAACAAACTGGCGATGATGCAAAAAAACTACTTCATATTGATGTTTTTATTATTGAAAGCCTTTAGGAGTGGGTTTCGGTGGACTTAAACAGGGGAGAGTTGATAGGCTAATGTCGTTGTTGAACTGGATGAGAAGTAGCGTCGATTTATGAAACTGGTTATTGATACCCATACTCACACGTACGCAAGTGGGCACGCGTATAGCACTCTGATTGAGAATGCTTGTCTGGCGAAGGAAAATGGTCTAGCGATGTTCTGTACTACAGACCACGCTGAGTCAATGCCTGGTGCACCTCATTATTGGTTCTTCTCTAATCAGCGTGTTTTGCCACGTTTTATTGAAGGGGTGGCGGTGATCCGTGGCGTTGAAGCGAACATTCTCAATATCAACGGAGATATTGATGTTCACCCAACGTCTTACAATAGTCTCGACTGGGTGATCGGCAGTTTTCACGAACCAGTGTTCCATCCGTCGGACAAAGAGACCCATACCCAAGCGCTGATTAATACCATTCAAAGCGGCAATGTCGATGCGTTGGGCCACCTAGGCAATCCGAACTTTGATTTTGATTATGTTCCCGTTCTTGAATGTGCAAAACAGCACAACGTGGCGATTGAAATTAATAATACAACGTTGCGCGGAAATAGCCGCGTTGGCAGTGTCGAACGCTGTCATGAAATCGCTGCTTTGGGCAAAGAAATTGGTGTGTATTTTACCACAGGTAGTGATGCTCATTTCTGTCAGGATGTCGGCGGACTGCAACTTGTATCGGATCTCTTAGATCAAGTGGGCGTTGACAGCCAAAAGGTGATTACTCACTCAGTTGCGCAGTTTTTAGACTTCTTAGCGTTACGTGGTCGCGAGGTTATCGAAGACTTTAAACCGTTATAAGTTGATACAAATTTACGCTCATGTGTGCGGAATAAATTCAGTACACTTTGTCCTCATTTCCCCGAAATAAAGAATAAATACAATGAAAAAATTGGTTCCTGTATTCGCGTTAGTTATGTCAGCTCAAGTGTTTGCGAGTGATTTCGATTTGAAAGCGACCATGAAACAGATGAAAGTCGAGTTCAAACAGGCCGCTCAGGCAGAGGAAATCACCCAAATGAAATCCGCAGTTGCTAATCTCTCGGAGTTAATTGAACAGTCGAAACAGGGTGAATACCCGCCAGAGAAAACCGATCTTTACCTTGAAGGCTTTAATAAGCTTTCTGTTGCGTTGGACTCTATTGAGGCGAAATTAGAGGCTGGTAACTTAGAAGCGGCCAAAGCGGAGTTAAAACGCGTCGATGATTTACGTGTTGAGTATCATGATAAGCGTAATCCAAGCATCTGGAGCAAGCTATTTGGCTAAAAGGCTCAAGGCCATACTGTAAGGGTAAAAAACCATGATCAATGTTAGGTTTTTTATCGTAGGTTACTGAGTTTGTTAGCAGAAGGTTATATATTTGCGCTCTAACTATTGAGAGTGACAATGATCAGAGCGTCTTATTTTAAGCGAAGCATGTTAATCGCAAGTGCCCTTAGCTGGGTGCTTGTGACATTGATGCCTGTTATAAACGCCCATGGTGCCAATGCCGGGGTGTGGGCGACGCTCTGTACGATCAATGGTTTTGAGCTGGTTCAAGTTGAAGAAGGTACGGTAGAAACCCAACACAGCAAACCTTGTCCATTTAGTCACTTTTCCAGTTTTCATCAGGATTCTCTTCCAACCCCCCAACACGCACGAAGATCGACATTAGCGACGATGGATTCGTACACTTATTTGGCTCTAAGTGAACGTTTTCAATTTGCTATCCCACGCGCTCCGCCCGCGGTTCTTTTTTCCAACTTTATCGATATCTCATAATAATTAGGCTTAAAGCCACTAAGTAAAGTTAATGCTCAGCGATTAGCCTCGACATGATTCGAGGTGCGACGCTGTGCGTCTTAAAAAGGAAAATATAATGCTGGGTAGTCAGTTTGAGACTCAACCTAAGGAACACGCACGCTCATCAAAAAGTCAGCAATCCATCGAAAAGAAAAACGCTAAAGCACGCTATTTCCTCGCTTGGCGTTGGCACTTCTATGCTGGCTTATTCGTTATCCCGTTTATGCTAATGCTAAGTCTCACTGGTATAGTGATGCTGTTTGATGATGAGATTGAACATTTTCGTTACGGCGAAATTTTAACGGTTACTCCCCAAGAGACGGTTCAATCTGTGTCGAAGCAGATGCAAGCCGTTATTGCTCAATATCCCAAAGCCAGAGTGACGCAGTTTATCGCGGCTTCAGAAGCGACGGTCGCCAATCGGTTTAACGTTCGATTAGCAGATGGAAAATCATTGTTAGTGGCGGTTAACCCCTACACAGCAGAAGTGTTAGGCGAAATTGATCGCAGCAACAGTTGGTACCAGTTGGCGAACGATATTCACGGAACCTTACTCATTGGAACGTGGGGAGACTACTTGATTGAAGTGTCCGCCAGTTTAGGAATTCTTTTATTGGTATCAGGGATATACCTATGGCTGCCAACAGACAACGCGGCCAAAGCAGGCTTTCTTAAGGTGAGATTAACCAGCGGTACACGTACCATGTTGCGAGATCTTCACGCAAATCTAGGAGGTGTGCTTTCGATTGTGCTGCTGCTATTTTTGCTTTCTGGCCTCGCTTGGGCTGGAGTGTGGGGAGCGAAAATGGTCCAAGGCTGGAACACCTTTCCAACCTATTATACATGGGGTGAAAAGCCACAATCCGTTCAGACTCACGCCAGTTTAAATCATGGAAGTGAAGAAGAGCTGCCTTGGAATCTTGAGCAAACGCCGTTACCACAGTCGCAAAACCATCATGGCGGCCATGAACACAACGAAGTGAGTTATGATGCCAGTAACACGATGGATATCGATAGTGTGATATCTCAGGCGCAGCAACTTGGTTTCAGCCGTTTTAAAGTCTTTTTGCCTCAATCGTCGACAGGTGTCTATACCATTGCGGCGAACTCGATGGCAGGAGATGTGACGGATCCAAGAGAAGACAGAACCACTCATATCGACCAATACAGTGGCAAGGTATTAGTCGATGTGACGTGGCAGGACTACAGCCTAATGGCTAAGTTGATGGCAGTAGGGGTATCCCTCCATCAGGGCGATCTTAGTGTTATCAATAAAGTGCTCAACCTACTGTTCTGTTTGGCATTCATCGCGATTTCAATCACGGGTGCGGTGATGTGGTGGTTACGACGTCCAAGTAAACAGAACAAGTTGGGGGTGCCAGCGCGTTTTGAACAAGAAGGTACTTGGAAGGTGGGGCTGGCGTCCGTTGTGGTGATCAGCCTCTGCTTCCCATTGGCAGGGGTAACGATTATTGCGACCTTGTTGTTTGATGCATTTGTCGTCAGCAGAAGTACCAGACTGCGCGAATACTTAGCGTGTTAGTCGCGATGAGTTGATGGATACCGCTCTGAGGCTCTCCTCAGGGCGGTATTATTTTTGACTCAGTTGCTCGGTCATATAGTCGATGAATCCACGTAAACGAGCGGGCATGTACTTGGTTTGTGGGTACTGAATTGCTATTGCCCCGTGATAGTTGCTTTTGATTGTCCAGTCTGGCAAGACTGGAACGACTTGGTTTTGCGCAATCGCATCGGCGATAACAAAATCATGGAAGATGCCGATACCAAGTGCATTCTTAACCCCTGTCAATCGCATTTGTGAGTGGTTAACTGCGTAGCGTCCGCTAACGGGTACTGAGTGGTACTCGTCTTCTTTAAAAAAGTCCCAGATATGATCACGGTCGGTTTCTGCTAGGTACAAACAGTCATGTTTTACCAGCTCTGTTGGGTGGGTTGGCATCCCTCGCTGTTCGACATATTCAGGGCTTGCACACAGCACTAAGTTAGTTTTACTCACTTCTCTCAATACCAAATTCTCATCTGGCTTATCGGTGAGTTTGAAAGCGACATCAATTCCATCGCGGATCAAATCTATTTCGCCATCGGCAGCGCGGAGTTTGAGCTGAATGTGCGGGTATTGCTTGAGAAAAGGCACAACGTGAGGCTGAAGCACCGAGTATAAGAACGCTTCGGGTGCTGCAACGGTCAACGCCCCCGACATTTCTTGATGATCTGAAGTCGAAAGTTCAACGGCTTGCTTGGCGGCGTTAACCATAACCATTGCCTGATCATAAACCTGTTGACCTGAGCGGGTAATGATCAGCTTGCGCGTCGTACGTTCAAACAGTTTCACCGATAGAGAGGTCTCCAATCGAGTCACCAGTTTACTTAGCGCTGAAGGCGTCACCTCAAGCTGTTTCGCCGCAGCGGTAAAGCTTCCTTCGTCAACGATTAAAATAAAACTCGCTAAGTCAGGGAGTAGGGCGATCAGTTTGGTGTTTTTCATAGTGGAGTGTGTTAATGGCAATGATGGGGGGAGTTTAGCGTGATCCTGAGCGACGGTCATCACAAAAGCGTCCAATTTGTGCCTCAAATTCAATAATGTTTTTCCGCTCAACGGGATAATGGAAACAACGTGCTTGAATTACACTTAAGACAGCAGATTTTAGTCTTTAGCAATACGCTCAAGGCAATCGATAAGCGATATGCTTACAATCATAATAACTAGGAAGGAATTTGAAATGTCTTCTGCATTCTACCAACAGATCCAACAGCAAATTGAAGAAGTAAAGGCGGAAGGCCTTTATAAATCAGAGCGTGTGATCACTTCGCAACAGGCCGCTGCGGTGAAAATCTCAACCGGCGAAGAAGTGCTTAACTTCTGTGCGAACAACTACCTTGGCCTTGCAAATCACCCTGCTCTAATCGAAGCAGGTAAAGAGGGTATGGACGTTCACGGCTTTGGTATGGCATCTGTGCGTTTTATCTGTGGTACTCAAGACATCCATAAAGAACTTGAACAAAAGCTTTCTAAGTTCTTGGGTAAAGAAGACACCATCCTATACACCTCTTGTTTCGATGCGAACGCTGGTCTGTTCGAAACGATTCTAGGTGCAGAAGACGCTATCATTTCTGATGCGCTAAACCACGCCTCAATCATTGATGGTGTTCGCTTATGTAAAGCTATGCGTTTCCGCTACTCAAACAACAATATGGAAGAGCTAGAGCAGCAACTAATCGCAGCAAAAGAAGCTGGCGCTCGTCACATCCTGATTGTGACTGACGGTGTTTTTTCAATGGATGGTGTGGTGGCTAATCTTCCTGCCATCTGTGACCTTGCTGAAAAGTACGGCGCACTGACAATGGTTGATGATTCGCACGCTGTAGGCTTTATGGGCAAAACAGGTGCAGGCACTCACGAGTACCACAATGTTGTAGATCGCATCGACATCATCACAGGCACACTGGGTAAAGCGATGGGCGGCGCTTCAGGCGGTTACACTTCTGGTAAAGCTGAAGTGATCGACTGGCTACGTCAGCGTTCACGTCCATACCTATTCTCTAACTCTGTTGCACCAGCAATCGTCAACGCTTCTATCCGCGTTCTTGACCTGCTTGAAGAGAGTGGTGATCTACGCGACCGCCTATGGGAAAACGCCGCACACTTCCGTGCACGTATGGAAGCGGCTGGTTTCACTATGGGTGGTGCAGACCACGCAATTATCCCAATCATGTTAGGCGATGCCAAAGTAGCTGCCGAGTTTGCAGAGCGCGCTTTAGAGAAAGGCATCTACGTGATCGGTTTCTCTTTCCCTGTAGTACCAAAAGGTCAGGCACGTATTCGTACACAAATGTCAGCAGCACACTCTCGTGAGCAGCTAGATCGCGCTATCGATGCGTTTATCGAAGTGGGTCGTGACATGGAGATCATCAAATAATGAAAATCAAAGCACTATCAAAACTAAAGCCTGAACAAGGCATCTGGATGACTGAGGTCGACAAGCCTGAACTTGGTCATAACGATCTTCTGATCCGTATTAAGAAAACCGCGATCTGTGGCACTGACGTTCACATCTACAACTGGGATGAGTGGTCACAAAAAACCATTCCGGTTCCTATGGTTGTAGGTCATGAATATGTGGGTGAAGTGGTTGGCATTGGTCAAGAAGTCCGTGGCTTCGAAATCGGTGACCGCGTATCTGGTGAAGGCCATATTACTTGTGGTCACTGCCGTAACTGTCGTGGTGGACGTACTCATCTATGTCGTAACACAACGGGTGTTGGTGTTAACCGCACAGGTGCGTTTTCTGAGTACCTAGTGATACCAGCATTTAACGCATTCAAAATCCCTGAAGGGATTTCTGATGACCTTGCGTCAATCTTTGACCCATTTGGCAATGCGGTACATACAGCACTGTCTTTCGACCTAGTTGGTGAAGACGTACTGATCACCGGCGCAGGCCCTATCGGTATTATGGCAGCAGCGGTTGCTAAGCACGTAGGTGCTCGTCATGTAGTGATCACGGACGTAAACGAATACCGCCTTGATCTTGCTCGTAAGATGGGTGTGACTCGCGCTGTTAACGTTGCAGAGCAAAAGCTTGAGGACGTGATGGCTGAACTTGGTATGACAGAAGGCTTCGATGTTGGCCTTGAAATGTCTGGTGTACCTTCAGCGTTCAACTCAATGCTACAAACAATGAACCACGGTGGTCGTATTGCCCTATTAGGCATTCCACCATCAGATATGGGTATTGACTGGAACCAAGTTATCTTTAAAGGTCTTGTTATTAAAGGTATCTACGGACGCGAAATGTTCGAAACGTGGTACAAGATGGCGTCATTGATTCAGTCAGGCCTAGATCTCACGCCAATCATCACTCATCACTTCAAAGTTGATGACTTCCAAGCAGGCTTCGACGCTATGCGTAGCGGGCTTTCTGGCAAAGTTATCCTTGATTGGGAATAACCCAATAAACTAAGAATAGCGCTCCGATTGGGGCGCTTTTTGTTTGCATAAAAAAAGACCTACCGCAAGGGTAGGCCAAATCCCTAAGTTTCCCTGTGGAGCAAGGAGTGGGTGTGACTAATGTTTATGGAGAATTTAATAATTAAGCTGCAATGGCTTCTTTAGTTGGAATTGGAATCAGACGGCTAATGTTGACATCACCCGCGTTTTCAACGGACTCAAAACGAGAAATTAACAGTGATTGCAGTTGGTGATCTTTGATCGGCTTTGCAAGGATTTCCAAAACCGATGCGGTGGCATCGGATTCGTCTATCGAAGCAAATACAGGTTGAACACCACGTAAGATAGATAGACGAGAAAGTAACTTTTCATTGTCGCTTAGTGCCCAAATCATCGCTTGGCTATGACAACGTGACATAAGCAGTGGGGTTTCACCACTGTTGGTGAATACCGCTACGCCTAAGTTTTGTTGTGATTTGGCCGCGAACAAAACAGAAGAAACAGCGAAGCTCTTACTACTATTGCTACAAAGCTGTTGGACCTTGTCCCAGCAACTGCTTGAGCATTCAATTTCTTGTTCAACACCACGTGCAATTCGAGCCATCGCTTTTACGGTTTCAACCGGATAGGCACCTGTCGCGGACTCGGCGGATAGCATAATCGCATCGGTTCCATCAATAACAGCGTTCGCCACATCCATTACTTCTGCTCGTGTTGGTAGAGGATTATCAATCATAGACTCCATCATTTGAGTCGCAGTGATTACGGGTTTTCCAAAATGTTTCGCACGGCTGATAAGTGCTTTTTGAACAATAGGTAAGCGAGCATCTCCAATTTCGACGCCAAGATCGCCACGAGCGACCATAATGATGTCAGAAGCGATGATAACGTCATCCATGGTCTGCTGATTTTCGACAATTTCAGCACGTTCAACCTTAGCGACTATTTGTGCATTGCAGCCTGTGGCGCGAGCGATTTCTCGAGCATAGTGGAGGTCGTCCGCATTACGTGGAAAGGATACGGCTAAAAAGTCAGCGTCAATGATCGCGGCTGTCTCGATATCTTGTTTATCTTTGTCAGTTAAAGCAGGGGCAGAAAGCCCACCGCCCAATAAGTTGATCCCCTTGCGGTTGGATAGGATTCCACTGTTTAGTACTTTGGTTTTTGCAATCGTGCCAGCTTCGTCAATATGGACAACTTCGAGCTGAATGCGCCCATCGTCAAGCAGAAGTACATTTCCGACAGAGAGATCTTTAATTAACTGAGGGTAATCAAGGCCTACTCGCTGCTCGTCACCCGCTTGTGAATCTAGCGTGCTATCTAGGGCAAATATTGCGCCTTGTTCAAGTCGGACTGCTCCATTCTTAAATCCAGAAATGCGGATTTTAGGTCCTTGCAAGTCAACCAGAATGCCAATGTGCTTTCCAAGTTTTCGTCCTGTGTTGCGCACATTGGCTGCGGCCGCGATATGGTTTGTGGGATTGCCATGTGAAAAGTTTAACCTAACCACATTAACGCCAGCGAGAATCATCTCTTCTAGCACAGTGGCACTTTGGCTCGCGGGGCCGAGTGTCGCGACGATTTTAGTTTTATTCATAACCTTACCTTTAACAACATAACCGAAAATGGACAATCAAAAGGGGGGCGGCTGGTGGTCAACATTCGTTTGATGGGGAAGGGGGTACCATCTCTAGGAGCCAGATAAGTACGTCACCTCAAGTCAATGTCAATCGCCAGCCAAAAGGGGGAGCGAACTCCCCCAAGTTCGTTGTTAGTTGGCAACGTTAGCTTTTAATTTAGGTTGAGTTTCCTCGTCGATATCAACGACTTTCTTCGCGTTCCAAACAGTTAACGCAAGCAGAAGTGACAGCACACCTGCCGCTAGCCAGAAGTATTGAGCTTGAGAGAAGTCGTACTTAGAAACACCGTCGATTTCTGTGATGGTAATGAGCTTTGCAGAAATAATTTCTTGAGCAGATGCCGCCATGTAAGAGAACAATCCAATAAAGCCTTTTACCGCACCAACAGCGTTCTTTGGCATCAGGTCACAAGCTGTGAGGCCAGCAAGGAATACGACCAGACCACCGATAGCGAAACCGATCAGGCCTAGGGCTACCGCATCAACCATGCGGTTATCGGGGCCAAAGAACATTAGACACATACCCGCGATATTTGCCAATCCGTATAGTAGCGTCGGGATATGACGGTTAGCGTTAAAGATTTTATCCGATACGATGCCTGATAAAATTGCCCCTGCTAGACCAGCGATAGGGTAGGTAGACATTGCAAAACCGGCGTCAATCAACGAATAACCTTTTACCTCTTGCAGATACAGCACTGCCCAAGAAGACATCGCATAACGAGAGACGTACATTGCCGCACACGCCGCAGCGATAAGCCACACAACGGGTTGTTTTAATACAAATAGCTGAGCACGACGTGTTTCTTTAGGATCATTTTTCTTCTTGATTTCTGGTTCTTCATCAAAAGCCGTCGCAGCATCTGGTAAACCGTAAGTTTGTGGGCGGTCTTTAAGGATAAAGAACATACATAGTGCTGCTACGATTGCTGCGATACCAGCGCCGATGAAGCCAGCGCGCCAGCCAAGGTAGCTCACGAGTGTAGCGGTTAGGATCCAAGTAATGCCTTCGCCTATGTTACGCGAGCCACCCCATATTGAGTAACGCGAGCCACGTTGTTTAGGTGAGAACCATTGGAACAGAGAGACACATGAAGGTGCTGAGCCTACCGATTGGAACCAACCGTTTAAACCCCAAAGCAGAACAAAGAAGAAACCAGCGGTATTCAAGCCCATGATGACGGCTGTCGCGCCTGACAATAGTAGTGAGAACGACATAAAGCGGCCAATGTTGGCATAGTCAGAAAGGAAGCCGTTCGAAAACTTACCTATTGCGTAGGTGAAGAAAAAGGCTGAACCCATAATACCGAGTTCTTCAATGGTGACGATACCCGCATCTAGCATAGGTTTCTTCACGACACCTAAACTCATACGAACTACGTAGAAAACAGCGTAACCAAATACCAAACCGAGGAATACTTGCCATTGGAAGCTCTTAAAGCGGGATTGCATAGCCTCTTTGGAGCTATCGGACAAAGGTAAGTCCGGGCGTGTTTTAAAGAAATTGAACATAAATGTTTCACTCCGAATATGTGTGACGATTAATGAGTTGTCGTCGACATGATGCAGAAGGAGGTGAATTGGCTCAAAAGGCTACTTTTGAGGCAAAAATGACTCAAACTAAAGATTGGCGAGGGTTAAAAGAGACACTTTTGACCATTTTGTTGGTAACGAAATTGATAGAATTACCGCTATTGAGAGATTTAATTGCGTCAGCAGTGACCCATTCAACTGGGGATGAATTTAGTGGTTGGTTTGTCACTTTTTGAATTGACGCACATTTCTAGGGGATTTTGTGAAGTGGGATTAGCAAAAGTGTTTATAAGGCGGTTGGCAAAGATAGGGCTGGGCGTGTTGTGGTTCAGCCCATATGCGTTGGCAAATCAAGATCAATTGGTGGTACTCACTACCTTTTCGAGCGAGCCAATCGCGGAGTTAATGTCGGAATATAAACAAAGGAATCCCAAGGCAGATATAAAGCTGATTCATAGAAGAACACAGTCAGCGATTCAACTACTAAACAAAAGTTACATGCAAGATGTCGATGTCGTACTTAGTTCATCGCCATTTTTAATGGAGGAACTTTTTAAGCGTAACCAGTTAGCAAGCGTGTCTTATAGCAATGAAATGCCCGAGTGGTTGGTGCCTTTTGTCTTGCCTAAGCGAAATAAAGTAGTCAGCGTGGGCTACTCTGGTGCAGGGCTAGTGTGGAACAACGACTACCTAAAAGCTAACCAGCTACAAATCCCAAATCAATTTATAGATTTGGTTGCGTTTGAGTACTTTGGTCACATTACGATGAGTACGCCAAGTCGTTCGGGGACGACACAAATGATGATAGAAAGTATTTTAGCCAAACATGGGTGGTTAAAAGGTTGGGCAATCATTTTAAATGTTGGAGCCAACCTTGGTACTGTTTCCTCTCGCAGCTTTGGTGTCGCTGACTATGTAGCTAAAGGACAATTTGGCGTCGGACCAACCATCGATAGTTATGCGTTAGTGTTACCAAAACAGTTTCAGCATGTTGGCTTTGGATACGATTCAGATTTTACGCTAATGCCAACCTATATTGGGGTGCTAAAAAACTCAGGAGAAAATGAATCAACCCAAAGCTTTATTACGCTGCTCCTATCCAAACGTGTCCAAGATAGTATGGTCAACAGTGACTTTGCCAAGCACTCGATTAAAGATGATTCGTTGTATAGCGAGAAGAATCCGCCTCTTAATTTGGAAAAACTAATGAAAAGAGAAAAGCTGGTTAATATCATTTTCGATGAAGCGATAACTAAGCGTCTACCAGAGTTACAGGATCTTTGGCACAGCATTGCAGAGCTTGAGTCAATCACTGCGTCGAACCCTGAATTGAGTAGGAGAGTCTCTCACTTAAAACAGCAACTTTTCCTTATCCCGATGACAGAGGAAGAAGTCCGTTCGATCGCGAACTCCATTGCTGAACAAGATGCTTCAAATCAAGCCTCAAGCGGATTGGAACAAGCAGTATTGGCAGAGTTTGGTTATCGTTTCGGGGTTAAGTTTGAGGATAATTTGCTTCAGGTGGCGGATACCCTGAAAGCCATTCAAGTAGAGTTATCGCTATGACTAAGTGGAGTACGATTGGCGCAAAGTTGATTTTGGCCTTTGCTGGTTCAACGCTTTTACTGATGGTAGTGAGTATTGTTGCATGGCTAACATGGAACCAACTCGATGAACAAGTGAGTGAATTGCTCGACAATAGTGTGCCGAAATACAATACCAGTTACTTACTAGAAAGCCGAAGTAGTGAGATACGCTATCGAGTTCAACTGTTGCCTCGTCTAAATAACAAAGTTGAGTTAAACAGACAAATCGCAGAACTCTCTGAGCAGCTTGAAGCCATCAATCTGACTCTGAATCGCATAGGTTCTGGGGATATGTCAAACGACGATACTCAAATGCTTTCTGAGCGTTACCGAGTTCTTGATGAAACATTAGAACAGTACAGTGCGCTCGTGCTTCAGCGGATTGAACATAGTCGCAGAGTGAATAAATTAGAAGAGCAGATCAACTGGATTCATCAAGATATTCGTTCTGAACTCACACCGATACGTCAAGAGTTACATTGGTTGATCCGACGTGATGAAACGGGCGAAGAGCGTAATATCGCCTTGGATCAATTGCGAGCGATTCAGCATGTATTAGATCTGGAGTCGAATGTCTTCGCTATGACTAGTGAAGTTATTCAGGCGCAGCAACTTGGTGAGGTCCACAATGCGACCAAGGTAATCCAATACAAATTGGATGATTTGGTGAGCAATAGTGCCGCCATTTTTGTCCTACCTTCAACCATAGCGTACCAGCAGTTAATTCAAGAGTTAGCGACATTACTTGCCCCGCAAGGTGTTTTCTACCATCAAGTGTTAGATAAGGTAGCGTTAAACCAACGTATTGATCTGTTAAAGGTCAATATTGACCAACAGCTAAGTGATATTCATCAGCAGATTGGTTTGATTGTACAAGAGGCCGATGACAGCTTTATCAATGTACAAGCGCAAACGACGAGTCTTGTCTCCTATGGGAACCATGTTCTTATCGTTTGTTTCAGTGTATCGATAGTGATGTCGCTGTTCCTCACTTACTATTTTATTAATCGCCGCATCGTGGCTCGTCTAACGGCATTAAGCTCGAGTATTGATGCGATAACAAAAGGCGATTTAAGTCATCCTATTCAAGTTGATGGGGCTGATGAGATTGGTCGCCTGAGTGAAAAACTCATTGAGTATGGCGTCAGCGTCAAAGAGATTCAGCGTACCAATGCGATGAGTCTGATCAACAACACCTCTGCGAGTTTATTGACCTGTGACTTAGCGGGATATGTCGAGTCTGCCAATCTCAGCGCACGCAGGCTACTGGCGTTTCAGGGAGAGGTGGAAAAGAAGTTGATTTGGGATTCGTTCGAAAATCGGAGTCAACGTGTCTTAGCCGCAGTGTTCCAACGCAATGGAGCATTATTTAGAGATGGGCATGATGAGATTACCCTATGTGTTGTAGATGAGCAGACCTGCTATCTACATTTTGACTTCCATCTGTTTTCACATGGTCAGTTCAACAAAGTGATCGTTACGATCACTGATATTACCCAGCAAGAATTGAATGCTAGGGAGCTAGAGCAACGTGTCGCGGATAAAACATCAGATTTAAGAGAGAAAAATCATCGTTTGTTAGAGGAAATCGTTGAACGCGAGCGGACCGAACGGCACCTAAAGCAAACACAAGGTGAGTTGATACAAGCAGCCAAAATGGCAGTGGTAGGGCAAACCATGACCAGTATGGCGCATGAGCTAAATCAGCCGCTCAATGCAATGTCTACTTATTTGTATAGTGCCAAAATTTCATCGCAAGCGGGTAATTTTGCAGGCGTCGATCAGTCACTTGGTTACATCGAAGGCTTGGCTATGCGGATGGGGAAAATCATATCCAGCCTACGGAGCTTTGCGAAAAAGTCAGACGATGACCAGCCAGCGGCAACGCAAAATCTTAAAGATATCGCAGACCAAGCGATGACCATCGTGATCGCAAAAGCAAGAAGACAAATGGTCGAAATTGATAACCAATTGACCTCAGACCTTACCGTGCATGGGAACGCTCTCGCCATAGAACAGGTACTTGTCAATCTGTTGGTGAATAGCTGTGATGCTATTGATGAGCAGAATGGAGAGAAGCGAAAAATCACTATTCGTGCGGTTTACGAGACTCACACACACCATGCTATCGGAATATTTGATAGCGGTAACGGGTTTGATTTTAGCATCATTGATAAACTTTTTACGCCCTTCACAACGACCAAAGAAGTGGGTTTGGGGCTTGGGCTAAACATAAGCAAATCTTTGATGGAAAAACACTCTGGGCAGATATATTTAGCGTCCAACTTAGATAAAGGCGCGTTAGTTATTTTGGAATTGCTACATGCAAAATCTTAATTACTCGATCCTATTAGTGGACGACGACCAAGATGTTTTGGATTCCTATAAGCATCTGATGGATATCGCTGGACTTTCGGCGAAGCCACTCCTTGACCCTACATTGACGACACCGTTTCTCACCCCTGATTGGGCGGGGGTCGTGTTGTTGGATATGTACATGCCCCAGATTCATGGGCTGGAGTTACTAGAGAAAATTAAACAAATTGATGAACGTATTCCGGTCATTGTGATTACTGGGCATGGCGATATCCCAATGGCGGTGGATGCCGTCAAAAAAGGGGCGTGCGAGTTCATTGAGAAGCCGATTAATCCTGCGGCACTATTGGAAATGGTCAAAGAGCATTTAGATTTACGGCGCAGCTTTATTGAACAAAAACATGCGATGGTCGCCACGATTGATAAGTCTTTAGTGGGGAGCTCGGCGCAATTGGAGCAAATCCGTCTCCTTATTTCCCAGTTTGCCTTACTCAAGAATCATGTTGTTATTTGGGGTGAATCAGGAACTGGCAGGCACCTTGCTGCGCATCTATTGCACTCAATGTCAGAGAAAGGGGATGCCTTTGAAGTCATTCAAGCAAAGCCGGATATGATGGAAAGTGAATTGGCTCAACAGCTGTCTGAGTTTAAAGAAGGAACTCTGATGCTGGATAGTGCGGAGTTGCTTTCAGAAGAGTGCCAACGGTTTCTGGCTCAAAGGCTGATCGCCAACGAAAGAGAGGGTAGGCCGTTACGTGTGATCGCTGTTTTAGGCTGCGATCCAGAAACACTCATCGCTAAACAGCAATTAATTCCCGAGCTCTATTATGTGCTCAATCAGGGGGTGATAGAAATGCCAGCTTTGCGACAGCGTCCAGACGATATAGCGGTGTTATTTCATCACTATCTCAAAAAGAGCTGTAAGACATTGGGTAAACTGCTCCCTAAAGTGGAGTCGAACTACTTGTCGATACTCAGAGGTCATACTTGGCCTGGAAATGTCCGTGAATTACGAAATATAGCTGAGCTATATGCGGTAGGGATCATTAAATTAACGGGTAAAGAAAAACTCTATACCCAAGCTGAAACGCAGTTACCGCTTGATGAATTGATGGATGATTTTGAAAAAGGTGTAATTGAAGATGCGCTGTTTTTGCATTCGGGGCGAGTGAGTGAGGCCGCTGATTACCTGCAAGTTCCGCGGAAAAAACTCTATTTAAGGATGAAAAAACACGCGATCGACAAAGACAAATTTAAAAGTCGGTCATAGACATTTACACCGCTCACTGGAAGCTTTAATACCGTGAGAGAGCATGGTTACGAAGAGAGTGGTTTTGTTCGTGACTTAGGCGTGGAAAAGTAGCAAAGGCGAACGGATGTTCGCCTTTGTCATTACTGAGCCAATAGTTTTCTTATCGGCTCGGGTTCGGTGTATTCAATCGAAGAGCTCTGCATCAGTTTTTCAACTTGTTTTGACTCTCCCTCAATCACAAATACTTGGTCATTAGGTAGCTCATCAACAATGTTTAGACCAGATAGAGTGATAGCCTTACGAGCTTCGGGGCCTTTACCAGCAAAATATTTAACGAAATATCTTGTTGGTGCTTGTTCTATAGCCTCTTGCTTGTTTCCGGGGAAAGGGAAACCTTGGCTATTGGCGAGTACCGAGCCTGTGATCCCCATCATCAACAGTATTGAACATGTTATGAGTCTATTTACCATAGTGACTTGAACTCCTTATGGAAAAGTCAGTGACCAGCGATTAATTGTACCGACATCTCGTCTTGCGCTATCAACAGCTTTTAGCTGCCAATCACCTTTTGACTCAAAACCAGTAAAGTCAACTTGATAGCTGTTCTGGATGTTATTTGAACTGCCACCTGTGTTGTCATGCAGGATGACTTGACCACCTTCTGGTGAGATTAATGTGATCTTGAGATCACCGATGTAGGTGTGACTGATATCAATCGCTACAGTGATGATACCAGCGTCGCCAGCACGGCTTACAGATAGTTCACTTATCACGCCACGGGAGTTGTTGTCTGGGATCGCAACCGCTGTATCGTTTACATAGCTATCAGTTCCATTATCGCCGTTGCCAGAACCTTCACAACCGTATTGCTCGAGATACTTAACCGCAGCGTCGCTGTCAACGAGACCGTAGCCTGTTCGATTATCGCGTCCTGCAACATCAATATCGGTAGCTGTCTTGGTTAGCACGCTACGTATTTGAGCCGCAGTACAAGTAGGGTAGTAACTCCAGACTAAACCAGCGACACCGGTGACATGCGGAGTTGCCATTGAAGTTCCGTTGTAATACTCGTAGTCCTCTCCAAGCGTTGTTGACACTGAGATTTCCTGACCTGCGTATGCGAGAAGCTGTTGGCCAAATTCTCGGTCAACCGTGACCGACAGGATACGCGCGGTATCGTTTGTGTCGACAAGGAAAGGGTTTTGTAGTCCAGGCAAGTCGCTATTGCTGTAAACAATACTCGCTCTAGCACCTGCATCGGAACAAGCTTGAACGGCATCTATTTCTGGATAGCTTCCTGAACCTTGGTTACCAATCCGTTCAACCAGACAAATCTTGTTAGTCATATCTGCGCAAGTGAAACGGCCGTTGGAGGTGTCACAAACACCAAGAGACGCAGTAACTGAACCAGCAACAGGCTCAGATTGATAGTTGCCCGAACGCTGTACTAAGCGGTTATGTGGGACGATACCGCGGTCGAATTGACTGACACCGTCTAATTGGATGTCTGAAAGTTTACCTTCTCCGATCGTAACTGTGGACAAGATCGCCACACCTGGACCAGAAATCTCAACTTGATCCGTTGCCTGTGAGAACGCCGCGTGCGCATTTTGATTGTCTATTGCAGCGACCGACATGACTGAGTCATAGGAGGCAGGGTAACTGTGTGCGGTATTGCCGTCGTTACCTGCCGCAGCGATCAGCAGTACCCCCTGGTCATAAATGCGTTGTAGTGCATTTTGTTCAGTAACACTGGACTGACTGCCACCTAGGCTCATATTGACCACGTTAGCACCGTTGTCTGCACAGGTTTGAATCGCTTTAACCAAGCTAGAGGAGTATCCCCATCCCGATTCGTTAAACACTTTAACAATATGCAAATTAACGTTTTGATTTGGCATCACGCCCTTAATGCCTTCGTTGTTCGCCATTGCTGCAATGGTTCCCGCTACGTGAGTGCCGTGGGCATTGTTGTTACCCGGAGCACTCCAAGAACCTGTCCCACTGTCATTTGTTCCAGAGACTCGGTTTCCACTTAAATCGTTGTGTGATAAGTCGTAACCTGAATCAATGATACACACAGTGCGATTGCCCGCGTTTGAGTCATCAAGAAGCTGAGCGTTTACGGCGGTGTAGCCCCATGGCACCGTTTCACTTAAAAGGTAGCGAGGTGGATCAATCTCGACATACTCGACGTCACTACGATTACTTAACTGAGTTACTTTTGTGTTGTCGATTTCGATACTGTATATCGATTGGTCACCTAGCTTTTCCACTTTGTTGGCGTTGAGTTGTTCCAACACCGATTCTTGTACGATTCGTGGTCCGGAGAAAGGACTACTGCTCATTGAAGAAAGAGCGGTATGGTCACCTTTGAACTTAACGATGTACTTGGTGGGTAGTTTGGATTCGTCGAACCCAGTTAAAGAAGCGTATGCTGACGTTGGTAGTGTTAGCACTACCGCAACCGCAGTAGTTGAAAACAAACCTTTGATTGTATTTGTTTTGTGATGCATTTTGTCTTATTCCTTTTGAGACAATTTTATTCACTTTTTATTAATTAGTTCTCATTCAACGAAAATGTGAATGAGCAATATAGCTATGCTCAGTTGTCAGAAAATACCAATACATTTATGTCCTGAATCGGTAAAACTGAACAAAAGATCTTCAAAACAACACATTCCGTTAACAATGATGGTGCTTATATATTCTTATAAAGCAATTACTTAGTAGTGAAAGGCTGCTTTTCTAGTCACTAATTTTGAGTAAATATTCTATTTTTAGGGCGGTGGGATATATTTACTAAATCTATTGAAAATAGATCTTGGTTACAAAGCTGGATATAGGAATATTCTTACATTTGACTCATTAGAGTAATTAGTCTGAAAATGTATTTAGATGAGAGCGTTTCTCATTAATTACAATAACGAGAATCTTATGAAAAGAACCATGACACTAATGAGTGCCTTGCTGCCACTCGCATTTGCTTCGGCGTCAGAAGAGTTGATTACCCCTGAGATGATTTCTCCCGCACAGGTTGTCAGTGCACAGGGTAAGCAAACTTATACTTATGTGCGATGTTGGTATCGAACCAGCTATTCCAAAGATGACCCTGGCACGGATTGGGAGTGGGCTGAAAACCCTGACGGAAGTTACTTGACTTTGAATGGATATTGGTGGAGCTCTGTGTCGTTTAAAAACATGTTTTATACCGACACTCCCCACAGCATCATTAAACAACGTTGCGAACAAACATTGGACCTAGCGAATGACAATGCCGATATTACTTACTATGCGGCCGACAATCGTTTCTCATATAACCATTCGATCTGGAGCAATGACCCTGTTGTTCAGCCGCAGCAAATCAACAAGATGATTGCGTTTGGCGATAGCTTATCGGATACCGGTAATATTTTTAATGCCTCGCAGTGGCGTTTCCCTAACCCGAACAGTTGGTTCTTGGGGCATTTTTCAAACGGGTTTGTTTGGACGGAATACATTGCTAAAGCGAAGAATCTACCTCTTTACAACTGGGCGGTCGGTGGGGCTGCAGGCGAGAACCAATACATTGCGTTAACGGGCGTCGGGGATCAGGTCACATCCTATTTAACCTATGCGAAGTTAGCGAAAAACTACCGACCTGAAAATACGCTATTTACCTTGGAGTTTGGATTGAATGACTTCATGAATTACAACCGAAGTGTCGCAGAGGTTAAATCTGATTATGCAGAGGCACTGATTCGACTTACCGACGCTGGGGCGAAGCACCTCTTGTTAATGACGTTACCAGACGCAACACGTGCGCCTCAGTTTCGCTATTCTACCCAAGAAGACATTGACAAAATTCGCGCGAAGATTGTGGAGATGAATCGATTCATAAAAGCACAAGTGGCGTACTACACTGCACAGGGGTACACCATTACTCTGCATGATACTCATGCTTTGTTTGAGAGCTTGGTTGCCGATCCTCAAGCGCATGGATTTGTTAACGCAAGTGAAGCGTGTCTCGATATTAATCGTTCTTCATCCGTCGACTATTTGTACAACCATCCTTTGCGCTCTGAGTGTGCTTATCAAGGTTCGGATAAGTTTGTGTTTTGGGACGTAACCCATCCGACAACAGCGACACACCAGTATGTTGCACAACAGATGCTAGAAGACAGCCAGCAACTCGTAGCTCATCCTTTCTAGTATCGTCATTTTGATTGTGCAATCTGAGCGTATTGACGCAGTAAGTCAGTGAGTGTGGTTACCCATTCGAGTGCGTTTTGAGGGCTCTCCTTGAGGATTATCTCAACGTGGTTACAGTGAGTCTCAAGTGGAATCGCTCGCTCTAGATGAAACGACACTGTGTAAAAATGCCACAGCAGTAGTCGCTGCATTCGAATGATGTTTTGCTGCTTATTGTCCGATTCTTCAAACAATGCTGGCAGTTGGCTCAGTGCGATAGCGTTCATTCTGAGCATTGCGTCAAACTGAGCTTCTTGAAGCTTATCCTGATCTTCGGCCTCATCTTGCTCAAACGTAAACAGTTCTGTCATTGATTCTTCAGGAATAAGACGATGAATCATTTTCAAGCTCAATTCTTCAAGCTCTTCACGAGAAGTTTGAGTGAGACTGCTGTAAGTGTAATCGCGTTGCATATAGGCTCTCAGACATCAAAGTAGGGCGGGTATTCTAGCGGTTGGGAGGAAAAATGCCATACGATCCTTCCTTACGAGCCAAAAAAATCCCCGCATGAGCGGGGAAAGTCTTAGTTGTGTTAGCTAGGTTCGCCTATGACGTTGTAGTGAACTTAATTGTCATACCAAAGGTACGTTAAGCTTTGTTACTTAACACTAGGTGCCAAATGATATAACGCCAGTTTTTGGCCAATAATTGTGATGCCCTGATAGTGAAATTGAGAGTTTGGTTCCAATTTTATAGGTGTTTAAGTGCGTATGTTGACAAGGGCAAAGACGAAGTTTACCGCGACCAGTAGGTGTGCCAAATATGCAGAGTGGTCATACATTGAACACTTGAACGTTTGCGTATAAATATGTGATGAAACTCTCATTCGTGGCGCTATACTTTCCGCCCGGTTGAGAATAACAGCTCTACCAATACAAGCCGTCACAGGGAATGGTGAATGACCCCAAGGACAGGACCAGCTACCAATTCAATGCTTGTAGAGGTAATTTTTAATGAATGTTTTATTTGGCTTAATCGGTGTCGTTGCCCTGCTTTTGTGTGCAGTATTACTGTCGGAAAGTCGCCAATCAATTAACTGGAAAACAGTGTCCCGTGCTCTGTTACTTCAAGTTGCTTTCGCAGCGTTAGTGCTTTACTTCCCTTGGGGACAGGCAGCATTAACAAGTTTAAGTAGCGGCGTATCGAGCTTATTGGGGTTTGCAGACCAAGGGATAGCCTTCCTATTTGGTGATCTAGCGAACACTGGGTTCATTTTTGCTGTTCGCGTTCTTCCTATCATCATCTTCTTCAGTGCTCTTATTTCTGCACTTTATTATCTCGGCATTATGCAAAAAGTTATCGAGTTCATCGGTGGCGGTATTCAAAAGTTTCTTGGCACCAGTAAAGCAGAATCTTTGGTGGCAACGGGTAACATTTTTCTTTCTCAAGGTGAGTCTCCTCTTCTAGTTCGTCCTTTTCTTTCTCGAATGACTCGTTCTGAGCTGTTTGCGGTTATGGCTGGTGGCATGGCGTCTGTAGCAGGGAGTGTGCTCGGTGGCTATGCAGGTCTGGGAGTGGAGCTAAAATATCTGATTGCCGCGAGTTTTATGGCTGCACCAGGTAGTTTGATGATGGCAAAAATCATTGTGCCTGAACGTGATACTCCTATCGACCAATCAAATATTGAAATGGATCAAGCGCAAGAGAGTAATGTGATTGATGCACTAGCAAGTGGTGCGATGAATGGCATGAAGGTGGCCGTTGCGGTGGGTACTATGCTGATAGCTTTTGTCAGTGTGATTGCGATGGTGAACACGGGTCTTGAAAGCCTAGGAGAGTTGGTTGGCTTTAGTGGCATTACGCTCCAAGCGCTGTTTGGATATTTGTTTTCGCCACTCGCATGGGTTATAGGTGTTCCTTCCAATGAAGTGTTGATGGCTGGCTCATACATTGGTCAGAAGATCGTAATGAATGAATTTGTTGCGTTCATTGATTTTGTTGAACATAAAGCTCTGCTTTCAGAGCATAGCCAAGTCATCATTACTTTTGCACTTTGTGGTTTTGCTAACATTGGTTCTATTGCAATCCAGCTGGGATCAATCGGCGTTATTGCGCCAGAGAGACGCGCTGAAGTAGCCAATTTAGGCATTAAGGCTGTGCTTGCTGGCACATTAGCTAACCTGATGAGTGCATGTTTAGCAGGTATCTTTATTCTGCTTTAATCCTGCAACTTGAATATTTTTAAGCCCGAGTAGCTATGCTCTTCGGGCTTTTTTGTATTCGCTAGTTATTGCGAAAAAAATGATTTATAGCAAAGCCTTGTAGCTAAGAAGGCGTACGATGAGAGCTCGTTATGAGTAAGGCTTAAATTATAAGAGAATGTATTTATGAATGAATTGGTACAACGTTTTCTGCGCTATGTGACTTTTAATACTCAATCAAATCCGAACCATCTTGCCTGTCCAAGCAGCGAAGGACAAATGACCTTTGCTCAATTTCTTAAACAGGAATTGATTGAACTTGGCTTAAGTAATGTTTCTCTCGATTCCAATGGGTATGTAATGGCTAAACTACCAAGTAACGTAGATTATCCTGTTCCAGCGATTGGCTTTATCGCGCATATGGATACTGCACCTGATGCTTCAGGTGAGAATGTAAAAGCGCAGATTGTAGAAGATTATCAGGGTGGTGATATTGCGTTAGGCAAAGGTGACCAAATACTCTCTCCAATTCAATATCCCGATTTGCATCAATTACATGGGCATAACTTGATTACCACAGATGGGACAACGTTACTTGGGGCAGACAATAAAGCAGGCATTGCGGAAATTATTTCTGCTATGGCGGAGCTTATCGCCCATCCCGAAATCCCTCACGGTGAGATCTGTATTGGCTTTACGCCGGACGAAGAGATCGGCCGAGGTGCTGACAAGTTTGATGTGGCAAGGTTCGGGGCCGAGTGGGCTTACACCATTGATGGTGGTCCGGTCGGTGAGCTGGAATTTGAGAACTTCAATGCCACCAGTGCTGATGTTATTTGCCATGGTGTCAATGTTCATCCTGGAACAGCAAAAGACAAGATGGTCAACTCAATGAACATTGCTGCTCAGTTCCAAATGATGATGCCAAGTGACGAGACTCCTGAGTGCACTGATGGCTATCAGGGTTTCTACCATCTGAAGTCCGCGAGTATGTCGGTTGCGCGTAGCGAGCTGGGCTACATCATCCGAGACTTTGACCGTGAAGGGCAAGCGGCTCGTAAACAATTTATGATTGAAAAAGTTGCCGAGTTGAACAGCCAATTAACGCACGGCTCAGTTGAATTGAAGTTAACCGATAGCTACTTCAACATGAAAGAGCAAGTGGAGCCGTATCCGCATATCATAGAGTTAGCGAAACAAGCGATGATTGCGTGTGATGTTCAGCCCCAGATTAAGCCAATTCGTGGTGGTACGGATGGTGCGCGATTATCATTTATGGGTCTGCCATGCCCTAACATTTTCACCGGTGGTTACAACTTTCATGGCATTCATGAGTTCGTTTCGATAGAGGGAATGGAGCAAGCGGTAAAAGTTATTGTGACATTGGCAGAGAAAACAGCTCTTAATTACCAATAAGTATCTAATTCAACAATGATATTTCATTAAAGATCATATACATTTATAGCAGTAATTTTTCAAGTGAGTGTCAGGATGAAAAGGATATTGCTGCTGCTAACACACACGATGTGTATCGCATTGGGCTTCGCATTAGGAATTTATGCGTTGCCCATTCTCACTCAACCCCCATCTCCTACGATGCAGAAGGTGCAAAGTATCACCACGCAGGCTATCTATACTGCGAGTTTTCAAAAAGATCGCAAAGATAGTGATTTTTTACATTGGGGAGAAGGTTCACTTTCCATCAGCCAAGATGAAGTTGCCTTTGTTGGCGAGTTGGCTCCTGGGCCCGACTACAAGTTATATTTTTCGCCAACCTTTATTGAAACCGAAGCAGATTTTTTAGCGCAAAAAGAACAGATGGTTCAGGTTGGTGATGTCAAAAGTTTCGATCGCTTTACTGTCACTCTTCCAACAGGGTTTGATGCGGCTAAATACGACACCGTTATCATCTGGTGTGAAAGCTTTGACCAGTTTATTACGTCGGCAAGATATAGATAACTATTATGTAGGATATTTCTGAATAATAGGCTTTAAAGGTATCTCAAATTTGAGTATTTGATATTTTTTACACTCAATAGATGCTTTCTGACAGTGCAGTGACAACCGATGACCGTTCAAAACAATAATGCGTAGCTTGCTCAACCGCTGCTAATCAAAAAATAAAACAATCGCGATAGCAGTAATTAGACAATGGGATGAAACCGTTTTGCTAAACCAGATTCCTTCAAAACTGTATTCTTTAATCACAGTGTTATTGGCAATGTTTTCTATACAAGCCTTTGCGGCAGATATAGAAGTTGTTGTTACACCCGCAAGTTCGACATACGAAAATGGTCAGTTGATTGATTATTATGTCACCGTAAAAAATACTACTGCGAAAACATTCCGTGACGTAGAAGTGGAAGACCTTGTCTGGGATACACAGACCGACACCGAGTCTGGCCGTGGTAAAGCGTTTAGTTCAGTCACAATTACGGCTTCAAATAGTTGGGGGTCAAACCCTGGTTCGTTTACCAGCAGTGATTCGAATCTGTCGGTATCTGATGCAAAGTTATTCCCATTCGGTAGCAACGATTATGTCATCCAAGCCAAAGTGAGTGATGATGCGATCGGTAAAATAGAACTAGGCAAAACCACGGTTAGAGCAGACGTTGATGGCGATGGTAGCGCAGAAGTGTTTGTACCGAGTATGGCGAGTGTTTTTAACCCAGTTCCTTACCAATATGAACTGGCGCTCTCGGCAGATAAAGATGAGTACCTCGTCGGTGATTCACTGACTTATACCCTCACGGTGACCAACACAGGCAGTTATCGAGTTCAAGGTCTTGATATCAATCAAGCGTTCGAATCACTGGCTGTCGAGCATAGCAACGGAGCTACTTCATCTCCGTTTAGTAATGTCACCATCAGTGGTAAAACAACCGGTAGTGGCAGTGAACTTGGTACTTTTGCTACGAGCGGTGATCTGGCGGTTACAGATGCAAAGATTGTGGTAGGAGGCAAGCTGACCTATACCGTTACAACGACGGTAGCTAACGATCTTGTTGGAGACATCGTCACTTCAGCAACAGCGCATACCAAAGAAGGCAATATTGAAAGTGATGAGCAAATCACCCCTCCAGCTCAGCCCATAGTTAGTATTGAACATACACTCAATAATGTATCGCCATATCTGGTTAGTTCAGAGCGTGTCTTTACTGTTAAAGTTAGCAACCGCGGTCAAGGCATTGCTTACGGCTATCATGTTAAACACAATATCAAACAACTGATCACTGACTTAGGTTTAGGTAACAACTTACAACCTGAGCACAATAGCAGCGACTTATCTGGTAATCCATTCGCTCAGTGGAGTGTTGAGGTGACCGATATTGGTGGCAATTCTCTTTCCAAGTATAAAGACCTCGGCTCTCAATCAGATGTAGATTTTGATGATCAAGTTTCTATTTACCCAAATGAAAGTATCACTTATCAGCTTAAAGCGAGTATTTCTCCCGTCGCGATCGGTGAGATAAAAGGGGCTAATGCGGCGATATTCAACGCTGATGGTGCGCTTGAGCAAGACGCGCAAATCAGCAATATATTTGCTGCAGAGCGAACGCTCAATGTTTCTGACTCTGAAATTAAGATCGTTAAAACGACCAGAGAGTCTGAGTATATCCCGGGCAATACCGTTGAATATGAGATTAAAGTTTCCAACTCTTCGTCAAAATATTTCGCTAACGATCTGCAAATCGTCGATGACTTAACTTGTGTTACCACAGATATGGCTGCTGGTGCAGGTCAGGGGCAGGCTTTCAAACGTTGGAAGCTGGAACCTATCAGCGCAGAAGATAATCAAGGTACCGATCATGGCCAATATAGCTATGGCTCGTGGACCAGTTCTCCAGTGACAGTGTCACCAGATATTGCACCTGGTAAGTTCGTGACTTACAAGCTTACTGCTGAAGTCAACGACTCGAGCGTGGGTCTGATTCTCGATGATAACCCTGCGTGTAGTGATAACGTGATAGAAGAAGGTTCGGGTGTGCAGATGCCTGAGGATAACCTTCGTGCGAGTAAAGATGTTGATTCACGTTACTACTCTTCAGGTGATACGCTAACTTACACTATTCGTGTTGATAATGACGGCGATGGTTTTGCAGACCAAGTGCATGTTATGGATGCCATCGATAAGCTAGAAACTGTCGACATCTTTGGCAATACGATTACTGCATTCGATAGTTGGACTATTACCGCACAAGCGTATAAAGAAAACGGTTCACCATCAACGGCATCAGACACAGGCATCAGTGGTAGTGTGAGCAGTCCTGACATTCTGGATGTAAAAGCAACGATTGAGCCGCGCGGTTACGTCATCTACACCATTGAAGCTAAGACCAATCCATTGGCGAATGGTCATATTCAGAACAGCGTGACAGTGGATGATTCCGTCTATGCTGACCGAGGTTCGGATCCTCGAGATTTCAATATTAATCTGATCAAAGAAGTAAAAACAAACAACGATGCGAACTTCCATACCGATCAAACCAGCTATTCCAAAATGGAAAACCAGATCACCTATCGTCTGCGTGTTATCAATGCGAAAGGGAATGGTTATGCCACTAATGTAAAAGTCAAAGATAGCATTTCGACGATTGAGGCTGGCCTACTTGAACCAGACAACGTTTCGAAAAAAGTCTTCTCTTCTTGGACGATCAGTGCAGAGATTATTTCGGATGATCCACTGCTAAACGGCAATAGTACTTTCACCAAGGTCGGGACTTTTGAAGATAACAAAGATCTTGATACCGTCGCCCAGATTGCGCCAAACGTTGAGGTTGTTTACACCATTACTGCTCAGATCGATCGCAGCAATGGTGACGAAATTATCTATAAGCGTATAGACAACAGTGCCGTAGTTGAAACTCCAGATTCAGACTCTCAGTCAGGGATGCAAGATGCTGCTGTGGTTTATCCAAAAGCGCCCAATGTTGTCGTAGTAAAAACCACCAAAGAGAATGAGTTTGTTCCGGGACAGTGGGTAGAGTTTGATGTCACGGTTTATAACCGTGGTGCAGGTTACGCGAATGAAGTGCGAGTCACTGATGATATCGCGGGTATGAATGCGTTTTCGGAATGGACAATACAAGCCATCACAGATAAGAATAACTCTCCTTTTAAAACAGGTAGTTATCCCGATGTTAAGTCGAACTACCCCAACAACGGTAACATAGATACCCGTATTGATATTGACCCTCAAACGGTTCAGGGGATGGGTTTTGTTACCTATAAAATTCGCGGTTTAGTTAAAAATGACTACAGCAAAGATGAAATTTCTAACACGGTAGAGATCCACGACCCAGTCAATAATCTTGACCAATCCGCGACCGCCGAAATTGGTGACAGTGGCGATGCAAAACTGAACGTGTCTATCCTAAAAACTGCCGACGTGAGTCGTTTCACGCCGGGACAGGATGTGACCTACTTTATCTATTTACAGAACAACAGCGATAACACGGCAGACAACCTGAAACTTGTTGATCCAATTAAGGAAATTAAGTCGGTACTTGCCAACAAGAAGAACAATCAGTTTGAAGAGTATGAAGACCAATCTCCATTTGAATACTGGGAGTTTGATTACGGTGACGGTGCCGGTTGGCAAGGTCAAACTACAGAAGATCTTGTCTATCCGCCAGGCAGTGTTAGCAGTTCGTTTTCTCTAGCAGCCGGCGAGACGCGTACTGTTAAGATCAAAGCTCGAGTCAAAGACAACGTGGTTGGTTCTCGTAATTCAGTAGGGATATTAGAGCCTATCATCGCCAACAACGCCTATATCTTCCGTGATTACAAACAAGTCTCGGAGGTGTCGCATGTGTCGCACCATGAAATGGAACGAGTGGATAGTGGTGGCACAACGACTCGTGAACTATTGGTCAATGGTAAGAAGAGTGCGTTTTATGCACCAGGTGATACGCTGACTTATAAAGTAAAAGTCAGTTCTGACCGTGGTTATTTCAATAACCACCGTGTGGCTGAAAACATTAAGGGAGTAAGCGTTCTGCTTTTAGATGGAACGAATGCTAACCCGTTTAATGACACCTTCTCTGTCGCAGTTGAAAAAGAAGACAGCGATGGTGGCGATGGCACAACGGACGGCACCCTAGATGGTGTAGTTAAGGACAATGAAAACATCACGACAACCATAGACGTTGCAGGTGGAGATTATGTTCTTTATACCGTCGAAGGCGTAGTACGTGACGATGCCGTTGGGGATATCACTATTGGTGGAATTACGGTTGAACCGTACGACTACCATCTAGCGTTTACTAAAACAGTCGAGCAGAAAAACTATCAACCTGGTGCTGAGCTGACTTACCATCTTACGATCAAAAATGATGGTAAGGGCGGAGCATACAATATTCCAGTTGTCGACACACTTTCGACTATCAAAGTGAGTTTGCTTGATGGTAGCGAAGGCGTTGCCTTTCCAGAAGGTTGGACGATAGAATCTAAGGTTGTTGGTGGCAATCCGCATGCTGAAGTTGATCTCGATAAAACCATTGCAAATAACCAAGATATAAATACGCATGCTTCAATTCCGGCTGGTGAAACGGTTGAGTATGTTGTTCGTGCTAAAGTTAATACCAATGCGGTAGGTAATATTGTCAACTTGCTCAAGGTCGACGGTGACACAGTGAGTGCTGAGTCGAAAGCCGACACTGAGAAATATGACTTTGAGAAGCATGTGACCAAAATATACGATGTTGACGGTAGCACCGAGCTCTCGGGTGGATACACACCTGGTGGTTACATCGAGTATCAGATCCTGCTCAAAAACAAAAACAATGTTCACTTACAAGACATTGCCATCTTTGATGATATTCAGGGAATCTCAACCGAATATTTCGATGGCACAACAGGTCCAGCATTTACGAGTTGGACGATCAATACCGACGTTGATGGTTCATCGCTGTCAAACGCGGGTTCTGTCGCCAACAACACCAATATAGATACGGTGTTTGACCTCGCTGCGAGCAGTTTTGACCCTTCAGGCACCTTCGTTAAGTACACGATTAAGGCGCATGTGTCGGATAAAGCGGTCGGATCCATCCAAAATACTGCTAAGGTTGATGGTAAGCATAATCTCCCGTCAGAGAGGGTAGATATGCTGCCAGCCAATGTTCAAAAACTGCATAAATCCTACACGGATGCTAGTTATGCAACGCAAAAGGGAACCTACAACCATACTGTTGATGGGCAGAAAGTGGTTTACCGTCTGCGTCTTGAAAACAAAGGTAAGGGTACTGAGTACAACGCGAATCTGAGTGAAGAGTTTAGCAAGCTGAAATCAAAGCTCGCTCAAATTGCCGCAGGTCAACCAGACAACCAGCAGGGCGTGGTTTACCAACCAGCTACTTGGCTTGTCTCGGTTGCAAAATCTGATGAAGTGACGACCGATATTGGTTCATTCGTAGGTGGCACCGATGTGGATATTGATATTCCTAAGTTGTCGATTGCCGCCAATGGTTGGATTGATATTAAGATGGAATCCCAGATCCGCGATGATGCAGTGACTGCGGTGACCATTCAGCCTAAATACAATGGTGTTGGGTTTGGTAAGTCGCAAATCAATCCAGAAACATCGAATCTAGATGTCAGCAAAGAGATTGTATCGATTGGTGGTAGACCCTATTCGAACGGCGATACATATAAACCGGGCGAAGAAGTCATTTATCAGTTTACTGTCACCAATACAACGCCAGTGTGGCGTGACAATGCCGTACTGCGTGACCTATTGTCGAACATTACCGTAGAAGTGCTCGGTGGCAATGTTACCCAAGCATTGTTGGACACTGAAATCACGCATACGATTTCTACAGGTTTAGATGGTGACATCGATACCTATCTACCTCCGTATGACAAAACAGGTGATCTCGACATCGTCGCAGATATTGCACCGAAAGAAGAGATTCAGTTCTTGATCAAGGGCACTATCAGACCAGACGCACTGGGTACCATTGACGCGAACCAAGCAACGGGCGGTAATCACCAAATCGCAACACCAGAGATACCTCCAGTGGCTCCTGATCTCGTGTTCGAAAAACTGGTTACCAATACCACTGCGGATGGCAGTAGTTGTAGCTTCCCATCGAACAGTGGCAGCGGTTGTGAATACAACCCAGGTGGTCAGGTGAGTTACACCATTACGGTCGAAAACCGTGGTGAAGGTATTGCCAATGACGTTGCGATTATCGATAAGCTCAATGCCATTAGTACATCGACTGGTGCCAAAGCATTCAGTGGACTTTCGACCACCATCATTGAACAACCTAGTAGCGATCGTTTCTTTATTTCTGGTAACTACTCAGGCAATAAGCCTCTTGATGCCACTTTCGACCTAATGCCAGGCGATAAAGTCGTGTTTGGTCTGATAGGTATTGTCGATGCCGATGCGACCGGTACCATCACTAACATTGCGAAAGTTGACAGTCAGGACTCGAACTCAATAGTACTTGGCCAAGGTGACGCCGATATTATCGCGGCTAAGTCGACTGATACTCCAAGTTATACGCCAGGTGGTGAAGTGCGTTATACCATGTACGTTGCCAACCGAGCCGATTCGAATGCAGATGTGCGTGTTCAAGATGAGATTTCGAAATTTACGGTACTGACCGCTGATGGTTCAATGCAGACCGCACTTAAATCTTGGACGACTAACGCAACGTTTGTGTCGAATATCAGCGCTGCGCACAACGATGCGAGTACCATTCAGACCAGCGGCGATATTGATGCCGTCGTCAAATTAGGTGCGGCCGGTACCGAGCCGACAGTGCTTAAAATCGAAGTGGTAGGTCAAGTTAGAGACGATGCGATTGGTAAGTTTGGTAACACGCTATACATCGACAGCAAACAGTACGATTTACAGCAGCATTTTATCTATCCTCAGCAAGGTGCTCTGACCGTCACGAAACAAGCTTCACTATCTCCAGCGCTTTATGCGCCTGGTGATTCGATTGGCTTTGATATTGTGATTGAGAATACCGGCGCGGGTTATCTGCAAAATCTTCATGTTGAAGATATCGCGTCAAGTATCCGAGCGGATGTCGTGGACAGTTTATTGCCAGGTCGAGTGTTCAACTCATGGGATAGTGCAACCAGCTCGATCACCATCGTAGATCCTTCGGCAAGCAAAACAATTGTGATTGACCAATCGGCTTTTGATGCACCGGATGGGTTTAGTGGTGATTTCAATCTCGCACCCGGCTCTCAGATTCAGCTTCATCTTGAAGGCACAGTGAATAGCAATGTGATCGGGGCCATTACTAACCAAGTGAATGTCACCGCTGATGACGTCGACGGGGCTAACGATACGGCAACGTATTTGCCGATGGATGCGGAAGTGACCGTGTCGAAAACCGTCGATAAGAGTGTTTATCAGGCGCAAGATACCCTAACTTATACGCTAGTGTTGACCAATACACAGCGAGTATGGGCGACCGATGTGAAGGTTACGGACTTAGTTGATCGTATCAGTGCGGAAACGATCTACGGCAGTACGATATCAGTATTTGACCCAGCAACGATTGATATTAGCGCCGTCTCTTCCAATGGAAACACCAGTTTGCCAGCACTATCGGGTAACTATATCGACAACACCATTGATATTGCGCCGCAAGACATTGTGACGATTACGATCAAAGGGAAACTCAAGCCTGAAATCATAGGCGAAGTGCGAAACGTCGTTCAGCTTGAATACGATGGTAAGACGCTTGAAGATGAAGCGATCAGTACGCCACTGACTCCAACGATTGAAGTCACAAAAGAGCCGCTCGATCCACTTTATACTCCGGGAACGGTTAACGGCTTTGAAATCAAAATCGTCAATAAGGATGCTGCCTTTGCCAATGACATAGTGCTGGAAGATTTGATTTCTGCGGTCATGGTATCGACAGCCGATGGCGTTGACCGACAAGCATTTAGTCGCTGGACAGTCAGTTCCTCCGCTAACGATCCAATGACATCGGTGGATAAACGCAGTTACGCTTGGAACAGCGATATTAACGCGACGATTGACTTAGCGCCGAATGATACGATTACGTTTACGATTCAAGGCGAAGTCGATGCCAAAGCGATAGGTGATATCGTCAACACCGCCAAGGTGGCGTACGATGGCAAAAACTTTGAGCCGAGTGCCACGATTAAGCCTAAGCCAGCAGATATATCGGTGACGAAAATCGCAGACCAAGAATTCTATCAGGCCGGGCAGAGTGCACAGTTTGTCGTAACCATCACCAATGGCGGAGAAGGTTTCGCCAATGATGTGATCATCAAAGACATCATGAACGATGTCTTGGTCACTTTGGTTGATGGTTCGAACGGCACGGCATTTGAATCATGGACAGTGGAGACACAGTTGAGTGATGTCACTTCATCACTGACGTCTGTGCCTAGCGGCAACAATCCTGATATCGATACTATTGCAGACATTGCACCGAATAGCACGGTGACCTTTACGATAAATGGTACGGTCAACCGTTATGCAACGACGGATATTATCAACCAGGTAAGTGTGGAGTTTTCTGGTCAGCCAACGTTAAATGCAGAGGCGATCATCAAGCACCGCCCAGTATCTCTGACATTGGAAAAATACGTTGGTGAAACTGGAACTGAGACAGAAATGGCTTATGAACCGGGTAAAGAGTCTGTTTTCCGTGTCATTGTTGCTAACCAGAACGAGGCCTTTGTGGCTGGCATTCAACTGAAAGATCTCCTTGATTCAATGGTAGTGGATACCGTGAATGGGGCAAAAGAAGCTGCGTTTTCTAGTTGGAACATTGAAGTCAACAAAGGCAACGAGCTGACGACGATTTCCCCAGATCCTAGCGGAGACAACAAACAGGTGGATGCGGTCGTCAATCTCGCGCCAAACGACACTCTTGAGCTGGTGATTAAAGGCACAGTGAATGAGTTTGCTAACGGGCAGATTGATAACAAAGCATCGATGGTAATCAACAACAGTGGTCGCCCACAGCGTTCGACTGCCGTTGCAAGCCTTATCCCTGAACCAGATAACGTCGTGATCAGTGAATCAGCGGACAACCCAATCTATAAGGCAGGTCAAGCTGCGACATTCCGCATCACGCTATTTAACGACAGTAAAGGTTTTGCCAACGATATCGTGTTGAGAAATGCGATTTCTAGGATGAAAGTTCCGACTAAACCGGACTTAACCAGCGGTGATCGTGAAGTTGTTAATGCCTTTACCGATTGGGACATCACTGCGACAAGCACCGACCCTAGAACCAACATTAATGTGGGTACATTGGCTGCCAATGATGACATTAATATCTCGGGTGATATTGCTCCGGGGGACACGGTTGAAATCGCGATCACGGGTACCACAGATGCTCGTGCTATGGGTGAAATTATCAACACAACGCATAAGATCGACGAGTCTCAATCTGCAACGCCGTCAACACGAAATGTGTCGGTTGAAACCGTCAGTGCGATGATCACTCCTCAAGCTGTCAGCTTTGCAATCGACAAAACCACAGATAAAGGTGAGAACGCTGAGTACACCAATGATGATTCAGAGCTGACTTACATTCTTCGTGTGAGCAATGAAGGATCGGCGACCATTTCTGGTGCACAAATGGTGGATGAAATCACTAAGCTGGTGGGGGCGAACGGCAATGCCTTATTTACTACTTGGAAAGGAACGATTGAAGAGTGGCCGAGTGGTCAGAAGAAAGGCGAGTTTACCGATAAAGATCTGATGCTTCCCGATGGAGCGCTTTCACTCGATCTGTTGCCTTACATGGGTAATGGCTATGTGATTAAGATTACCGGTGAATTGAACAAAGGTTTGGATGACAACATCACCAATACCTTTACTGTCACTGACCCTGCGACCGGCATTTCTGCATCGGATGATGTCACTATTCACGTCAAGAAGTTTGCTGACAATGAAGGTGAGTTACTGGTGACCAAAGAAGCGCTGAAAACAGATGCGCAGGTCGGCGACGTTGTTGAGTATGAAGTGACCATCATCAACAACAACGAATCAGAATTTAAGAACGTTAAGCTAGTGGATCGTTACCCATCAGGCTTCGCTTATGTTGCTGGTTCCACAGAGATCACCAATAGCGGTCCTGATGGTCAATTTGATACCAATGATGATGTCATCAACACGGATGATCCAGCTGTCACGAGCACGCTTACCTTTAATGTTGGTGATATGTTGGCCTATGGCGGTGCTGACAAGACCATCACGGAGCAAGTTCGTATTCGTTACCTACTGCGTGTGACTGTTGGCGCAACATTCGGCAAGTACGTCAACTCAGCGGTGGCAATGGCGCCACCTGAAGGTCAGGTGACGGGCGCTTTGGAAGAGAAATCAAACACAGCCACCGCGACGGTTGAAGTCATGCCAGATAAGGTATTCGACACGGCTTCTATCATAGGTAAAGTGTTTGAAGATCATAACAAAGATGGTTTCCAAGCTGATGCAACCGCATTCGAAGTACAGTTGTCTGCGAACGTCAGTGACAAAGATTATATTGCCAACACCACAGTGATGATTCGTGATGGCAAAGAGCATCATCTTAAAGACCGCAGTCATACAAGAGGTGAGCATACGGGTAATGTCTATGGCGTGCAGGCTAATCAGGCTAGCGAATTTAAGTATAACTATGAGCATGCGGTCGAATCGAAAAAACAGTCTACGCAGTTTGATTCGGCATTAGTGGCTGGTTATGAGATAGACGAGCTATATGGGATGTCTAAAAACCGTACCTTACCATCGAGCAACAAGGTGAGTTTCCAGCTTGAGACGAAGACCAAAGAGGGATTCAGCTTTAGCGTCATTACTGAGTCTGGAACGCGCCTAGTGTTTGATCGAGAGGGCAATATTAGTTCGAGCCATGTTGGAGATAAGCAACAGGGGTTATCTGCTGAAAATCTTGATGTAACCAGAAACCTATACAAAGATGGTGATCACTACTTATGGGAAATCGTCATAGAAAACAAAGGGATCTATGAGGATGGCATCCCTGGTGTAAGACTACTCACAGTAGAGGGTATTGTGATCGAAACGGATCAGTACGGTCGCTACCATGTACCAGATCAGTGGGTTCTAGATAAAAAAGGTAAGAACTTCTTGGTGAAGGTTGATACCGATTCATTGCCGACAGGCATGAAAGTCATCAGCGAAAACCCAAGAGTACAACGGATCTCTCCCAACAAACTGACCAAGTTTAACTTCAGTGTCTCGGTAGAGGACAAAGAGTAATCGTGAATAACTATAACGACAAACAGACGCGATTGGCGGAACAATTATGAATAAATTCAAAATGACTCGTTTGGCAGTGAGTATTATGGCAGCCATTCCCATTATGGCAGTGGCAAAAGATACCAGTCAGTTGGAGAAAATCGATACAGATACCACGGGTATTGAGGTCGAAGTTCATCAACAGGAAGACAGCTCACGCATCTACCTCGAAGAGGGCGCTATTTGGGCTAGCCGAGATATTACCCGTTTTGAACCAGTACTCGATGTAAGTGTGAGTGATGAGCTAGAAATTAAAGAGGGACAGTTATCTGACAAGGTTAACTTTACCGTCAGCTCAAACTACAGCTACTACATGCAACGGTATCAAATAGAGATTTTCCGTGGTCAAGACCGCAGCCTATCTCAGCCGATTAAGGTCATCGAAGGTACTGAGGTTGCGAACGATATTGATATTAGTTGGGATGGCTCGACCGACGCTGATTATGCATTCGAAGTCGGCAACCAGCTGCAATTCAGGTTCAAAGCTTGGGATAAAGACGGCAACATGGACATCACGACTATCGGTGTGATTGACCTAGTACGCCCAGATTCCGAAGTGGATATCGATCGTAATCAGAGCGAAGAACAATTGGCGCGAAGTTTTGGTCGTGCGCAGCTAATGCGTCATAACATCCCGACCAATTCGGGGTTGGCTAAGTTTATTGGTACCGGGCTTAAAGGTGTCGATAAAGTGGTGATTGGAGAAGATGAATTCGAAGTTGAAGATGGGGAGCTATACGCCGAGCAGTTCTTGCCTGCTGACGCCTATATTTTTCCAACCAAGGTCATCTTTGACAATGGCGATGAGCGCCGCTATCAGTTGTACGTGCGTATTCCAGATACCTACTACGCACAGGCAGGTTTGGCCGATATGTATATTGGTAAAAACCGCGTAACGGGTGATACCGGAGCACTGGGTGTCAATGACCAATATCAGGATGATGTTTACAACCAAGGACGTATTGCCTACTTCAGTCAGGGTAAGTTCGGCGATAAGTTACGTTTAACCACGCACTTTGATAGTAAAGATGGACAGATCAAAGACATCTTCAAGCATCCATTTGCTGCGGAAGACTCGTCTGTCTTCGACATTCTCGAAGACGATGATGAACTTTACTATGGTGATTACGGCGATGGAGCCAACATCCACAAGGTGGTGAACACTAAAGGTAAAGTCTACTTCGATCTTGAGTACGATAAGTCTCGGGTATTGTGGGGTAACTACAACACTGGACTGACTGGCACCGACAACAATGACTACAACCGTAGCTTGTATGGTTTTAAAGGAGATTATCGTACCCGTTCTACCACTAAGTATGGCGAAGATAGACTCAATATTGTTGGCTTCGCTGCGTCAGCAGACTCCTCTTTTGCTCATGATGAATTCCTCGGTACAGGGGGGTCACTTTACTTCCTACGTCATGGTGAGTTAGTCCCAGGCAGTGACAAAGTCTATGTCAAAGTCGTCAATAAGGACTCGGGTATATCAGAGCGAGAAGTACCACTTCAATCAGGCCGAGACTATGAAATCGACCCATATCAGGGCCGAATCATCTTGATGCGACCTCTGAACAACATCATTTCAGATAGCTTTGGCAGCGTGATTGATGACACACCAACAGACGGTTTTGAAAACTATCTTGCGGTCGATTATGAGTACGTGCCAAGAGGCTCCGACGTTAAGGATTCATTGACTTACGGTGGTCGGGCTAAGGGCTGGGTAAACGACTACATTGGTATTGGAGTCAACTACGCAACTGAAGAGCGAGATGGTCAGAACTATCAGGCTTCGGGAACGGATCTGACGCTACGCGCAACAGAAGGGACATACATCAAAGCGGAATGGGCACACAGCGAGGGCCGTCAGACGGATTCAAACTTTGTCTCTTTTGATGGTGGTTTAACCTTTACCCCAGTGGGTGAAGACTTTGATGAGCGTAAAGGTGACTCGATACAGGTTAAAGGTGTTGCAAGCTTATACGACATTGCTCCGAACATTTTTGGTGCAGTGGGGAACGATGTTAAGGCTTGGTACAAATCGAAAGATGCGGGTTACAGCTATGCCAGCCAAAGTGACGATTTAGAGCAATTGTCATACGGAACCGAGTTGCGTTTACAAGCCTCCGATCGACTGAGCTTTGCGACGCGCTATACCTCGATTGAAGAGACAGAGCTCGATGGTACTAAGCAAACCGATACTCAGCAGGCTGAGCTTGAAGCTCAGTTTAAGCTGACTGATCACGTTAAAGTTTCGGCAGCAGCAAAACAAGTCGACGAGCTGAATCGTGAAAACGTAAAGGGTAAGGGTACCCTAGCGGGCTTAAGAGCTGACTATATCTGGGACAGTGACAACAGCGTATATATTAAAGGCCAGTCTACGGTAGATAAGACGGCTCAGTATGACGATAACGACAGTGTCTCTGTGGGTGCTGAGTTCCGAGTGTTTGATGATCTTTCATTGGGAGCGGAATACACCACAGGTGATCGCGGTGATGCGACAGAGGCAACCGCAAGTTACGACATCACAGAGAACTACACCACCTATGTAACTTATACGGACGATAACTACGAAGGGCAAAATAACGTTGTTGTAGGGCAGCGTGCCGATTTGACATCCAATATCGATTTCTATCAGGAAAATCAGTTTGTTAATGAGAACAACGGCAAAGGGCAGATTGACTCCTTTGGCTTTGGTTACGATATGAGTGACGACATTGATTTTGGTATCGGTTACCAGCAGGGTGAGATTGAGAAGAAAAACGACGTCGATCCGAGCAAACTAGAAATCACGGAACGTAAAGCGGTGACGTTCACCGCCAATATGGATATTGACGATGTTAACCTCAAGCATAAGATTGAGTACCGTGTTGATAAAGGCAACGAAAATGTCGATGTCAATAAGCGTAGGGTGGATCAGTTTGTTACGACCAACCGATACACTCAGAACTTAACCGAAGAATATACCTTGTTCGGCAAATTCAACTATTCGAAATCGATCAGTAAAGAGACCGATGAAACATTAGAGCGCTTCGTTGAAGCAACAGGTGGCCTAGCGTATCGTCCTATCTATAATGATCGATTAAATCTGCTTAGCCGCTATACCTATATTGCCGACAAAGATAATCTCGATCGGGATGTCGATTACAGCAATGAAGAGTCACATATCATCGAAGTGGAAGGTATCTACTCGGTAAACGCCAAAGTCGATGTCGGTGCTAAATACGCGCACAAAGATAAGAAAGAGGATTTTGAGCGTGCTTCTGGGAGCGTAGAAACGGTCGAAAGCAACATCAACCTATATGGTCTAAGCGCGTCCTACCATGTCATTAAAGAGTGGGATGTGACGGGCGAATATCACTGGAAAACCGATACGCTCAATGATGAACTTGAGCACGGTGCACTTGTTTCAGTGAACAAACATCTTTCTGACAACTTTAAAGTTGGTATTGGCTATAACTTCTCTGGCTTTGACAGTAACTTAGCCAACGATGATGACTACAATGCCAAGGGTGTCTTTATCAACCTTGTTGGTAAGTTATAGAGGATTAGCATGACAATGAAACTCAACACGCTCTTTGCTGTAGGTATGGTAATGGGGTTGGCCGCGTGCTCTACCGATACCTATGTAAGTAAAGAAAACATAGACAAGTTTGGTGATCCGCAGGTAGAGAAGTTCTTGATTCGAGAGTGTATTGTGCCAGAGCGAGACATACGAATTGCCATGGCTTCCCATTTTGATTTCGACAAATCAGAGTTGAAACAACAGGATAAAGCATCAATCGACCAACTGATCTCAAGCATTGGTAAACTGCATGGTCAGATTGCGATTGTCGGCCATACTGATTATCAAGGCTCGGATGATTACAACGTTAAACTGTCACTGCGTCGGGCTGAAGCGGTAAAAGCTTACATGCAAACTCAATTAGACCCCTCTCGCTACGATTGGGAGGTGAAGTACTACGGCGAGTCTAAGCCACTGGTTGAGGGGACGACAAAGCAGGCGAATGCCGAAAACCGTCGTGCGTATATTGTGTTTGAACAGACACAAACCCAGCAGGAAAATGCGTTTTGTCAGCCTCCACAACCAGAGCGCAAAGTCTTTGTCGCCATGACCTCTCATTTTGACTTTGATAAGGCGCAGCTGAATCCAGCCGATAAAATCTCATTGGATGAGTTTGCGAACAATTTAACTGGCTTAAATGGGCGAGTATTGATTGCCGGGCATACCGACTATCAAGGCTCAATCAGTTACAATGAGCAGCTCGCGCAGCGCAGAGCAGAATCGGTCATGCAATATTTGCAGACTAAGCTAGACCCAAGCCAATTTGTGTGGGAAGTTAAGTCTTTTGGTGAGTTGAACCCAGTCACTCAAGAGCAGAACCTAGATGCCAATGCTCTGAATAGACGTGCGTTTGTCGTATTCAAAGAGGGTGAGTTACCCAAGTAACTCATTCAATAAAACCAACTATTTAAAGGGGCACATTGCCCCTTTTTAACCATTACCAAGCAGGAGCAGAGCGTGGAGAAAGTACAAGCAGTCATCGATTTTCTTCTAACTCACAAATTGATGTTTACCGTGTTGATCATTGTGATGATCTCACTGGGTCGTCGGCTAATATTGTCACGGATACGTGGTGAGGTAGCCTTTGTGACAGAGAAACAGCGCAACTGGATGTCACGTACGAAAAACGGGTCATTCATCGTACTGGTCATGTTGCTGTTTATACTCTGGCAGTCGGAAATCAATGAATTTGCGCTCTCAGTCACCGCAATTGCTGTTGCGATAGTTGTGGCATCTAAAGAGATCATTCTCTGCTTCACTGGGTCAATTCAACGAGCCAGTTCGCGTTCATTTCGTATTGGTGATTGGATAGAAGTGGGTAAGATCTGTGGTGAGGTAATTGAGCACAACATGATGGCGACGGTGATTCAAGAGATTGACCTCTATCATGGTCAGTATCACTACACAGGTAAAACGGCGACCTTACCTAACAGTATGTTCTTTACCTATCCGGTGAAAAACCTCAATTTTATGAAGCGCTATGTCTACCATGACTTCTCTATCGTCGTGCCAGATTTTGTGAATCTGTTTCCTCTTGTCCCTGAGATCTTGGCTAAAATTGATGAGCGTATTCACTACTTTAGCGAAGTTGCCAAACGTTATAACTCAATGATCGAAAAGCACGCAGGCGTTGATCTGCCAGGCTCAGAGCCGCATATTCATATCAATAGTGGCAGCACGGGTGAGCAAATCGTCCACTTTATGCTTTTCTGCCCAACGGATAAGGCGACGCATCTGGAACAAGAGATTAGGGCGGATTTTATGGCGCTTTATGAACAACGTTTTCCGTGCAATAAAAACGCACAGCAATCGGACTAAATAGCATCAGCTTTGCTCGTTATGTGATTGGTATGATTGCAATTGGTTGTCGTGTCGATAGATAACCTAGTTCGAGTTTTGTCGGAAAAGGGAGTATGGTGCGCGCAATTGCCTATATGAGCTCGGTAGTCTATTCGGAGCTTTGTGCGCAGCTTACGGATACAAAAAATTTCATTAAGGAAAATGCTGCGTCAGGCAATGGATGCGCACCAAGTGCGTAAATTCTTTAATCTATTGGCTATTAATTTCCTTAATGAAAACCTCTTTTCTCTATCGCGTTTTTACCCGATTTTCGGAAAACGCTTATCTGAACGGCTTATGTAATGTCTTTGTGATGTTGCTGCCGGTTTCGCTGCTTTCTGCCTTTGCTATGCTCATTAGTAGTGGTCTGGCGGAGCTTGGTTTTCAATCCCAAGCAAACTATCTGATGTTTATTAGCAAACTTGTGTGGAAGCTCTTTCCAATACTCCTGCTAATTTACTATTCATTTTTTTTAGCGCGTTTACATAACATCTCGCGTACCAATGTTATTACGCCTTCGCTGCTGATCTACGTCATCCTATCTAATGAGTGGGGATTACTTCATACCGGTTCGATTCTACCGGATAACTACCCGCTGGCGATCATTACGCCTCTACTCGTGGCTTTGACGGTAAAGCATTTGACCCGACGAAGAGTCTACATGGAGTCTGACTTACCGAATGTCGTCGATCAGTCGATCAACTTGATATTTGGCACGGTTTTGATTGTGGCCCTCTATGTTTCACTGGGGCATTACCTTGGTGGTGCATTTTATTCAATGTCTTGTGTGAAGGAGCTGGTTCCTACCATTGGTGTTGACTCGTTGCTTGGTGGTCTATGGTATGAGTTAGTACGAAATCTGTTGTGGACAATAGGTATTAACGGCCACATCTTACTCGCGGGTTACAAACAAGAATTGTATCAACTCTCAGTAGATAGCTTCACTATGTATCAAATCATGGGAGAGGAACTGCCTATTCTGACCAGCAGTTTCTACGATATCTATGCGGGAATCGGTGGAGCAGGCAATACGCTTAGCTTAGTGTTATGTATGTTGTTGTTCACTAAAAACAAAGGCTATCGCACCTTAGCTGGCGCGACGTTAATTCTGAGTATTTTTAATATCAATGAGCCTGTGTTGTTTGGCTTGCCTGTGATATTTAATCCCGTTCTCATCATTCCGTTTTTGATCACACCACTGGTGGCTATTCTAGTTGCTTACACCGCGACATGGATTGGGTTGGTCGCTCCGGTGTCGCAATTTGTTAGCTGGATGACGCCAACCTTGTTTAGTGGCTATCTGGCGACGGATGGCAGCATCAGTGGTGCCATCCTTCAATTTGTCATCATAGTCATCGGCATGATGATTTATCTGCCATTTTTTAAGCAGATGGATCGAGTGTTGGGCAGTCATGCGGTGTTCTCAAAGGGTTCCTCGGATGAGTTTTTCAACTATCAAGAAGTGGGGAATAGCGGTGGTGTGATAGGTTTACTGCCTCATATGAGTGGCAACCTTCTAGCACAAAAGCAGATTAGTGATTTGCAACACGATGGCGAATTTGTTTTGTTCTATCAACCACAGATCGACAATAGCAAACACTGTGTCTCTTCTCTTGAGGTGCTGATTCGACACCGAAGCAAAGATGGCACGATAACGCCACCGACTTTTCTCGCCAGTTTCGCTACATTGGGACTGACCTCAGAGTTAGATCTATGGGTTATCCGAAGAGCGTTAAAAGAGGTTGCACCGCTGGCATCCAATAAGACATTCAAGATTTCGATCAACGTCTCTCCAGAAACGTTTCTTGTGCCTAATTTTGCTGAAATAGTGATTGAGCTAATCGAGAATAGCTCCTTGAACTATGAGCAAATTGAACTGGAGATCACTGAGGAACTGCTGATTCAAGATGAGCAGCGAACTTGGAGTGTTTTCACACAGTTGAGAGAGAAAGGCATTAGAATCGCGCTTGATGACTTTGGTTCTGGTTATTCCTCTATTGGTCACTTATGCAAGTATGAATTTGATAAGGTGAAAATTGATCGTTCATTAGTCATCAACTTAAAGCACAAAAACGGTCGAGAGATGTTCCGTTTAACCAGTGAGCTCGTGCGTATTACTGGAGCAGAAATTGTCGTCGAAGGTGTGGAAACACAAGAGGAGTTGGATTTTGTAACTCAACAAGGGATTGCGCTCATTCAGGGTTACTATTTCTACCAGCCAATGCCGTTTGAACAAGTTTGCCAGCAAGTGGTGATCTGCAATCACTGATGTTAGCCTTTACGAAAGGAGCCCTTATGGCTCCTTTGATTTTTTGTGCTATTTCCATCGCAACCGTTAACTAAATACCATACCAAACAGACCAGAGAACTGCGCTAGCTCTGCTTTATTGACGCGATAGCAAACTTTGGGTGGGATAGATTGAGCTGTGATGAAATTTGCCTGCTTCAGGATGCGCAAGTGTTCAGACACGGTTGATTGTGCCAATCCAAGCTCAGACACCAAATCACTATTCAGGCATCCGCCCAGCTTTTCGAGATTAAGTAGAATCTTCACTATTCTTACGCGCGCAGGGTGGGAGAGTGCCTTTGCTTGTGCGGCGAGTTTGAGTTCCTGTGCCATCTCTTGTTCAGTAGATTTGAAAGCTTGCGCATTGACTTGAGTGCATGAATTAGGCATCTGGACACACTTAAATAGTTAATCGTCGAATTGCGATAAATAATACGCACCTTATCTCAAATCTGCAACTCCATCAGAATATTACATTATTGAGAACGAATTATTTAATATTTCCATTTGCTTAGGATATATTTGGGCTGATTTTAATAATAATGAAGTATGGCTATGAGAATAATATTTTTTGCCCTAGTACTTTTGCTTGTCGGTTGTAGTCAACCTAAAGTTGAGGTTCCAATACAACAAGATCCTCAATGGACAAGCGGACAGCTAGAAAACGGTGTTCGTTTCCACTTATATCCGATGGACGATGAATCTGTGTCGATTCGCATGTTTGTCCATGCGGGTTCAGCTCAAGAGACTGTTCAACAAAAAGGCTACGCGCACTTTTTGGAACACATGGCGTTCAATGGTTCGAAAAACTTCAGCACCAATGACATTGTTAAACTATTTGAAAAGACAGGTTTAACCTTTGGCGCCGATATGAACGCTTATACTTCTTACTATGAGACGGTGTATGAGCTTGACCTACCTGACAATAAAGAGATCGAAACCGCGGTGATGTGGATGCGAGACATCGCGGATGGTTTGTCGCTTTCTCCAAATGAAGTGGAGAAAGAGAAAGGCGTTATTCAAGGTGAGATTCGTCGTTCTAGCCCAGAGCATAAATCTCTGGAAGGTAAGTATTACGATTTTCTAGTCAAGGGAACTCAACTGGATAACATCGATCCAGTTGGAAATCAGCAGTCAGTCGACGGTGCAACACCAGAGTCGATCCGAGCCTTCTACCAGACTTGGTATCAGCCTCAGTCTACTGAAATCATCCTGACAGGTGATATTGAGCTTGAGCAAGCCAAAGCATTGCTGGATAAGTACTTTGGTTCTTGGCAGCAAACGTCAAGCGCTAAACTACAAAGCAAGCAACATACCGAGCTGGTATTACGTGACTTCACCACTGAGGTTGGCGAATTTGATGCTCCAAGCATGAGCCTATTGGTTGAGCGTGGTCCAGCGAGCATCCGTCATCGTGGTCAACTGCATGAACAGTGGCTGGATGAAGTTGCACTACAGCTAGTTTGGAACCGCCTCGATGCTAAGTTCACTGAGCAGGCGGCACCCTTACAAAGTCTCTACTCATCGCCTTATTACCTGAATGAACGACGCTATGCGTTGCTTTCAGTGAGTTTCTCAGCACCGGACAGAGAGCAAGCACAGGCGTTGTTTAGTCAAACTCTCGCATCACTGCGAGACCACGGTGTCAGTGCGCAAGAAGTCGAAAGGGTGATGGCTTCGTTTAATCAACTCGCGACTAATGTTGATCATCATTGGCAACAGCAGTCTCCAGTCGACTTCGCTAGTCAAATGGTTAATGTCATTTCACTCGGTGAGTCGACTCAGTCAAAGCAGGACTATAAGCAAAGCTTAGATGAGTTTATCCAGCTAGCTTCGATTGAGCAGATCAATAAGACGCTGAAAGATTTGCTGGCGCAGGACTTTGCTATTGTACTTGGTGCCGATGACACCGCTGCGATTCCTGCACTTGAAAAACAGCTGCCAGAACTACGTAAGCAAGTTAAGCAACCGGGAGTTAAACCCCTTGCTTTAGCGACATCGGTATCACAACTGGCTCAGCCTCAATCAAGCGGTACGATTGCAAATAAACAAATCACAGATACGGGCTTTACCGTTTGGACTCTATCCAATGGGGTTGAGGTGTGGTTTGAACAAGACGCCAATGCCGGTGACAACGTTCAGTTTATTTACGCAAGTGAAGGCGGCACTGCGGCACTCGATCCGAGTTTATACGCAGCATCAGAGTTAGCAGTGGCTGCGATCTCACGCAGTGGTGTTGGTGAGTTTACTGGCTCCCAGTTTGATGCTTACCTTGGTCGTAACACGATTGAAGTCTATCCATTCATTGGGTTCAGTCATCATGGTATTGAGATAGCCTCACCGAGAGCAAAACTTGCTGATGCGTTTAATGTCATGTTCAACATTGTAACCAACGCTAAAGTAGACAAGCGTCAGGTAGAAACCGTCGCTCGAGAAAGACTAGAGGAACTCAAGTCATACTTAGAGACACCTGTTGGTCAGTGGAATAAATCGATCAACGGTAACGCTTACTTAGCGGATAGTCGCCATCGTATGATCACCGCTCCTCAGCTCGCAATGGTGACAGACGTTGAAGTGCAGAAAGTCTATGAGCAGCTCTATGACTTTAATCGAAATAACAAGCTGGTGGTGATTGGTGATATTCAAGCGGAGGAGCTAGAGCCACTGCTGACTCATTTCATCGGTTCTATTCCTCTTCAGGATGCGCCACAAAGCTTTTATGCCGCTGGCTATCAATTGCAACCAAAGCCGCGTATTGATTTACCGTTAAATAATGAGCAAAACAGTTTCTATCTGTTGCGAGCAACCAACCCAAGTACGGTTGCGAGTAGTGTACGCACGGCATTTATCGATGACATGATCCAACGTCAGTTGTCAAAGCAACTGACCAGCTATGTTAGGGAAGAGCTCAGCCTCGATTATGCGCCAGATGCGTACAGTGTTTCTCAAGACAGGGAACCAAGTACCGATTGGTTTATTGAGGCTCAGGTCGCTCCGAAAGATATCAAAAAGATCGATCAAGCGATAGATAAGGTGATAGATGACATGGTGCAGGGAATCAGTCAGCAAGACTTAGATCTGGTGGCGAAGCAGCTGTCCGTAGCGTTACAACCCCTAGATAATGATCCTGTGCAAAGACTCTGGTTCTATACCCGTTATCTTATCCATGGCTATGGGATAGAGGCATTGACCGATGTTGATGCGATGACGAAGTCTATCACTAAGTCAGAGTTTGAACAGAGGGTTAGCCAGGCCTTCGGTGAAGAGAGTATCAAGACTAAGTACACCCTAACACCGAAACCCTAGCCACAGAAAAGCAGCGAGTCATCGCTGCTTTTTTAATGGATAAACGCATTGTTCGCAATGAAATGATGAATTTGCTGCGGAACCAATGAGGTGTAGATTAGGCTGGTATGACTGCTGCGAATCTCTACATGGTCGGTCATACCTTCTATCTTGGTCTCATCGACGGTGACCGTTCCATCAGACATCATTTTATTATCCATCATCAGTAATGATCGCGCGCCAAGTGGCAGTGTTCCGGCGATGCATCCCAGTTTTTGTGGTTGATTCCACGTTCCTTCGTGTTGTGCCAACCCAAATGATGGTGAGTTTCCGAGGATGGCACTCATCCCCAGTTCTTGAATGCGAGTTACAATGGATGCGCCTTGCATCGGAGAGCCAATGGTGACGACATGTGACACCTGCTGTTGATCAAGTTGGCGAGCTTGTAGGTAGTGCTTAATGATAAGTCCACCTAGACTGTGCCCGACCAGAATATTGGGCATTTGCGTTGAAAGGGCATTATCGATAGCGTTAAAGACTTTATTCTCGTCAATCGCAACAGTGTTGTAAGAGAGAATTTTGGTGCGATAGCCTAAATCACGTAAGCGGTGACTCAAGGGCTGCATGACCATACCATGCATATACAGGCCATGTAAGATGATGATTTTCATAGAACTCCCTGTTACGAGATGTGCTAGATAATCTAACCATTTTCGACCAAGAAAAGCACCTAAAAAATATCAGATTGTGTAAGTATGTGGGGTTGGACGTTGAGATAAATACTGGCAGCTAATTGCGCATTAGCTGCCATAGATCGAAATACTACGAGAAAATCTTTCCGTGAGAGTAAAGGACCGCATAGCCTGACACAATGACCCGATCATCTTCCACATGGCAGTATAAGATCCCCCCTCGTTTAGATGCTTGGTAAGCTTTGAGATTAGGTTTTGCCAATCGTTCAGCCCAAAGTGGTGCCAATCCAGCGTGTATGGAACCCGTAACCGGGTCTTCATCTCCTCCATTGGCAGGCCAGAAATAGCGGGAAACAAAATCGTACTCATCTCCGGGAGCGGTTGCGACCACATCGTAGGGAGCCAATTGTTTTAGGTAGTGACTATTGGTTTTGAGATTAATGACGTCTTGTTCATTATCATAGATCGCGAAGTATGCTTGTTGATTTCGTAGGATCTCTGTTGGTGTGATCGAGAGCCCTTCAAGAAGTAGAGAAGGAATCTCTTCTGCGCTAGGCGTGAGTAGAGGAAAAGCCATGCAGATACGACCTGTTAGATCACGATCGACGACGAGCTGGCCGACAGAGGCCGTTTCAAAACGCAGGATTTCACCTGCATTAAAATGATTGAATAACACATAGGCTGTAGCGAGTGTAGCGTGGCCACAAAAATCCACTTCACACAGTGGAGAAAACCAACGAATTTCGTAGTGGTCTTGTGCAATTTGCTTAGTGAAGGCAGTTTCAGAAAGATTATTCTCAGCGGCGATTTTCTGCATTAGCTCTGTATTTGGCCATTCACCAACGGGAACCACAGCAGCAGGATTCCCACTGTATTTTGTTTGCGTGAAAGCATCACATACAAAAATTTCATACTCCATCAACTACTCCTTATTGTCGGCTGATAGGTTCAAAATCGAATTTGATTATGAACCTATCGCTGCCTCTAAGTCTGTGTAACAGTGTAGAGTTGAGAGTAAGATCTAAGTGAATACTACTGAAGTTTCATTCATTATTGTTAAGTTATGTCTAAGCTCTGTTTATTGGGGAGAACTTACCTCATCCACTAAATAGAGTATTGACTGATATGCGATACCACTATGGTGGGACAAACCAATCTCACAGGTTCGACTGTTACTAAATCCACGTTGACACCCCTTTGGAACTTGCGCCTTAAGCGGATGAACCGCCGCTTGATTCAGCTCAGGAGTGGTAAAGCCCTTATCACCAGCCCAACCACAGCAAGATATATGCTCAGGGACGACCACATCGGAAACGCATGTTTTAGCCAGCGTGATCATGTCATTCTCTAACCCCATACGGCGAGAGCTGCACGTGACATGCAACATGACGGTTTCCTGCTTAGGCGTAATGGTGAGGTGGTCCAATAAGTACTTAGTGACGAAGCCCGTTGGCTCTAAGACTTCCAGTGGTTTTGTGAAATGCTCAATACTGCGTTTTGCGCACGGACTGGTATCCATAAGTACTGGGTATTCACCTTCCAAGCTGGCTTTCCAAAGCGCATTCTCAAGTTGCTGCACTTTATTGCGTGCAATGTCGTTCATCCCTTTGCTGTCATAAGGCATACCACAACACTGGTCATTGAGTGATTCTGGGATAATCACTTCAAAACCTGCTTTCTTTATAAGTGACAATGTCACCTCTGTTAGTGAACGCTGATCAGCTGCATCACTTTGCTGGCCCATCGTGCGTGATGCGCAGGAGGGTAGGTAGACCACTTTCTTATCCGAACGAACCAGCAGTTCCATCGCTTTATTGATGTTATGTTGATTGGCTTGTGGAGTTTCAGGCAGCCAAACAGGGGTTTTATTGTTGGCTAGCTTACGGACACCGTTGGTTAGGCTTGCCACGCCACTTTCTCCAATTACCTTTACAGCAATTTGATTTGCCTTTAAAGATGCTCGGGTTAGCGCCGTTGTGGTCGCAAAATGATCGGCTGTCCACTTAGCGATAGGGTTGAACTTGTTATATTTTGCTGTGCGTAGTTGTTTGACTAAGTCGCCAGTGTTAATCCCTACTGGACAGCGGTCAGCGCATAAACCTGTGGCTGCACATGTATCAATCCCCTGATATTCAAATATCTGTTCCAACTCTGTGGCGGCGGTGTCTTCTCCAACAGCACGTCGTTGCTGCAATTCGCGATAGAGAACAATTCGTTGGCGAGGGGATAGAGTTAGCGTACGTGATGGACAGACGGGTTCACAAAAACCACATTCAATACAGCGATCGACGAGTGGATCAGCGGCAGGCATCGGTTTGAGATTTTCAATGTGTGACTGAGGATTATCATTAATGATGACGCCAGGATTAAGCAATCCTTGAGGATCGAAAAGTGCTTTGATCTTTTGCATCAATTGATAACCAGCTTTGCCCCATTCCAGCTCGACATAGGGAGCCATGTTTCGACCAGTGCCATGTTCCGCTTTGAGAGAACCCTGGTATTTGACAGCGACTAACTCAGCCACATCATCCATGAAATTTCCATAGCGCTTGATCTCTTGTTGAGAATCAAAGCCTTGGGTAAAGACGAAGTGGAGGTTTCCCTCTAGCGCATGCCCGAATATGATCGCTTCACTGTAGGCATATTTATCAAACAGCGCTTGCAGGTCTCGTACGCCGTTTGCAAGGTTTTCGACTGGGAAAGCAACATCTTCAATAACAACGGTGGTTCCTACCTCTCGCACAGCACCAACTGCTGGGAACATACCTTTACGGATCCCCCATAGCGTAGCAACCGTCTTTGGATCGAGGGTGAATGGTACCGATTCAATGATGTGGTAATCGGATAGAGAATCCATAATTTGTTGGCATTGAGTATCAATGTCCGCTTGGTTACTGGCATGGGTTTCAACCAGTATCGCCGCCGCCTCAAGATCAAGGTGTTGGATAAACTCTGGCATACCAGATTTGTCTGCCACTGAGCGCAATGCTCGACCATCCATCAATTCAACCGCAGCGACAGGTGTGTGTGATAGCGTCGTGACAGCCTGACAGGCCTCTTCTATATCAGCAAACACCAACAGAGACGACGCTTTAAACTCATGTTCAATGACCGTGTTGTAAGTGATCTCTGCAATAAAGCCCAACGTACCTTCAGAACCGATCATTAAGTGCTCTAGCACCTCAATAGGGTCGTGAAAGTCGACTAAGGCATTCAGAGCATATCCCGTGGTGTTCTTTAAGCGGTATTTGTGCGTGATAAGTTCACGCAACTCTTGGTTGTGATGCGTTTCTTCAACCAGTTGACGCAGACCTTGAATGATATCCGGGCGGGTCGCATGAAACGCACTGATGCTCTCTTTGCACGAGGTATCAAGCAGTGTGCCATCACTAAACACCACTTTAATGGAATCGATGGTACGGTAAGAGTTTTGTGCGGTACCGCAACACATACCACTCGCATTATTTGCCGCAATACCACCAATTTTGCAGGTATTGATTGACGCAGGATCAGGGCCAATTTTGCGCTTGAAAGGAGCGAGGTATCTGTTTGCATCTGCACCGATAACACCCGGTTGGAGCAAGATTTTATTGCCATTATCAATGATCTTATGCCCACGCCAATCATCCGTTAAGGTGATCAGTACAGAGTCAGAGACGGCTTGACCAGATAAGCTGGTGCCAGCGGCACGAAAGGTAAAATGAATGTTCATTTCACGGCAGCACTGAATGGTATAAATCACTTCATCGAGTGTTTTTAGGCGTAATACGATGCGTGGAACAAGGCGATAAAAACTGGCATCAGTACCGTAAGCGAGACGTTTAGCGTGTTGAGTAATGATGCGTTTTGGATCAATTTCAACCGCTAGCAGAGATTCTAACTGTTGATATAGGCCATCGCTATCAGACGGGTGAGTTTGGTTTGACATGTTGGCTTCCTTGTACATGCTGATGTCAATATTGTTGTTTTCTTTTCAGCAGGTTAAAGGTGCCACAGACAAAGGATTTTGGCTATGACACCTATCGTCATTATTTGATGTTGACCAATGAATCGCGACTGAGATCCTGAATGCTTTTGGCTCCAGTCAGAGTCATTGCGACGCGCATCTCTTTCTCGTACAGATCAAGTAGGTTTTCAACACCCGCTTGACCTTGTGCAGCTAGTGCATAGACAAAAGAGCGACCAAGCAATGTACAATCCGCGCCGAGTGCCAACATACGGACGACATCAAGACCTGTTCGTATACCCGAATCCACAAAGATTTTCAGGTCACCTTTAACCGCATCTGCGATGGTCGGCAAGGCTTTCGCGGTAGAGAGAACACCATCTAACTGACGACCACCATGGTTAGATACAACAATCCCATCGGCACCAAACGTCACCGCATCCTTAGCATCTTGTTCATCGAGAATCCCTTTAATCACCATCGGACCATCCCAAAAATCTCGAATCCACTCTAAATCTTTCCAACAGATTGACGGATCGAAGTTGTCACCAAGCCAGCCAATATAATCTTCAAGTTTGGTTGGTTCACCACGGTAGGTAGAGATGTTGCCAAGATCGTGCGGTTTGCCCAATAAGCCGACATCAAATGCCCAGCTAGGGTGGCGCATTGCCTGAAAAACACGACGCGCCGCTGCATTTGGACCACTCATACCCGAGTGCATGTCACGGTAGCGTGCCCCTGGAACTGGCATATCAACCGTAAATACTAACGTCGTTACACCAGCGGCTTTGGCACGCTCTAGTACGTTTTTCATAAAGCCGCGATCTTTTAGTACATACAGCTGGAACCACATCGGACGTTGAATTGCTGGGGCAACTTCTTCGATAGGGCACACCGAGACTGTCGACATGGTAAATGGGATACCTTTGTTGGCTGCGGCTTTTGCTGCCTGAACTTCACCGCGACGTGCATACATCCCCGTCAGACCAACAGGAGCAAGGGCAATTGGCAAGGCTAATTTCTCGCCAAAAATTTCGGTATCGAGACTTAGGTCAGACATATTATTGAGTACACGCTGCTTTAACGCTATATCAGCAAGATCTTCGGTATTCTTGCGTAGGGTGTGTTCGCCATAAGAACCGCCATCAATATAATGGAAAAGAAACGGAGGCAGCTTGGATTTCGCAGCAGCACGATAGTCAGTTGAGGCAGAGATAATCATAAAGTCATTCCTATTAATCTTGTTGCAGCACCCTTTCTCTGAAGGGTTAGTGTGGTCGACATCTAAGTAAGGTGGCGTTAATACTCGTGAATTTGCTAGCGTTTTCACACTGGCAGGGGTCTTGTCAGGGAGAGTTGAGTATTAACGCCTTAGATCAATGAGTTAGTGCATTAGTGCATCAGTGATACGTAGGCCATATATGGCGACAAGACCAATGATGCCTGTGACAACTAAATAATAAATGGTTGGGAGAATCGTCTTACGCAATGTGGCGCCCTCGCGCCCGAGCAAACCCACGGTGGCAGAAGCCGCGACGACGTTGTGAATAGCAATCATGTTACCCGCTGCGGCGCCGACAGCTTGAAGTGCAACGACAACCGCACTAGAGATAGTCAAGGTTTGGGCTACTTCAAACTGAAACTGGCTAAACATCATGTTGGAGACGGTATTTGAGCCTGCGATAAAGGCACCAAGAGCCCCCACAGTCGCACTTAATGCTGGGAAAGCATCACCAACTAGACCCGCCGCAAAATTAGCAGTGGTGACGGGCATACTCGCTAAATCCGCGCCATTGACACCTGAGTTGATGAAGATACGCACCATAGGAATAGTGAATACAAGCACGAAACCCGCACCGATAAGGGTCTTACTTGATTCACCGAAGGCTTTAGCAAGCGGAGCCGCATTGCGTGATTGGAGTAATACTGCAATGAGGGCAACGAATACTAAGATACCGCCGGGTAGATAAAGTGGCTGAATCGCTGTGCTTACCCCAGTCTCACCAAGAATATTACTAAATGAGAGGTTGACAGAAACGAGCAGTGCTTTGAAGTCTGCGCTAACACGGCTTGCCACTAAAATCACCGCGAGCAGAACATAAGGTAGCCAAGCTAGCGCTATGCTCATTGGTTTTGCTGTGTTCTCTTTTAGATCCATCTTCAGTGAACCTAGCCATTCAGCCGGCCATTTTGCTTCTTCTTCAAAATCCCATGTGGTTTTTGGAACTAAGAAGCCACGCTTTGCTGCGGAAACCACAATGGCAAGGCCCACCAAGCCACCAATAAGGGAAGGGAATTCTGCACCAAGGAAAACTCCTGTTAACGCGTATGGTACGGTAAACGAGAGACCGGCAAAGATAGCAAACGGCAAGATATCAAGGCCTTCACTCCAACGACGGTTTTTACCAAAGAAGCGCGTTAGCATCACCGCCATCAGAACAGGCATCAAGGTACCCACTCCCGCATGAATTAATGCCACGCTTGAGGTGATTTGTTGTAAATAAGCATCCCAAGTCGAGCCATTTGCTAGCAGCGCTTGGCTAATGTTGTGCGTATCTAGGCCTTTATTCACGCCTACGATAATTGGTGTTCCCACTGCACCAAAAGAGACAGGTGTCGATTGAATCATCATGCCCATTAACACCGCAGCAAGAGCAGGGAAGCCAATTGCGACAAGTAATGGCGCAGCGATGGCGGCTGGAGTACCAAACCCTGAAGCGCCCTCAATAAAAGAACCAAAGCACCAAGCAATGATGATGGCTTGTACACGGCGGTCTGGAGATATATTGGTGAAACCGTTACGAATCGTTGAAATTGCGCCCGTATGTTTCAGCGTGTTTAGCAAGAATATTGCACCAAACACGATCCATAGAACGGAGACGGTGATACCCAGCCCTTGAAGTACAGAGGCGAGTACACGTGTGGTGGTCATGTCCCATGCGAAAAGCGCAATGACGACAGTTAGACCAAATGCCACGGGCATGGCGCGTTTTGCAGGCCAGTTGAGGCCCACCAGTAAAATGGCTGCCACCACAATTGGTGAGAAAGCCACGAGAGCTAGTATTGTTTCACTCATTGGTACGTCCTTTACATTCTCAATAAGGGCCTTCGCAGCCTCTTAGATTTTATATTTGTGATGATTTTGTTAATTGCTGGTGAATTTACCCCTTTATTTTTTGTTTATATAGGGAAATAATGAAAATAATTAATTCCAAAAGTGACATAATCAATGCGTGCAGATGACTTAATCCTGTTTTCTCAGGTCGTAGAATTGGGTAGCTTCAGTAAGGTTGCTGATATAAATAACCTTACAAACTCAGTAGTTAGCAAAAGAATCGCCAGATTAGAGGAAGAACTAGGTGTTCAGCTATTGTACCGAACAACGCGCAAATTAACGCTCACAGAAGCGGGTAAGGCGTTAACCAATGGTGCCAAAAATGTGAAACAGGCCGCGCAAGAGGCTATGGATGCAGTTTCAGGCTTTGGCGAAAATATCAGCGGACATATCAAAATGTCTGTCCCCTCTATCTCTGGCGACCTGATTTTGGCCGACGCGGTCGCAGAGTTTTGCAACTTGCATCCGGGGTTAACGGTAGATATGTCACTTGATAATCGCTTCGTTGATCTTGTTGAAGGGGGGTATGACTTAGTTATTCGAACGGGCTATTTAGAAGATTCGTCATTAATCGCACGCCACATCTTAGATTCACAATGGGTAGTTTGTGCGTCACCGTCTTACATTGCTCGTAATGGCAAGCCTATCAAACCGCAAGATCTCACTCGGCATAATTGTTTTCAATACGCCTATCAAACGACCGGAGCGAGCGAGTGGGAGTTTAAGGCTCAGGATGACAATTATATTGTGAGAGTCAGTGGTAGTTTCTCAACGGATAACGCGACTGCACTTCGAAAAGCAGCGTTAGGTGGGCATGGTATCGCTTACGTACCTAGGTGCTTAGTGTATCACGATATACGTAACGGACAGTTAGTTGATCTGTTCCCCGAACAAGTCGGAAAGAGATTGGGTATTTATGCTGTTTACCCGTTTACCCGACAGCCCCCTAATAAAGTAAAGTTGTTAATAGAACATATTCGAACTCGATATTTGGCTATCTCACACTATTTCTAAATACATGCGCCTGCTTTTGTACGAAAAGTAGGATTTTTTTCTGATAGATTGCATCATTATTCATACACCCATTAATATGAGGGCTACATGATTATTTTCTGGGGGCGTTTATGGATGATGTATTTAAGGCTCAACTGTCAGATAAAACTGATAGCGAAATTAAAAAATACCGAGGAGAAGTTGTTTCTGAATATATTTCCTCAGAAAGAGTCGACTGGAAAAACAAGAAGTTTGTACTTGAACAGCAGAAAATTATCGATGAAATGCTTAACAGCGCCCCTACTAGTGATTTAGCTTTATCGATGATTTTATCAGAACTTACTACCAAACTCTCACTGTTACACACGTCTCTATCTGAGCTGAAGAAGCTGCAAGAGCAAGCGATTGAGTTGAGGGGGCAAGATGAAGACTGATGATATTGATGACAAAGTGTTATTGCTATATGAAGTTGTCGAACGAGCATTGAAAAATAATATTGAGTCCAAACGGCAGCCCGTCAAACACGAAATTAGACGGAAAATAGAACGCTTTCATGAAGAACTAGCACAGAGAAACGATATTGACTTTAATTGATTGGTGTTCGTTATATTTAGAAGTGTTCATCGAGGTATGAAAAAAATAAGACTCATAAACGTTGGGCTACTCGATTTCTTATACGTCAATAAAAACGCCGACGCATCCTTGCGTCGGCTTTTCGTCGGCGGCCAAACCGAATTATTTTAGTTTAGGCAGCATGAGTTGAATCTTCCAGTTCAAAAGAGGCGGCAATTAACTTCTTGGTGTATTCGCTTTGAGGGTAATGGAAAATTTCCTCTACACTGCCATGTTCCATCACTGTGCCTTTTTGTATTACCAACACGCGGTCGGCTAACGCTTTTACAACACTCAAGTCATGGCTAATGAAGATAAAGCCTATGTTGTGCTTTTGCTGTAAGTCTTTGAGCAAATCAATCACTGTTAACTGAACGGAACGGTCTAACGCTGATGTTGGCTCATCGAGCAGAATGAATGAAGGCTCAAGAATTAGCGCACGAGCGATGGCGATACGTTGCCTTTGACCACCGGAAAACTCATGTGGATATCGGTTGATAGAGTGTGGATCAAGGCGAACTTCTTCAAGTGCTTTTCGAGCGCGTGCCATTCGCTGACGTTTAGTTAATTGTGGCTGATGGACAGTGAGCGCCTCGGTAATAATATCTCCAACTGTCATGCGGGGCGAAAGTGAACCATAAGGATCCTGAAAGACCATTTGAACCTCCTTTTTCAGTTCAAATCGTTCTTGACGTGAAAGCTGATTCACATCTCGACCCTTAAATTCAATATGGCCCGTTGAAGGGAGTAGGCCAATCAATGCTCGACCAAGTGTCGATTTACCAGAGCCGGATTCACCGACGATGCCCAGCGTTTCTCCTTGTTTGAGCTCGAGGGAAACCCCTTTAACGGCTTCAAAATATTCAGCCCGACTAGCAATAAAATGATTTTTGATCAGAAATTTGACTCGGATGTCATCGGCTTTGAGTAGCATTGGTGCATCCTGCTCGATCGGTTCCTTATGGCCTTTAGGAATGGAATCAATCAGCATTTGAGTGTAGGCGTGCTGAGGATTGGTAAACAACTCGCCACACACCCCTTGTTCTACCACGTCACCCTTGCACATCACGATCACGCGGTCAGCCAAATGCTTAACAACGCCGAGATCATGGGTAATGAACAAGATAGACATCCCCATTTTTTGCTGAATTTCCTTAATCAAATTGAGAACTTCAGCTTGAACCGTCACATCGAGCGCAGTTGTTGGTTCGTCGGCGATAAGTATGTCGGGCTCGTTAATCAACGCCATCGCAATCATGATGCGTTGGAGTTGGCCGCCGGAAAACTCATGTGGATACTTTTTATACGCTTGCTCAGGGTTAGGTAAGTGAACTAAATCAAACAGTTCGAGGACTTTCTCTTTAGCCTGAGAGCGACTGACGCTTCGATGACAGAGTATGGCTTCAGCAACTTGAATACCAACACGCATAAATGGGTTAAGTGACGTCATTGGTTCCTGAAAAATCATGCCAATTCGATCTCCCCGAATGTCCTGCATATCTTGCTCAGACTTATCGAGCAACTGCTGATTCTCGAACACAATGCTGGACTGGGAGTGAACTAAAGCATTCTTTGGCAGCAACTGCGTTACAGCGTTGGTTGAAACGGATTTCCCACTACCGGATTCACCCACAATCGCAAGAGTTTCGCCTTGAAATAAGTCAAAGCTGATGTTTTTTACCGCATCAACCATCCCATCGTTGGTGGTGAAGCTAACTGACAGGTTACGAACCTCAAGAATCGGCATCATGGACATTATAATTTCCTTATTAATTAATGCAGTAAGCGCTTTCCATCGCGGTGTTGTGCTGTTTCAGTGTCGAGAAATAGTGGTGTGCTCTTTGTACATGCTCAAACTCCAGCATCCATTGGGCGCTGCGCACTGCAAAATGCGCCTATGTGACGCAATAGATCTTCACACTGAATCTGGATGATGTGTTGAGTGGCGTAAACCAGTTCAAAAGACTCGATAGAGACAAACTGAAGGTGAGCATAAGTCTGGTTGAGGAGATCAAACGCTTGCTGATGCTGCCCCATCTTGTTGAGAATCTCTGACTGCGAGACTGCGGCATCTCTTAATCCAGTGATTAAGCAACTAAACTGACAGGGTTTAGTGTCTTCACTCCCCAACGCGTTTTGCAGGTGTGATGGTAAATGAGTGAGGACGATTTCATAAAGGTAGTGGGCTTCTGGCCAGTGTCCTTGCTCTAGCAATTGTTGTGCTTTTAGATAATGCGTCCAGCATTGCTGCAAATCCATGTCTAAATACTCCGCAGTCAGTAATAAGTTTAGCATTTAAATACAACTCATTAACGAATGCAAATAATTATCATTTAATTGTCTGTTTTGCATCTCGAATGGCGAAAAAATAAGCACTTAGACATGAATTAGTTGTAAGTCACTAAATTATAAATGAATCTAGCCTAAACTAGATTTTATAAAATCATAACAATAAGGATAGAGTGATGACGATTCAAAGACTTGAAGCCAATCAGCTATATCTACACGCTGAGTTAGAAAAATTGCAAAGCAAGTCGACAAAAGAGTTGGCGCCTATCGATGAGATTGTAGGTCAGGAGAGAGCTCAAAAAGCCGTCGAATTCGCGATGTCGATAAAAGAAAAGGGCTATAACATCTATGCTATTGGCCAAAATGGTTTAGGTAAGAGAACGATGATTTTGCGTTATCTTAACCGCCATCAGCATGATGAAAGCGCTTTGTTCGATTGGTGTTATGTCGCCAATTTTGAGGACATTCGTACACCACGTGTCCTTAAACTGCCATGCGGAGTAGGTAGCAAACTCAAGCATGATATCGAAAAACTGATGTCTAAGCTGGTCAATGCTATGCCATTAGCGTTTGACAATGAACTCTATTACAGCCGGGCTGATAAGTTGAAGAATCAGCTTGCAGCAAAGCAGGAAGCAGAACTAGAAGTTATCACCAAAGATGCCAAAGCCAAGGGCATTAGCTTGACCATCACGACTCAGGGTGATTATCAGTTTGTGGCGATGAACGGTGAAGAGCTTCACAACGAAGAGAGTTTTGATGCGCTGAGCAAGAAAGAGCAAGAGTATTTTGGTGAGACCATCGACGAGCTTGAGGTCAAATTAAGAACTATGGCTCGTCAGCTCACTGAATGGGAAGAAGCGTACACGGAAAAGATTAAGAAGCTCAACGATGAAGTGACTCTCGATGTGATTACCCACTTTATCAAACAGTTGAAGAAGGACTATTCTGGTTATCCGGCGATCAAGAGTTACTTAACCGAACTTCAGCAAGATATTGTTGAAAACGCGGATATTTTCCTAGAACAGAGCGCTGAGCAAGGGGAAGTTGCGAGTGCCTCTTTGGATAAGAAATTACCACGTCGATACAAGGTTAATGTTCTAGTAAGCCGTAAGAGTAGCGAATTTCCTATTGTGGTAGAAGAGAACCCTAACTATCACACCCTGTTTGGTTACATTGAAACGGCAACCTTCAAAGGAACGGTTTTCACTGATTTCTCACTTATTCGTCCGGGTAGCCTGCATAAGGCAAACGGTGGTGTGTTGCTAATGGATGCACAAAAAGTGCTAGAGCAACCCTATGTTTGGGATGGATTAAAACGCGCATTGCGGGCTCGTCAGCTAAGTTTTACATCATTAGAGAAAGAGGTGACACTGACAGGTACCGTCTCTTTGGATCCGGAACCAATACCGCTTGATGTTAAAATCATTCTGTTTGGCGACTACCGTACTTATCAGTTGCTACAACATTATGATCCGGAGTTCAGTGAGCTATTTCGTGTAACGGCAGACTTTGAAGATGAGATGAAACGCGATGCGGATTCTGAACTTCAGTATGCACGTTTTATCTCTAGTGTGGTCAATGATAATGGCATGCTTCACTGCGACCGTAAGGCGATTGCTCGCATCATTGAACATAGCTCTAGACTGGCGGGCGATCAGACTAAAATTTCGCTGCATTCGGCCAATATTGCTAATTTGCTGCGTGAATCGAACTATGTCGCGAAACAGGCTAATTCGAACATGATTCGTTCAAGCCACGTCGAAGAGGCACTGGCGAATCAGGAGTTGCGCATTAGTCGTTTGAAAGACAGTGTAATGGAAAGCTTTATCAACGGTACAACCTTGATTCACACTGAAGGTGTGGCAGTGGGGCAGGTGAATGCTTTGTCGGTGCTGAGCACCAGTGAGTATATGTTTGGTGCGCCAAACAGAATCACCGCCACGACCTGCTACGGTGACGGCGAAGTGATAGATATTGAACGCAGCGTTGATCTCGGCGGAAGTATACACTCAAAAGGCGTTATGATCCTGACCGCTTATTTGTCCTCTGTCTTTGGCAAAACGGCGAAAGTACCATTGAGTACCACCATTACTTTTGAGCAATCATATGGTGGCGTTGATGGCGATAGCGCGAGTATGGCTGAGTTTTGTGCGGTGGTATCGGCTTTCTCCAAACAACCTAACCGGCAGGATATCGCCATTACTGGCTCAATGAACCAGTTTGGTGAGTCTCAGCCTATTGGTGGTGTAAACGAAAAGATCGAAGGTTTCTTTGATGTATGTACCATCAAAGGACGTAGCAATCAGCAGGGTGTGATTATCCCTCGCTCTAACATGCATAACTTGATGCTGCGACCTGATATCGTCAAGGCGGTAGAACGAGGTGAATTCCACATCTGGGCGATAGACCATGTCACCGAGGCAATAGAACTGTTTACCGGCAAGCCAGCTGGTGAACCGAGTGATGAGGGCGGTTACCCAATAGATACCGTTTTTGGTATCGCACAGGCAAAAATCAATGCATTGCGTAAGTAAATAACGACAAGAAAGAGCCCACAAATGGGCTCTTTCGTTGAGATGGGTTTAAAGTTCAATCACTTCATTACCTGAGGCAACGCCTTTCGCGAATGCGTCAATATTTCCCAGTGTTGTTTCGGCAATATTGCCAAGGGCTTCATGAGTCAAGAATGCCTGGTGACCAGTGAAAAGTACGTTATGGCATGCAGATAAACGGCGGAAGACATCGTCAACAATGACGTCATTCGATTTGTCCTGGAAGAAGAGTTCCTTCTCATGCTCGTAAACGTCGAGACCTAATGCCCCAATTCGTCCACGTTTTAACGCTTCAACCGCTGCCGCTGAATCGAGTAACCCCCCTCGGCTGGTGTTGACGATCATCACGCCGTCTTTCATCTGTTCGAATGCCGTTTCATCCAACAGATGGTAGTTGTCTTGCGACATTGGGCAGTGGAGGGTAATCACATCACTGTTTGCAAACAGTTCCTCCTTAGAGCAATAGGTCGCACCGAGTTCCAAAGCAAGTGGGTTTTCATAAGGGTCATGGCAGAGAATCTTCATACCAAGTCCTTTTAAGATCCGCATTGTTGCTATGCCAATTTTACCAGTGCCAATAACCCCCACTGTTTTGCCATAGAAGTTAAAACCCACTAGGCCTTCAAGATTAAAGTTCGCGTCGCGGGTTCGCTGGTAAGCTTTGTGGAAACGACGGTTGAGACTCATCATCAGACCAACGGTGTGTTCGGCTACGGACTCAGGGGAGTAGGCAGGTACACGCACCACTTGGATGCCCAACTCTTTGGCTCGATTCAAGTCGACGCGATCGAAGCCAGCACAGCGCATCGCCACCACTTCGACCCCTTGTTGAGCGAGCACTTCTAATACTTGTGACGATAAGTCGTCATTAACAAAGGCACAGACTACTTGGCTTCCATGAGCCATTTTGGCTGTTTTTACCGTGAGAGGAAACTCATGGAAATGGAGGTTAAATCCATACTCCTCATTAACTTTGGAAAATGAAATTTCATCATAGGACTTAGAACTAAAAACGGCGACATCTATCATTTGGAAAACCTCTCAAAAGAGAAAAGGAGAGTAACAGCGCTTATTGAATACCTAATTCACATGAAAATAAACCACGAATTTTCTAGGGGATTTGTTTGCTTGCTAAATGATTTAAATAGTTGATATATATAGTTCGAATGGATAGATATAGTGGAAGCGAGAGAGTAAATGATCCAACTAGCCCCGATGAAAAGCAGTGATTTGGAACAAGTGATGAACCTGAGGATAGAGAAAGAGCAGCTTCCTTATGTCGGCACTATTGAAGAAATATTACTTAATGCAGATGACAAGGTTCATCCCCATTTAGTTTGGCGACAAGAGAAGGTCGTTGGTATTTTTCTCATTGATACCACTTATGGGCAAAATTACGATTTTTCACCCTCTGATGCCGTTGGATTTCGCGCATTTTTAATCGATAGTGGTTCTCAGGGCAAGGGAATTGGCGGTAAGTCGATGTCGAAGTTGGCTGGATATCTCAGTGAACAATATCCTAATTTTGGCGCTGTTTATCTAACCGTTAATTGCAAAAATACGCCAGCGTACCAGTGCTATGTTAACAATGGTTTCAAGGATAGCCATCAATTATATCTGGGCGGCGCTGCGGGACCACAGCATATAATGTTCATGCCTCTATAGGGGTTATGTCGGTAGACTACTGGTGTTAGAATCAGGGCAAACTTTCAGTTGTAGTATATTTATGAGACACCTCAAGACCACGATTCATCCTGACATAGACCACTTGGATGGCAAGATTATCTATAAGCGTAACGCTGCCCGAGCTATCGTGATTGATGGCGAAGACATACTCCTACTATACACCGAGCGTTATCATGACTATACCATCCCTGGAGGTGGTCTTGACGAAGGCGAAGATGTCATTGCTGGTATGGTTCGAGAACTCAAAGAAGAGACTGGCGCACAGAACATTCATGCCATCAAACCGTTCGGCATCTATGAAGAGTTTCGTCCTTGGCATAAAGAGGATGCGGACATCGTTCATATGATTTCACATTGCTACAGTTGCAAAATTGACCGCCAGTTAGGCGAAACCAATTACGAAGATTATGAAATCAACAATGGCATGAAAGCTGTCTGGAAAAATATTCACGACGCTATCGCTCACAATGAGAAGACAATGGCCGAAAGCCCTAAAAAGGGCTTGAGTATTGAACGAGAAACCTTCTTACTTCACTTAATCGTCAAAGAAATGCTTTAAGCTCATCTGCCAAGGCCTGCACATGCAGGCTTTTTTAGGCGCTGAAAAGTTGTCTCTCTTTGTTAGCTATTAGTGAGTTAACATAATGCGCATTCAATTTAGCGCACAGAATTCTCATATTCTTTCTATACTTATCCAAGTAATTGAATTATTAATACTAATTAATATTATAGTAAACACAGCGATTCGGATAACGACTAAGGGATTAGTATATGAAGATGTTGATGCGCTTCGTACTAGGTGGACTGGCTGCCACAACTGCGAGCTTTGGATCTTATGCCAAAATAATCGAAACCACGACGCTGGTGGGATTTGGAGAAGCGAAATACGCGGAAGACTTTAAGCACTTTGACTATGTTAATCCGGATGCGCCCAAATATGGCAAAGTGACCTATGGTCAAGTCGGAACTTACGATAACTTCAATCGCTTTGCGTCGAGAGGCGTACCCGCAGCCGCCAGTGGCGAGCTGTACGACACTTTAATGTTTTCTCCTAGTGATGAGATTGACTCATACTACCCATTGATCGCACAAAAAGTTCGTTACTCCGATGACTACAGCTGGCTTGAGTTAGATATTAACCCAGCAGCTCGTTTTCATGATGGCAAGCCAATTACCGCTCATGACGTCGCGTTTACGTTCGATAAGTTCATGTCCGAAGGCGTCCCTCAGTACCGTATTTACTACCAAGACATTAAATCCGTTACGGCAAAAGATGATTTAACAGTCAGGATCGAAATGGCGACGCCAAATCGTGAAAAGATGTTCAGTTTTGCTCAGGGCACTCGTGTATTGCCTAAACACTTCTGGAGTGACAAGAACTTATCAGAGCCGCTATCTACCCCCCCAGTGGGCAGTGCAGCATACAAAATTACCGATTACAAATCAGGCCAGAGTGTCACTTACAGTTTAGTTGATGACTATTGGGCCGCTGATCTTCCCGTCAGCGTTGGGCGCAAAAACTTTAAACAGGTCCAATATGATTACTACCGAGACGACACGGTTATGCTTGAGGCATTTAAAGCGGGGGAGTTTGATTTTCGATTAGAGTCCTCGGCTAAGTTTTGGGCTAATTCCTACACGGGTGTCAACTTTGATAAAGGGTACATTACCAAGCAAGAAATCCTTCATCAAAAACCAGAGAGCACTCAAGCATTTGTATTTAACACTCAACGTGACGTATTTCGTGACCCTAGAGTTCGCGAGGCGCTCAACTACGCGATGGACTTTGAGTGGATGAACAAGAACATGTTCTACAGCCAATACAGTCGCACACGCAGTTATTTCCAAAATACGGATTATGAAGCGAAAGGTGTACCTTCCGAAGCCGAGCAGAAGATACTTGCTCCGTTTAAAGATAAGTTGCCTGAACGTGTCTTCACTGAAGAATATCAGCCACCAGTGACCGATGGTTCTGGTCGTATTAGGACTCAGATGCGGATGGCCTTTACGCTACTCAAAGAAGCGGGCTGGGAACTAAAAAACAAGGTTATGACGAACTCAGAAACGGGGCAGCCTATGGCCTTTGAGTTGCTGATCTACAGTCCAACCACGGAACGAATTGCGATACCAGTCCAAAAAAACTTACAGAGTATGGGTATCGATATGAAAATACGTACCGTCGATACCACCCAATACATTAAGCGACTTCGTGACCGTGACTTTGATATGGTGTCCTCATCTTACAGTGCTAACCCATATCCAAGCCCTGATCTGATGATTATATGGAACTCGAACTACATCGATTCGACGTATAACACCGCTGGTGTCACCGACCCTGTGGTGGATTTCCTTACAATGGAAATCGCTAAAAATCAGCAGAATTCAGAGGGGTTACTCTCTCTAGGTCGAGCCTTGGATCGTGTGCTGCAATGGAACTTTTACATCATCCCCCAGTGGTATGTGAGCAAGTATCGAGTGGCGATGTGGGACAAGTTTGAACGTCCAGAGATCTTACCTAAGTATGATTTAGGTGTTGATACTTGGTGGGTATCAGAGTCTAAAGCGGCTTTGCTACCTGAAAAACGTCGATAGATGAGGGAATAATGGCAGCGTATATATTCAGACGTTTGTTGCTGGTGATCCCCACGCTTTGGGCGATCATTACTATTAATTTTTTTATCATACAAATTGCTCCCGGCGGTCCTGTCGAACAGGCAATAGCTCAACTAGAAGGGCACTCTTCAGGCATTATGGAACGCTTCTCAGGCGGCGGAAATGAAGTGGAACTCAGTGTCGGCGATGAAGCGGGGGCTACCGGATACAAAGGCTCTAGAGGCTTAGACCCTGAAGTCGTCGAAGCCCTCAAAAAACAGTTCGGCTTTGATAAACCGATCCATGAGCGTTACTTTGATATGCTCAAAAACTACGCTACGTTCAATTTTGGTGAAAGTTTGTTTAAGGGCGGTAATGTCATTGACCTAATTGTCGAAAGGTTACCCGTTTCGATATCGTTAGGCTTATGGAGTACGTTGATTATCTATTTAATCTCCATTCCTCTTGGTGTTCTTAAAGCGATTCATCATGGTAGCCGTTTTGATATTTGGTCGAGTGCTGTTGTTATTATCGGCTATGCGATACCGGGATTTTTGTTTGCGATCATTTTGATTATCCTATTTGCTAGCGGCAATTACTTTAGCTGGTTTCCACTGCGAGGACTCGTATCGAGTAACTTCGATCAACTGACATGGTATCAACAGATTGCCGATTACTTTTGGCATTTGGCCTTACCTATCTTCGCTATGGTGATAGGTGGTTTTGCCACCTTGAGCATGCTAACTAAAAACTCGTTTCTTGATGAAATCAACAAGCAATATGTGGTGACAGCACGTGCAAAGGGTCTCGATGAGCGTGACATCCTTTATAAACATGTCTTTCGCAACGCTATGTTGATCATCATCGCGGGTTTTCCTGCTGCTTTTATCAGTATTTTCTTTACTGGGTCGATGCTGATTGAAGTCATGTTTTCGTTGGAAGGGATTGGTTTACTTGGCTTTGAATCGACCATTCAACGGGACTATCCAGTTGTATTCAGCTCACTGTACATAATGACATTGCTTGGTCTTGTGCTGAGCATCATCTCTGATTTGACCTATACCTGGGTTGACCCACGAATTGATTTTGAGGCACGTTGATGTTTCGTCGTAGTAAGAACCCGCTAAATCAGGCGCGATGGCAAAGATTTAAGGCCAATAAACGTGGCTTCTGGTCGATGTGGATATTCACAGCGCTATTTGTGATCAGCTTATTGGCTGAAGTCATTGCCAATGACAAGCCCTTGCTGGTGGAGTACAACAACAAGTGGTATTTGCCGATCGTCAATCAATATGCTGAAACTGAATTTGGCGGAGAGTTTGAAACCGAAGCCGATTATACCGACCCCTATGTGATCGAATTGATTGAGGATAAGGGCTATATTGTCTGGCCGTTGATTCGATTTAGCTACGATACTATCAATTTCAATATTGATGGTAGTGTGCCTTCAGCACCTGATAGCGTTAACTGGCTTGGAACCGATGACAAAGGACGAGATGTCCTTGCCCGTGTGATATATGGCTTTCGCATTTCGGTGTTGTTTGGATTTGTATTAACGATCGTTTCAAGCATCATTGGTGTTGCGGTCGGGGCAACTCAGGGATATTACGGCGGTTGGCTCGACCTATTTGGTCAACGTTTTATCGAAGTTTGGTCAGGCATGCCGACCTTATTTCTACTGATTATTCTCTCAAGCTTTGTTGAACCGAATTTCTGGTGGTTGTTAGGCATCATGGTGGCTTTCAGTTGGATGAGTTTAGTTGGTGTCGTGAGGGCGGAGTTTCTGCGTTGCCGCAATTTTGATTATGTTCGCGCTGCGCAGGCGATGGGTGTCGATGATAAACGTATCATGCTCCGTCATATGTTACCCAATGCTATGGTCGCCTCGCTAACCATGATGCCGTTTATTCTTTCTGGTTCAGTCACGACACTTACCTCGCTCGACTTTTTGGGATTTGGGTTACCGGCAGGCTCTCCTTCGCTGGGGGAGCTGCTTGCACAGGGTAAGGCAAACCTGCAAGCGCCGTGGCTTGGCTTTTCTGCATTCTTTGTACTGTCTGTGATGCTAACCCTGCTTGTTTTCATTGGCGAAGCAGTACGTGATGCCTTTGACCCTCACCATCAAGGAAGGTAACCATGAATCAAACGGTACTCACCATTGAGAATCTGTCGGTGGGCTTTGGGCAAAAAAATAGCATTCAGCAAGTGACTCATGATGTCTCTTTATCTATCCGTAAAGGGGAAACATTGGCGCTGGTGGGTGAGAGTGGTTCCGGCAAGTCGGTGACCGCCAACTCAGTGTTAAAGCTGCTGCCTAAAGGCTCATCTCATTACCTTAATGGCTCAATTGACTTTAATGGTGTCGATATTCTCTCGTGTTCTGAACGTGAACTTAGAGGCATTCGTGGTGGGCGCATTGGCATGATCTTTCAAGAACCAATGGTATCGCTAAATCCGCTGCATAAAATTGGTAAGCAGTTAGTCGAAACCCTCTCAATCCATCGTGGGATGAGAACCCGTCACGCAGAACCGCTGGCGATTGAATGGCTAGAAAAAGTAGGAATACGCCATCCAGAGCAAAAGATTTTGTCCTATCCACACGAACTCTCTGGCGGTGAACGTCAGCGAGTGATGATTGCAATGGCGCTAATCAATGAACCTGAACTGCTCATTGCCGACGAGCCAACAACCGCGCTGGATGTTTCCGTCCAAGCTCAGATACTCGATTTGCTGAAAGAGCTCCAGCAAGAGTTAGGGATGGCGATGTTGTTTATCACTCATGACCTCAGCATTGTAAAGCGAATTGCAGACAGAGTGGCTGTGATGCAAGATGGCGCATTGGTTGAGGTCGGGGAGTGCCAACAGGTATTTAGTGCCCCAGAGCACCCATACACTCAGACTCTGATTAACTCTGACCCGAGAGGTTTGCCGGCAAACGTTGACGACAACGCAGAGCCTCTATTGAACGTCAAATCGTTGCGGGTTTGGTTTCCACTCACTGGTGGCATTTTTAAACGGGTGGTTTCACATATTAAAGCTGTCACCGATATGAATTTTACCCTTAAAAAGGGCTATTCTATTGGACTTGTTGGGGAGAGCGGCTCGGGTAAATCGACCACAGGAATGGCAATCCTAAAGCTGATAAAATCTGAAGGTTCAATCTCTTATCAAGGGTGCGAATTACAAGGTTTGGATCGTAAAGGTATGCTCCCTTACCGCAGTAAAATGCAAGTGGTTTTCCAAGACCCGTTTTCTGCGCTCAACCCAAGGATGTCGGTTGCTCAAGTTATTGGTGAAGGCTTACGAGTTCATCAGCAATATGACGAATCAGAAATTGATGCCTTGATATGCGAAGTGATGAGAGAGGTGGATCTTGATCCTGAAACTCGTCACCGTTATCCCAATGAATTTTCGGGGGGTCAACGTCAACGTATTGCGATTGCACGCGCGCTGATTTTGAAGCCAGAGTTTATTCTACTTGATGAACCGACCTCTTCACTGGATCGAACGGTACAAGCTCAGGTGCTTGATCTATTAAAATCTCTGCAAGAAAAATATCATCTGACCTACCTGTTTATTAGCCATGATCTCAATGTCGTGAAATCTTTGTGTCACTACACCATTGTGATGAAGCAAGGACTCGTGGTGGAGCAAGGAGAGACGCAGGCTCTATTTAGTCATCCACAACAGGAATACACCCGCCATCTAGTTGAGTTGTCGAGTTTATGAATTTCCCGAGATAAGCTGGTAGCAAAAAGCCGCCATAATTGGCGGCTTTGTTCATCAATTGGGCAATTGTGATTAAAGAATCACAGCATCATCTTGAGACCAGATTTTTGCCAGCTCTTTACTCACATCCAACTCGTTGAGATGAGCTACATGGAAGTTGAGCAGATCAAGATCGTATGACGGTGCCGTATAGACTGAGCCAGAGTTGACTGCTTCGATCAGACGATCAGCTTGTTGCGCGGTGTAATCGGCATTTTGTCGACGAGTTTTACGCTGTAGCTGTTCACGAACTTGGCTTACCACCATTTCATACTCGGTCTGAGTAAAACCACTGGCAATGGCACGTTTAATTTCTGCTTGTACGATTTGTTGTGCCTTGCTGCGTTCATTAACGTCTAAATCCGTTAATCGAATTTGAGAGAGCAGCTTATGGTTAAATACAAGCTGATTATCAACCACAACTTTGGCTAATGAGTGCTGCTGTTGCAATGCATTCTCAATACGTTGTTCAAGTAACTTATTGGCTAAGGTTGCAACCAGCATATCTTTTCTTAACGCTTTGCTGTCTGTTTGGTTATGAACCGACTTCAAGCTGCTGATTGATACTGAGGAATCATTGGCGACAGACTGAGCCGTGACTGGCGTGGCGGTAAAGGCAGCTAGAGAGTGAGTTGATGCGCTCTTGTTTGCTTTCCAGTCTGCGAAACTTTTGTCAATCAGATTCGCTGCTGAGCGAGGGCTAACCGCACCGGCAATGACCACAGTAATGTTCTGCGGTATATATTGTTGAGCTTGAAAATCATGCACTGAGGAGAGAGGGGTATCGGCCAAAGTTTCCGCATCGAGTGCTGACCAGTGCTGATCAACTGCCAACGGCTGTAACTGTTTCGCTGCGATAATTTGGTCAATATCTGTTAGCGACGATTGACCTTTTACCAGTAATTCTGAAACTTGTGATGTTTGGATCTGTGTTGTTAATCCAGAGCGAATCAGGTCAAGCGCACGACCAATGTCTGCATCGGTGCCATGAGCAAGATCTAGGCTGAATACCGTTTGCTGATAACCAGAGGTTGCAAGCCAGTCTGTACCTGAAATTGAGTTCAGTGCGGTAATTCTTGCTAGTGGGTAGTCGGCCGGCTCTTGTGCAACCCCAGATCCCACTCGCACGCGAATCGATACTTCATCGCTGGTCTTGGTGGTCGGTAGGATGATGTAACGTAGGCCGTTTTCCAGCTGCGCGACTGAAGTGCGAGCTGGTAGTTGAATATCTGTGTGCTCAAACCATAGCGCGCTATTGCTTTCAGCAGAAGCGATTGGCGAAAACATTAAAGATGCAGACAGAGCTGCACTGAACAAAGTACGAATCGAATTAGACACTTATTACTCCAGAAACAATGAATTTGATATCTCTGTGTCCTGAGAGCTCGATGTAAAAACATCGGACTCCGTGTATGTCTATCCATGAACTCGAAGCTGAGCTTCGTAACACGTCGCTGCCAGTAAATCGCGATCCTGCGAGGCAATGGAACATCTCATTATTAAAACGGTGAGATTTTCTACAACTAAAGTTGATTAGTCAAATTGAATTATGATTTGAGTGAATATATCTCATAGCTGAGACGTTCGATTAGACGGTCGTATAGTGGCTAGCGCTGGCGATAGAGAGCGGTTTTGAAAACCAATAGCCTTGTAAATAGGAGGCACCCATATCGGTGAAGACCTTTTGCATCGCGGCATTTTCAATACCTTCTATCACGATATCGATATTGTAAGTGGTACAGAGCTTAGTGATGAAAGAGAGGTACTCAAAGGTGACGGGGTTTTCCATTGAACGCCATGCAATGGATTTATCGATTTTGATTTGCGACAGAGGCAAATCGAAAAAGCTGTTTAATGAACTATAGCCGGCGCCAAAATCATCAAGCGATAACTGAAAGCCTAAGCCATTGAGGCGATGTAGCTGGGCAATCGCACTTTTATTGTCGTCCAGTATGATGGTTTCTGTTAACTCAAGCACAATGGAGCTTGCGGAAACATTGTGTTTATCGATTAACTGCTTGAGTTCGTCTGGAAATTGCTGGCTAAGTAACTGCAAAACAGAGACATTGACGTTGACTTTAATCGACTCTGTGTGGGTCTGCTGGTATTGGTTGATGAAGCGACACGCCTCGTCAAATACCAAATAGCCCAGCTCACTAATTAAGCCTTTTCGTTCAGCCACACTAATGAACTCGTCAGGATAAATTTCACCGTGCTGGCCGCTTTTCCAGCGTACTAAGCTTTCAAAGCTTGCAACGACATTGTGTTTAGTACAAATGATCGGTTGGAATTTGACGGACAGCTTGCGCTTTTTGATTGCGTTGCCAAGTTCTTGCTCGATATAAAAATGCCGGTCAACCTGATTTTTGGTGTTTCCGGCATAAATACGAATGTAGTTGTCACGCTTGGTCGCTGCGTATTGACTGGTTTTTGCAGCAACTTTGACCAACTCATCGACGGCTAACTTATCACAAATATTGGGGTAGATGCCGATGCTGATGTCGGTCGTGTATAGGAAATCGATGGCTTCCACTGAGTCTTGATAGGCTTGACACATCCGCTGAGCAAGGTCTTTTAGCTCACTGTTGTCGTACTGACCCCGCACCAGAATGGCAAAGTCGTGTGATTGAATCCGGTATATATCGACAAATTGGTCTGGGAACTCACCTAAAATCATCGTGAAGTGAGAAAGTAGATTGCGCATTATCTGCGAACCATAAAGCGTTTGGTCTGATCGAGCATTGCCTGCTTGAATATATACAAGATGGTGTGACTGCGTTGTGACTCCCTTGATGTTATCAAGGTCAAGAGCAAGCTTTTGCTCGTTGGACAGTCCTGTAGGCCCATCACGCAAGGAAGATTGCTGCACATACGTTTCCATGAGTTTTCTGTCGGAAATGTCTTTGTGGCAACCAATCATGAAGCGATGCCCTTTTACCGTTTTGGTGATGGCGGTACCTTCCAGCCATGTGTATTGACCGTTAGTACAGCGCACTCGATATTCGACGGTGACACGAGACTCATCTTCTTGAATATGCTCGTCGACGCGTTCAGACAAGGCGACTTTGTCGAGGGGATGGACAAGATCAAGCCAAGTTTGTAGACAGGTATGCCCTGACTCAACACCAAATCGGGCGTAAAATGATGGGTTATAGAAGCAGACATGTTCGGTATCAGACATATAGAAAATACCGTCATTCAGAACGTCTACCACATGTTGAAAATGATTATCCATCAATTCATCTAACTCGGCACCACTTAGGATGCTCGGCTGATGTGAATCTGACTCAGCCGTTTCGACACTAATCTCTGAGACAAGTGTGATTCTAGGACGCGGATTGATGCTTTTCATTGATTGTGACATTTGTGGCTTAGTTACCTATAAGACCATTGCTCGGTCAAATCTATATTCTATAAAAATTCTTTCTTACGCATATTTTCAGTAATACATGAAATTAAGATGAATCTCTAGCAGATGGCTCGCAATAATTGTCAATAGATTAAAAACGTTGGCTGGCGTTGGCAACATAACCAAAAAATAGTGACAGTTTGATTAATTGCATGCTAGTGATGACAAAGTGCAGGCTTGTTGGCTGAAAAGACCGCATTTTATTTTACAAATAGGCGCTATGCAGAGAACATAAGTAGCTGTTTTTATGATTTTTCCTCGCTATACTGACGGATAAATACAAGATAGAGACCTAATTGCAGTTTGGTCGAAGAGTCTGCATTGGAGCACAGGATACACTATGAAATCACAGCTTGATCTTAATCTCCTTAAAGTACTTCCGCTGCTTGATAAACACCGTCAATTGAAACCGGTTGCGAAAGAACTGGGGAAAACAGAAAGTGCGGTGAGCAAGTATTTGGCCAAACTCAGAGAGCAACTAGGCGATCCGCTGTTCGTCAGAGGGGCGTTTGAATTCGAACCGACCGAATATACAACCAATTTGCTGCCTAAAATTACCGCAGGTCTTGATATGATTGATGAGGCGGTACAGCGTGAAGAGTTTAACCCTGCCTTATACGATAAAAGTATTTCGATAGCTTTACCCAGTCTAGGCCAGTCATTAGTGGGAAAGGCCTTGTTGCTGGATCTGATGGAAATTTTTCCCAAAGCCAAGATCAATATCACTACTTGGAATGAAACATCGATCACCGACATTCTTGATGAACGGTTGGATATCGGGGTTCAGTACTTCAACGAAGAGCTAACCAAAACGATTTTTCAGCATCACTTAGGCAAATACAAAGGGGCAATTATATGTGCCAAGCCTTATGCCGACAGGTCATTAGAAGAAAAGCTGCGCATGCCTTATATCATGATGGAGCTGAAAGGTTGGCAAGATACCAAAGCGGTGACAAACATAGCATTGGAAGAGCAGGGAATAGAAATCAACACCTTTGCGACGGTAGATAATATCACCTGTTTATTTGATGTTCTTGAGTGTACTGAGTGCGCAACATTACTCCCTTATACAAACCACACTCAGTTGCATGAAAAATATTGCGTCACTGCGCTCCCTGATCATTTGCAGATGAAGCATCCGCCGTCAGTGGTTGCCAATTACAAATTGGTCAACCATGGTAATCCGCTCCATCAACTCTTAGCGTCTAAGGTCAAGCAGCATCTTTTCTAGCTTCATTAAGGTCGATATGGATGTGTTGTTGAATTCGCATCAACTCTACAATGGAATCGACCTTATATTTATCTAAAATTCTTGCCTTATAAGTACTGATGGTTTTTGAGCTTAGTGACAGCACTTCAGAGATCTTCTTGTTGCTGTAGCCTTTAATCAGATAATTGAATACAACAGTTTCTCGCTTTGACAAAGTGGTATTGCGCTTCTTGAGGTTATCTGTTTTTTTGAATACAGAATGGCCACGTAATACGCTTAGCACTGCCTCTTTGAGCACCAGAGTGTTTTCTAATTTAGAGACGTAACCATTAGCCCCTAACAATTTTGCTGTTTCTGAATACATCGGATGCTTATTACTCGAAACAAATAAAATGCGTCCAGTGTATCCATATGCTCGTGCGCGTCTTACAAATTCGAATCCATCAGAGCCTTCAAGATCGACATCAAGCACCACCATATTAATGTTATGATTTCTGACCAACTGTATTGCAAACGTTGCTGAAGGTGCCTGCAAAACCTGCACATTTGGGATGGTTTCGTAAAGCAGTTGAGATAGCGCTTCGCGCATAATTGGTTGACTATCAATCACTAACGTATGAGTTGAGGACATCATTTTACTTTCTCGCTGTTATTCTAATCAATGATGCTTCCATGCCTTCAAATCCGATGGCGCTAATGTAAGAGATAACTGACGGAAAAGGGGGAAAGCGACACTTTCCAGTACGGAAAAACTGTCATGGCAGGGTTAGTTAAGTCAATTAATCGTTATAGCTCTAAATATTTTTCGAGGATCTCATCTATGGTTCCATCCTCTTTGAGATAAGTGATTATGGTGTTAAGTTGTTGAATAAATTCATCTTTGTAAGGGTATTTATCTGGCGATTGATTGGTGAATCCAACATAGCCTTGTTCACTACTCACAGAGTTACCTAATTGCATTTTCCAAGAGGAACTAATGATGCCTTCTTCACGTAACAACTTGACTTCCCAAAGAATTGACAGCCGATCGTTTAAGTAACAGTCAATACGATTTTTATACAGGTTGAGGACATTGTTGCGATTGCCTTTGGCTTCGATAAGTTTAATGGTTCCTTTTTTAACCTGTTGCCAGAATTCATTTCCACCTAACGCGAAAGAATCGTTTACGCCGACGGTTAAACCAAGGTAATCATCAGGCCAGACATTGAGTTGCCGGTCTTTTACACGATCTGGCTGACAGTAAACCACGACTTCTTCGTCAAGGATTGGGTGTGAGTAAGGAGAGATGTATAAGCGTTGATCTGGGTAGTAGTAAGGGGGAAAAAGCGCAAACCCTTCTCCGGTTTCTAACAACTTCAACCCTCTTTTCCAAGGAACGGGTGAAACTTTGATTCGATATTCCGGCATTCTCTCAAAAGCGGCTAATAGAATATCCACGTAGATTCCTCTAAGCTCACCATCGACTGAATAACTGTATGGTGGGTATGAGTCATCGCCGTAAACAGTTACGGAAGTAGGGGGATAGTATGCCCAACAGGCGTTGCTTAAAAGAGCGATTATTAGCCATCTCAAGACGACATCACCTTAGCGTTGTTCTTTCTATAGTTAACTTTAGTTTATTTATCGCCGCTGAGAGATTAGACTTTCATTTTTATTAGTGAATGACCGCAAGGTATGGTATGAGCCAGGATTACGAGCAGGGCGAAGAAATCGAAATTGAAGCGATAGGTATTGAAGTATCGTCACAGCCAATTGAGCTGTATAAAGTGTTTAAAATCGCTAACCTTGTTGGTGGCGGTGGTGAAGCAAAGCACTTGATAGCGGAAGGTTATGTTGCGGTAAATGGCGAGCTGGAAACTCGCAAACGTCGTAAGATGTATGACGGTGATTTGTTTGAATTCAATCAGGAATACTATGTCGTGATCTGTGATGCGCCTGTAACAGAACCTCAAGAGAAGCCAGCTAAGGTCGAAAAAGTGCCGCAGCCACTTAAGTCTCAGCCAAAGAGCCAGAGTAAAAAAACGCCAAAAAACAAAGATAAAGCGAAAAAGGCCGAGTCTAAACCTGCGAAAAAAAACGCTAACGGACGTTCCTCAATCGACTTTTTTTAAGGTTTGATTGATGAGTAAAGGGCCCACAGGGCCCTTTAAAAATAGAAATCGTTGAGCAATCAAGTGCGAATATGGGCTATCACTTGATTCAGATCTTCGACGTTTTGCTGCAAGTCGACAACAATCGGTTGTAGTTGGTTGATTGCCTCGCTCATGTCAGACGAAAGGTTTTTGATGTTGGCCAAATTACCAGATATTTCACCACTGACGGCGAGTTGTTCTTCAGTGGCGGCGGCAATGGAGGTATTGAGCTTGTGTATTTCTGCCGCCGAGCCTTGAATAGTACTGAGGGCTTCATTGGCAACGCTCATGTTTGAGCGTGTCGACTGCATCTTGTCAGCACTGCTGTGAATCGTGACGGTCGACTCTTTGGCTTTCTCTTGTAGTGTTGAGATGATGCTTTCGATTTCTCCCGTCGAGTCTTGGGTTCGCTGGGCTAGGGAGCGAACTTCATCGGCAACCACTGCAAAGCCTCGTCCTTGTTCACCGGCGCGCGCCGCTTCGATTGCCGCATTGAGCGCCAGAAGGTTTGTCTGCTCGGCTATCGCCTTGATCACGTCCAGAACATTCCCGACATTATTTGACTCTTCGGCAAGTTGTTGAATGATATGTGAGGTATTAGTGAATTCTCCCTCTAGTTGAGTGAATTCATTGGATGTCTTATCAAACACTTCTTTACTCGTTGATGCTTCTTTTTCCGCGCTCCCTGCATACTGTTCGGCCATATTGGTGCTCTCGGCAACATTGGATAACGCCGTGGTCATCTCTTCCATGGCTGTCGCCGCCATCTCCATTTCTTGGTTCTGTTGGCCTGCCATATCAATGTTGCGTTGAGTGATGGATTGAATCGACTGCGAAATGGTCGAAATAGTGGCGTTAACTTGATTGATTTTGCTGATGGTTTTCGCGTAGCTCTCTAGGACTTTGTTAATCGTGTTCCCAATGATGCCGAGTTCGTTATTGCTCTTATCGTCGACACGAAGGGTGAGATCAGAGTTGGTATCGACTTGTTGCAATAAGGTCGCCATTTGGTCTATCGGTTTTACCACGCGGCGATTGACCAATACATAGCCAATCATTGCGATAACAAATACAGCGATCAATGAAATATTACCTATCAAAACGGTGGTTTGAACTTCTTGAGCTGCCATCTCAAACTGTCGATTGGTTCGCGCTTCGAGTTCTTGGAAAAACGTATCGATAGGTGCCATGATCTTGGCTTTCTCTTGATGATATTCCTTACTATGCAAAAGTGCCGCGGCCATTGCTAAGTCGGGCTCACCCTTTTGGGTATAGTTGCCTGAGCTATCCGGATACAGCCCTTTAACCGCGTTCATCGCTTTGACTTCCATGTTGACCAGAGCATCTGAGTTTTGCTGTGCTTGTTTTAACAACTTGAATTCAGATTGGGTGAAGCCTAGATTTTCCATCATCTGTTGCAGAGATATTCTCTGGCCGTCAGGTTTTGGTTTCTGTCCATAGCTCAACACTAAGTCCCAATAGATTGTGTGATAATTTTCTGGGCGTGGTTTTTGGCCGTTGCGGATAGCCAGAATGTCCATATACATTTTTTCGTAGGTATCATCAGCAGTTAGGACATAGGTGCGGCCTAAACGAGTTAAGTCATCAGAGCTTTGACGTAATTCATCAGCAGCTTGATAGGACTGGTAACGAACTTGTGCCATATCATCCACTTTCTGCAATAGGCCGTTAAGCTGAAAAACGGTGATGACACTGATGATAATGCCTAAGGCGATGACCCCAAACACCAGCTTCATTGTATTGTTAATGTTCATTGTATTGATCCCTTTTTTACGATGAATCAACTGACGGTGTTTTATAACTTAAGGTTACTGCTCTTTACCTGTCATTATTTGTTATGGTTTAGGGAACTGGTCAAGCAGCTGTTTGGCCAATTCAAATTCAAATCCTTCAATAGCATCAATGAATTGAAGCTTCTGCTCTTCGGTCCAAATCCCGAATTGCTGGGTATCTTGAACTATGCTCAGCGCCTCAACATCATACGCTTCCACTAAGCTGACCAAACGTTGGTAGAGTTCGATTGGATCGGTCTCTGTTTTCACCTCGCTTGGTGTCCGATTTGCATGCCACTGTGCCAATTCAGCGTTTAGCTTTTTAATCAACTCTGCGCACACTTCCAGCTCGCCCAGTGCAGACTTATCTTGTTCTCGGATGCGGCGTTCCATATTAGCCGCAAGTTGAGAGACAAGTTTGACTCCTAAGTTAGCCGAAGATCCTTTTAGCGAGTGGGCCATTCGAGCCGCCATGTCCCAATCTTCTTTGTCAATGACTTCTTTAAAGATAGATAACTCTGTGTTTTGCATCTCTAAGAATCGACCTAAAATGGTAAAATAACTCTCTTTGTCACCGCCAATATCATAAATGGCTTGCTCAACGTTGATGCCCGATAGGCTAGGCAGTTCAGAATCAACGGCGGGAGAGACGTTTTTTTCTTCTTGTAACAATTCATCGTTCGGTTGCTGTGATGACAGATATTGAACCAGAGCTTGATAAAGGTTGTGCACATTGATAGGTTTAGCGAGATGAGAGTTCATGCCTGCATCGATACAGCGTCTAACATCACTCTGCATGGCATTGGCGGTCATGGCGATAATGGGGAGATTTTGCCATTTTGGATTGCGTCTGATCTGTTCAGTGGCAGAGATACCATCTAAGACCGGCATCTGCATGTCCATAAGAACCAAGTCCACCGCTTTTTGTTCAAGAATGTCGATCGCTTGTTGACCATTTTCAGCGGTCACTACACTGAGATTAGTACCGTTGAGTAGACCTAAAGCCACTTCTTGATTTACCTCGTTATCTTCAACTAATAGCACGGTTTGTCCATCAAATACGGGCTTTTCGAGATGATTAGCATGATGGTTGCGAGTGGCTTGTTCAATGCCAAAACTGTTCATGATTGCATCGAGAAGGTTGGAAGGATTGACGGGTTTTACAATCAGAGAATCAATAAGTTTTGACGTCGTTTGGTCTAACGAAATTTCACGACCGTAAGCGGTGACGAGGAAACGTTTTGAACGTTCGAGTAGCCGTTCTTTTTGCGCAGTTTGTAGAAGTTCAACGCCATTTAAACCAGGCATGTTCCAGTCAACGAATAGTAGGTCAAATTGGCTTTGTCGCATTTCATCAAGCGCTTCAAAACCGTTACTTACCGCTTTGGCTTCGAAGTGCATCGCACTTAGCAAGGTGACTAAAATATTTCGGGCGGAGTCGTTATCATCAATCACTAAGGCTCGCTTACCAGCCAGTCCGGCGATAGGCTTGGATATATCACGCATTTTGGCCTCTTGCAGGCCACATGTGATGGTAAATGCGAACGTTGAACCAACACTTGGAGTACTGCTGACACTCAATTGCCCACCCATCAACTCAACCAGTTGTTTGCTGATACTGAGTCCCAGACCGGTTCCGCCAAACTGCCGAGTGATGCTGCTATCCGCCTGAGAAAACGCATCGAATAGGTGGTTGATTTTATCTTTGTCGATGCCAATGCCAGTATCCTTGACCGCAAAATGAAGAACCACCTCGCGTTCGGTGACTAATTCACGACGTACAGACACCACCACTTCGCCTTGTTCGGTAAATTTAACGGCGTTGCCACACAGGTTTACCAGCACTTGTCCTATTCGGAGTGGGTCGCCAATCAAACCAACGGGAACTTGAGGGTCAATATCGAGTAGAAATTCGATTTTTTTCTCTTGTGCTTTAAACGATATAACATTGATCAGGTTTTCAAATACCTCATCCAAACTAAAGTCGATGGTCTCTATGTTCAATTTACCCACTTCTATTTTCGAGAAGTCGAGGATGTCATTAACTATGCCAATCAGGTTTTTCGCAGATTCATTGATGCGAGTTAAATATTTCTGCTGGGCGGGATCGAGTTCAGTATTCAGTGCAAGGTGAACCATACCCAAAATACCGTTCATTGGTGTACGTATCTCGTGGCTCATATTCGCTAAAAACTCACCTTTAGCACGGCTCATCGCATCGGCAGTCTCTTTAGCGTCACGGAGTTCGGTTTCCATCTGCTTACGTTCAGTTAGGTCAAGTAAGATGCCGACAATTCCGGACACCTTGCCTTGGCTATTACTGAACGACGCTTCGCACACGAGCATGTCGCGTTCCTGTTGGTGTTGGTCGAGTAGAGATAACTCGTAGTTTTTACTTCCTTGCTGGAGAAATAACTCCTGATGCGTATCGTTAAAGCACCGCGAGGCATCTTGTTGGCTAAATACTTCTAAGGGGGTCTTGCCAACAATATCTTGCATTGGCAAGCCACATAACTCGCTGAACTTGGCGTTGACGGTCAGGTATTTGCCTTGTGGGGACAGGCAGTACATCGGGTTGGGGGTCGCATTTAAGATCTCTTGGTTGAGCTGAGATTGTTCCAGTACTTTTTGTTCGGCTTTTCTCTGTAGTTCGATGTTTTGGCTCAGTTGGATGCTGACGGCCAAATCATCGAGCATTTGAGTCAGCCACCGATACTGGATTTCATTTAATTCACTGATGGTACCGACTTCGAGTAAGGCGACAGGTTGTTCGTTAACACAAAGAGGGAAGTAGTAGAGTTCATTGAGTTCTAGGCTGCCACCGCTGACTGGCATGGTGTATTTGCCCGCCAGCGCTGTCATGCTGTAGGGCTTACCGGAAAGAAGAACGCTTAACTCCGTAGAACTGGTGTCTGAAATATGGCTCGCTTGTGTTCCATCGTAGCCAGCACCTGCCACTCGAACTAACTGATTATCTCGATACAAGGAGAGACCGATTTGTTGAATTGGAAATTGATGGAGAAGAAACTGGGTCACTTCTTGGCATAGGTCGAGCGTCGATTGACTGGTTCTCAGGACAATATTGAAGTCTTTGAATAGCGTATTTTGATTGAGTTGCTCTGTTATATGATGAAAAACGACGTTCAGACTATCGATGAAATGTTGCAGTTCCGCATAGGCTTTTTGAGTAATAGTAAAGGCATAGTTTTTCTCTTTGACTTGATGAACCACCGTTTTTAATAAACGACTGACAGGGCTAATGTAGAGGTGCCACAGCAAAGCGAATGAAAGAGCGATCGACGCCAGCAATATGGTCATTAATGTGAGATACATATTCCGGTATTCGAGTGCTTTTCGGTCGAAGTTATTGATACTGTTTTCAATTCGATAAACGATCGCTTTGTGAGCAGAACCGACGGCTCGCATGATTTTGGCTTTTTCGGCAAAGTATTTTTTGCTGTACAGCAGTGACTGTGCGTATTGAAGATCGGGTATACCGGTGTCTATTTCTTGCCCTTGTTCGAGTATTTTTATCCCTTTAACCGCTAGAAAGGCTTCACGCTCAAGATTGACTAAGCCATCTGACAGCAAGAGAGCGCTTTTGAGCTCAAGAAATTCAGCCTCAGTGATGCCAGAATCTCTCAATCTGGTGAGCTGTGGAGTACTTTGCCCCCCACTGGTTGAGGGGAACGGCTCGGTTGAATTTGCTACTAAGTCCCAGTATTCATATTCATTGCCTATCGGCATCGCCGCTTCGCCATTGCGTACGGCAAGGACTTGATTAAACATTTCTTCCCAACGCTCATCACCTGTCACTGCGTACGCTCTGGCAAATTTTGTAAGGTGATCTGAGCTTTGTTTGAGTTCTTGTGAAAGTCGGTAGAAGCGATGTAAGTCATTTAGATAGGTGTGACTTTGTAAACGCATTTCTGAAACTTTATCCGTAACCACAGACATGGCCACAGCGCAGGCTCCCATTATTAGGAAGAGCAGCATAAATAGTGTGCGAATTGAACGCATTGATTTCCTTCCCTGAGTAGATAGCAGTGCAAGTAACAACGACTTGTCTATAGTTATTTATAAGCTTACCTATTGTTATTCTAGTCTACAAAATGTTTTGGGAAATTTCGTATGGCCATTGAAAACCTGAGTGACTGCACAGTGCTGATCGTTGATGACTGTGCTGACAACCTAGCGTTTATGGCTCAAGGGTTGAAAGGGAGTTACCATGTAAAAGCGGCCAAGAGTGGGGAGATGGCGCTTAATATCGTTGAGAATTTCGCTATCGATCTGGTTTTACTCGATATCGTTATGCCAAATATGACTGGATATGACGTTATCCGAGCGATCACCAGTAATCACAGTACACGTCATATTCCAGTGATATTTCTTACAGGAAAAAGCTCTCCTGAAGATGAAAAACTAGGATTTGAACTTGGGGCGGCTGACTACATTCATAAGCCCGTTAGCATACCTTTATTGCGCTCACGGGTGAGAACTCATCTGCAAAATAAGCGCTCAAAAGATATTCTCCTCGGCCAAAATGGGTACCTAGAGAAAGAAGTCCTAAAGCGCTCCTATGAACTTGACAGAATGCAGGATGCGGTCGTTTTTGCCCTCGCAAGCCTCGCTGAAACTCGAGATCCTGAAACAGGCAATCATATTTTGCGTACCCAGCACTACGTAAAGCTCCTAGCTGAAAAACTCGCTGAGAAATCTCAGTACAGTGAATGGCTGACACCTAAGGTGATTGATACCTATTTCAAGGCAGCACCACTACACGATATTGGAAAGGTAGGAATTGTCGATTCGATTTTACTCAAACCGGGAAAACTGACCGATGAAGAGTTCGAAATCATGAAAGGGCATACGACACTGGGACTGATAGCTTTGGAGAAGGCAGAGCAGTTGTCAGGTGCCCGCAATGATTTGATCACTGTAGCCAAAGAGATCGCCTATGGTCATCACGAAAAGTGGGATGGTTCAGGGTACCCAAATCACTATAGTGGTGAACAAATTCCACTCAGCGCTCGTTTGATGGCGCTAGCAGATGTCTATGATGCGTTGAGATGTCGGCGTGTATATAAAGAGCCAATGACTCATCAAGACGCCAAAAATATCATCATGCAGGGGGGAGGGAGTCATTTTGACCCCGAGGTGATTGATGCCTTTATAGAGCAAGAAGATCGATTTATAAAAATCGCCCAAGAATTTGGCGATGGGTAACCCGTCCCTGAGTCAACAGGACGAGTTTGATACTTTAGCGTCGAGTTTGTGGGATTCACTGATCAGCCTGACTTTTCTATCAGCGTGCAAGCTTACCATTCTTTGATAAATGTAAAAAACGTAAATCAGCGGTACATGGTTACAAATCTAAATGATAATGCATTGCATTTGTAATTATGGAGTCTAACAATGAAATTGTCTGCCGTTGCGCTGCTAGCCAGCCTAACTGTATTTGGTGCCAGTGCGAAAATGGTCGAGGTACAACACGCTCAAGGTACAACCAAGCTTGAATCTAATCCTGAGCGAGTGGTGGTGATCGGTCTTGGCGCACTTGATACAGTTAAAGCACTGGGCGTTGAACCTGTGGCACTGTCTACGGTAAGTATGTTCCCTGATTACCTTGCTGAATATCGAGATTATCAATTTGTGTCAGCGGGCAGTCTTCACGAGCCAAACTTTGAAGTGATATATACCCAGAAACCCGATCTCATTATTGTGGGTTCACGTGCAGCACCAAAGTACAAAGAGCTATCAGAAATTGCGCCGACTATTGTCTACGATATCGATTCAAAGCAGGGGTACTGGGCGAGTACCAAACAGCAGTGGCGTAATCTAGCAAAAGTTTTTGATAAACAAGAGATTATTGAAAGCAAAATTGAACAAGTTGAACAACAGATCAACCACATTCGTACGGCTAACCAAAGCAAACAACTTGACGCGCTGACAGTGATGAGTGCTGGTGGCAATATTACAACCTTTGGTTCTCAGTCTCGATTCTCGGCTATCTATAGTGACTTCGGATTCAAAGAGACCGTTGAAGGAATTAAAGAAAGCCGCCACGGAGACTTGGTGTCTTACGAATTTATCAGCCAAAAGAATCCCTCCACATTGTTAGTAGTTGATAAAGATCTACTGATCAACAAAGGCAAGGGCAGTACCGTTCAACGAGATTTTGAAAATGAACTCGTGAAATCGACACAAGCTTACCAGCAAAAACGGTTGGCTTACTTGGACATTAATGCGTGGTATTTATCTGTTGCGGGTATCCGAGCAACTGAGCAAATGATCGCTGACGTTACGTCTGTATCAGCAGCAAACTAATCACCAAAAACTATAACTATTAATCAGCCTCGGGCGTCGTCGCCTGAGGTTTTGTGCTGATGAGGCCAAAAGTGAAAAAGATATTGCTGATACTGATTGTTTTAGGTATCGCGTCACTATTTGTTGGGGTTGGGAAACTGACCCCTTCTTTGTTGTTTGCTGGAGATAGTCAAAGCTGGCAATTGTTAATGACCAGCCGTATTCCACGTTTGATGGCTGTATTGCTTGCTGGAGCAGGGCTTAGTATTGCTGGATTGATCATGCAGCAAATTAGCCAGAATAGATTTGCTTCACCTTCAACCTCGGGAACAGTCGAGTGTGCAATGCTCGGCTACGTGTTGAGTCTGGTTTTATTTGGTAACGGGCAACAGTTATGGCTGATTTTCTCGGTCTCGATGGCAGGAACCTTGTTGTTTGTTCAGTTTATTAATCGAGTGCAATTTAAGAACGCCATATTTGTCCCGTTAATAGGTATCATTTTTGGTAACGTGATCAATTCACTGGCAACGTTTATCGCCTACAAATACGACGCCTTACAAAACCTTTCTAGCTGGACTATCGCCAATTTTGCCAATTTGCTCCAAGGTGACTTTGAGCTCCTTTATATCGCCATACCTGTGGCTATTCTCAGCTATCTATATGCGACACGAATCTCCGCGGTTGGACTTGGTAAAGATTTTGCGACCAATTTAGGCCTCAATTATCAGCAAGTTTTGGTGTTAGGCGTTCTGCTTGTTTCGGTCATGTCGGCAACGGTTGTAATGATCGTCGGTATGTTGCCATTCTTAGGTTTGATTGTGCCTAACTTGGTGAGCCAATTCTGTGGGGATAACCTGCGTAAGAATATTCCAATTACCGCTTTGCTTGGCGCATTAATCGTCCTTTGCTGCGATTTAGCAGGACGACTGATCATTTTCCCTTATGAAATTCCTATTTCGACCATCATCAGCATTCTTGGTGGCTCAGTGTTTATTTACTTTATTCTTAAGGGGCAAAAAAATGCGTGATAGCTATAAGTTAATTGCTGTTGCGTTTAGCTGCATCTTGCTGTGTGCGATGTTTATTAGCATCGGGCTTACCAGTGATAACTATCAATACTTTTTGTCTCGTCGAATCCCTAAAGTGCTGGCAATGGTGGCGGCTGGGATAGCCATTGGTCAATCGGCATTGGTATTTCAAACTATCACTCACAACCGTATTTTGACACCAAGTATTATGGGGTTTGATTCCCTTTATATGTTTACTCAGGTATTGGTGGTGGTGATATTTGGTGGCATGAGTAGCATTGCTCTCAACGCATACATCAACTTTAGCCTGTCGGTATTAGTGATGATGGGCTTCTCTTTGCTCTTATTTACGTTCTATTTTAAGGGCAAGAGCCACAATCTAATGGTGCTTCTGCTACTTGGCGTGATACTTGGTCAATTGTTTAGCAGCATTTCTTCATTCTTTACCATGCTTATGGATCCGAATGACTTCGCCAGTGTGCAAGCCAATATGTTCGCCAGCTTCAACAACATTAAAGTTGAATTGGTGTACTACTGCTTGCCACTACTCACGGTGATCAGTATTGCGCTCTATCGGCTTAGTCGTGTGTTAGATGTGCTCTGGCTTGATAGAGATAACGCCACTAGCCTAGGTGTCGATGTTAAGCGAGTCACTATGCAAGTTCTCGTTTTAAGTGCAGCGTTGATAGCGATATCGACGGCGTTGATTGGTCCTATTATGTTCTTTGGTCTGCTGGTGACCAATTTAGCAAGAGAACTGTTTTCTTCTTACCAGCACAAGATACTCATTTGTGGCGTGTCTTTGCTATCTATCGCTCTACTACTTAGTGGTCAGTGGATTGTTGAGAACCTATTTGATTTCTCAACCACGATTAGCGTGGTGATCAACTTTGTCGGCGGTATCTATTTTTTAACCATGTTGCTGCGCAACAAGATTGTTTAGGTCTTCCCTATGATTTCATTAAAAAGTCTTACCAAAATGTTTGGCCAATTCACCGTCGTTGATAGCGCCAGTGCTGACTTTGATAAAGGGCAAGTAACATCAATCATTGGCCCCAACGGTGCAGGGAAAAGCACCTTGTTATCTATGGCGAGTCGTTTAGTGCCGAAAGATCAGGGTCATGTCATGATTGATGGTAAAGAGGTCAGCGAATGGGACTGTCGGGAGCTTGCAAAGAGGCTAGCAGTGCTGCGCCAGTCGAATAACATAACCATGCGCTTTACCGTAAGAGAAATGGTTTCATTTGGTCGTTTTCCTTACACTCAAGGTAAACTAAATCAGGATGACGCGTCGATTATCGACAAAGCGATCGAGTATCTCGACTTAAGCGACATTCAGCATAAGTATCTGGATGAACTGAGTGGTGGGCAACGCCAATTGTCATTTATTGCTATGGTCATGGCACAGGATACGGACTATGTTTTCCTGGATGAACCACTCAACAATTTGGACATCAAGCATTCATTACAAATCATGAAAAACATCAGACGACTGGCTTATGAAATGAACAAGGCGGTAGTTGTTGTGATTCATGACATTAACTTTGCCGCGTGCTACTCAGACATCATCATCGCTCTCAAGAAAGGGCGAATTGTCGCTCAGGGGAGTGTGGAGCAAGTGATTCAGGCCGAGATCTTAGAAAGTATTTACGAAACACCGTTTAACATCGTTGAAGTTGGCGGTAAACGTATGTGTACCTACTATTAAGCCCAATCAATGTTGAATAAGCCTCGTGTTACGAGGTTTATTCAGCTTTGGTGAGATCTTCAATAATAGGGCAGCTACTGCCTGAGTCGCCTGGACATGCAGACACCCACTTTTTAAGCTGACGTTCGATCTCTTGGAGTTCACGAATCTTGATTTCCACTTCGTGCAGTTTTTCTTTCGCTTTTGCCTTAACTTCGCTGCTTTTGCGATTGGAGTTGTGCGCTAACTGAACCAATTCCTTGCATTCAATTAAAGAAAATCCAGCGTTTTTCGCTCTAGAAATCAGATTCAGTTCCTGAACATGCTGATCTGAATACTCACGATAGCCAGACTCGCTTCTGTGCGGAGCAGTGATGAGCCCTTTATCTTCATAGAGACGAATAGATTTGCTTGATAATCCGGTTAGCTTTGATACAGCACCAATATTCATTGTGTTCCCTTAGTGAGTTAGGCACGGCTAATTCTACCTTTGATCCTGTTTTACTATGTTTGTTCGTCAAAGGCTAGCCAACAGCGACAAGTGGCCTGAGATATACGTGGCAATCGATACCGTGAAACAGAGAAGGATGACGAATAACTATCCCAAAATGACAAAAAACACATTAATTTTTGAGTTCAAATTAAATAGCCATTTGCGATAGATCAACAAAAGTTTGTTTGTTTTGTTGAATAAGTATAAATAAAGTTGAAACATTCAAAAAATATTGAATAATGGAATCCACAAAACTATAGAAGTGTGACGCTTCATCAATCAGTCTGAAACAGGAACATATCCATGTCGAACACATTTGTGCTGGTCATTAACTCAGGTAGCTCTTCATTAAAATTTGCCGTTATCGACTCTCTGTCGGGTGAAGCAATTGTTAGCGGTCTGGGCGAGTGCTTTGGCTTGCCGGAAGCTGTAATCAGCTGGAAGTACAATGGCGAAAAAACCGAAGACGCCATTGATGCACCGGACAACCACCACCAACACGCGATTAATCGTATCGTTGCTCTAATAGATACATTAGGGTTCAGCAATGATTTAGTGGCCGTTGGCCACCGCATTGTGCACGGCGGCGAAAAATTCACTTCGACAGTACGTATTGATGACGAAGTTCTAGCAGAAATTGAAAGCCTGTCAGACCTAGCTCCGCTCCACAACCCAGCTGGCGCGCTTGGAATCGAAGCATCTATGAAAGCTTTCCCAAGCTTGCCACAGTTTGCTGTGTTTGATACGGCTTTCCACCAAACAATGCCACAGAAAGCGTTCACTGGCGCAATCTCTAACGAGCTATACAAAGAGTACGGTATTCGTCGCTACGGATTCCACGGTACGAGCCATTACTTCGTTAGCCGCGAAGCAGCTAAGATGCTTAACAAACCAGTGGAACAAGCAAGCTTTATCTCTGTTCACTTAGGTAATGGTGCGTCTGTATGTGCGATTGAAAATGGTCAATCAGTGGATACATCAATGGGCTTTACACCGCTAGCAGGCCTAATGATGGGCACACGTTCAGGTGACCTTGACCCAGGTATCATTGAGTTCCTAATGAAGAAGGGCTGGAGCCAAGAGAAAGTATTCGAAACTCTGAACAAAAAATCAGGTTTCCTAGGTGTCTCTGGCCTGACATCCGATGCACGTGGCATTTTAGAAGCAATGGAAAACGGTCACGAAGGCGCCAAGCTTGCGTTTGAAGTATTTACCTACCGCGTAGCAAAATACATTGGTTCATACTTGATCCCGCTTAACCACTTAGATGCAATTATCTTTACTGGTGGCATTGGTGAGAACTCTCTTCCTATTCGCCGTGAGATTCTGAAAAACCTAAACCTACTTGGTTTTATCGAAGACGAGAAGGGTAACGAAGACGCACGCTTTGGTGCAGCAGGCATTATTGCTAAGTCAGAGATACTAAACGCAGTGGCTATGGTCATCCCAACCAACGAAGAATTCGTTATTGCTCAGCAGTCGGTAGAGCTTCTGTAATCTATTCTAAAATTAGATAGTTAAAAGCGAGCCCAAGTGGCTCGCTTTTCTGTTTTATATGTTGGTTAAACTATCACGGACAATACTATCTTGGTTTAGTAGATGAGGGTATAGCTGACTTATTTCTGCCCCATTTCGTAACAGCGAAATCTAACCTCACCAGTCTCACATCGAGAGTTTGCGATAGATTTTCTAATCGAAAATTAGAGGTGCATGGCAATTATTTACATTATTGCCATTTTAGCTTTTACTAAGTGTCAAACTGATTATAATCTCAATAAAACAATGAGTTAAAACAGATGTGAACTCAAACCCTCGGACTATTTAAATGACAAAACAACTTAAAACGATCATAGATACTGTCAGGTACGCTAAAAAGGATATTGCCTCTTATGGCGAAATTGTGATTGACCTCTTCATAGAAGATGAGTTGTTGAAAAATGTTCCAATCGTAGAACATGCATTGAAGATACGGAATATATGTGATGTATACAGAGCAAATAAAGTCAAAAGAAATTATTTGTCATTTATAGATGCGGTTTCAGTCATGGACTCTTCAGAAATCGAGAAGTTTGAGACCATGCTTTTTGAAAGCGGTGATTTAGGAGTCGATGCATCAGAGACACTTTTCGATATTCTTATCGATGGACATAAAACAGTTCGAGCTAAAATTGCTGGTAACCTGGTAGCAGCTTTGGCTAAGGGGAAGCTGGACTTAGATTCATATTATAATTTGCTTCTAATAGCTCACTCAGGCTCCATCCCAGCACTTCTGTCTATACCTAAAACTGTTGAGTCAATGGCGGTATTTGGCGAATGGGACAAAAAATTTGGTATTCCGGAAGAACCTCTACTCATCTCGCTGGGAATCGCGAAAAAGCTAGGAAGCATATTGATGCTGTCTAGTCTTGGTAAGCAATTTTATAAATATGGTTACAACATCCCAACGACAAACTTATGAGTATGAAAGTCTTCCACTTCGTGATCGTATCTGATCTGTGCCGAAGTGATTTTGAGCTAGAGCCGTTAATAAAACCTCGATCGCTAGATTGACCTGTTTTTCCTAATGCCTAACATTAGCGCGTTTTAGGGAAAATATACTAGGGTAAATTGAATGCCAAACAAGGGATCTGAACGACATACATTTTCATTTGATGGTGGCGATAAGCTAACCACCATTGGCGCGACCTTTTTTGTGTCGTATCTTTACCACCTGCATGTTGACACTAGCCATAGAAATTGGGCCTCAATCAAAACGCAGCGCTCACGTATTAGCACTATAAACAACTCCGAGAGCCATTATCGAGCTTGGTTATCGCATGTTCAAAATATGAGCGATGCAAACCTTAATCGTAATAGTCTTGGGTTGGAAGGACCTATTATCAAACAAATGGCATTGGCAGTACAAGGAAAGCTGTGAACTGGCTGTTGGTCGCTACAAGTCTACTAAGAAATATGGCATAGCCTAAACGAACGTACACCATTCCACTTGGGCTACCAGAAATGCCTGAATCACTTTTGCCCCAAAACCACTTAGATTAAATACTCTACACAATTCAGAGGGCGTGCGTTTACCCAACTAAAACTTATTCGATTGAGTTGATAACTCTTCACTCCCGTCATTAGGCGACATCTTGAAGCCTAACCTCCCGTTATGTGTCATAACTTATTGATTATCAGTTGATTTAATATGAAAATGACAGCATTGCTGAAGGATAAAAAACGACAATTTGTCGTCTAATAAGCGTTATGTGTAACTATAGGATATTTAATGAGTTTTAGTTCTTGGCGAAGCTTTTCAATATTTAGTTGGGCGGTAAATCGTAAACAGAGATACATTCTTGATGAAGAGTCTCAGCTGTTTCTAAATTCAATTGTTGATACGTGTAAAGAAAGGGAATTGGTTATACCTGAAGGGAAGTGTGTATGGCGAGCGCAAAATGGACATTCGTGGAAGCCATTGTACCAGCATGATCCTGATACAGGCGAAGATATCCATGTCGATGACATCCCTTGCCCGTTTCCTCATTCAAGAATGAAACCTTTAGAAGATAGTGCGTCAGATGGACGAGCGAATTCTAAAGGTATTCCTTGTCTTTATGTGGCTACAAATAAAGAAACTGCGATGTCTGAAGTAAGACCTTGGCTAGGTGCTATTGTTTCACTAGGGGTATTTAAAACAACCAAGGAGCTAAAAATATTAGACTTTTCTGTGGAGCAAGGTACTAGTAATCTTCATTTTTACTTTACTGAGCCAACGGAAGAAGAAAAAATTAAGGCAGTTTGGTCGGACATTGATAACGCTTTTTCCAAACCGGTGAGAAACTCAGATTTAAAGTCAGACTACGCAGCAACACAAATTATATCCGAATTTGTAAAATCTAAAGGCTATGACGGTATAGCGTATAAAAGTTCATTGGCTGACGGGCATAATATTGTCCTCTTTGATTTGAACGCAGCTGAGATTATTGGTTGTCAAATTCATGAAGTATCTAAGGTTCAGTTTGAATTCAAAAAGATCGAGGATTACTGAGAATAAGACTGGTAGACAATTACACATAACAAGCATTTAAGAGGGATTCACAACGCTTGGCGCTTTCACTTCAAGCCAGTTTAGTGTTTATGGCACAATGCGTTAGGTTTAGGTGATAGCGTTGCTCCCCCCTTAATTGGGCTACATGCGACCTAAAGGAAATTGAGATTTATGGATAAATTTGGAATGCTTCAAGAACTTGGTGCGGGTGACTTTCAGCACCTTAACGGTTCATTGGAAGCGCACTTAAAAGGGACTCAAGAAGTTCTAGTGAACTGGGGTAGTAGCGAATTACTTCAAGTTGCAGGTCTCTTTCATGCTGCTTATGGAACAGCGGGTTTCGATGAAAATATGGTGTCGCTAAGTCAGCGCCAAGAAATAGCACGAGTTATTGGTTGTGACGAAGAAGCTCTAGTTTACTTGTATTGCTCATGCGATCGAGACTATGTATTTCCTCAATTTGGCAAAACGCCAGAAATCCAATTCAAAGACAGATTTACAGGTTCAACCTTCAAGCTTGACAGTGCAATGGTGAAATTGTTTTGTGAGTTAACGGTCGCTAACGAGCTAGAGCTTGTATATAGCAGTGAGGAATTCAAGCTCAAGTATGGTGCTGAACTATTTGAGCTGTTTCAAGGCATGGACAGTTACTTAAGTCCCGAGGCTAGAAATGCGTACAAATCAGCCTTGTCGACTTTCGCATAACAAGCATTCAAGAGCGATTCGAGCCTACGTTATATCGTGGCCTACTTTAGACGGGTCAGGGAATCGTGGTTTGCAGGTGGCACAGTAGTCACGGCTCTCACGCCTTAATGCGCGCGTTATGTGCTTAGAGAGGAATTTATGCTTTTATTGACATCCGATGCAAGTGATATTTGCAAAGGTTTAGCTACTTGGAATTGGCTAGATTTTTCAGAGAAAACATTCCTTGTTTCAAATTTATTTGGAGATATGTTCTTTGAATCTAATGAGGGCATATATTTCTTCGATATGTTAGAAGGAACATTAACTGTTATCGCTGCAGATAAAATCGAACTTCAATCGATATTAAATACGAAGCAAGGGCAGGAGCAATTTCTAATGGTTAGCCTAGTGACAGGTGCTCGTGATAAAGGATTGATGCTTTCCGAAAATGAGTGTTATGACTTCATAATTCCTCCCTGCTTAGGAGGCGAGTTAAGTGTAGGAAATTTGCAGGTGTTGCCTTTTCTAAGCAAGTTAGAAGCAACTGGCGCAATTTACTCGAAAATCAAAGACCTACCAATAGGCACTGAGATTACGAGCGTAGAATTAGCACGCACATAACAAGAGACTATGGCGTCAATAGTTAATTTTTGGCGCTATTGTTATCCCACATTACACCGTCTCTGAGCATCGAGTTTAAGATCACAACCATCTTTCTCATGCAGGCAACTATGGCAACTTTTTTGGGTTTTCCTGCCGCAAGTAATCGTTCATAAGTGGTCTTAAAAACAGGGTTACATTGGATAGCAGACATCATCGCCATATACATCACGGTTCTAACCTGAGTCCGACCGCCTTGTATTATGCGCTTTCCTTTGTAACGACCACTTTCTCTAACGATGGGTGCAACGCCAATCAAGCTAGAGGCTTGTTTATTGGTGATGTAACCAAGTTCTGGGACGTTGCTAATGATTGATGCGGCCAGTATTTTACCGACACCAGGCATGCTTTGAAGTATCTCATTTTTATTCTGATATTCAAGTGAGGTATCGATGAGCTTAGTGATTTTAGTTTCTACTTTCTCAATTTGATTTTTAAGAGCGGTTAAGATGGGTGTAATGGTTGAAGCGATGTTCTTTGGCAATATTTGAAGTCGGTTTCGTTCCATGGTCTGTATGGAGAGTAACTGATTACGCCTTGTTACTAAGTTACTCATTAGTCGGATGTTTTCGGCTTTCAGTTTGGTTAGCTCAGGCTGGACTTTTTCGGCATAGTGGGCAATGAGAGCGGCGTCTAAACGGTCGTTCTTAGCTCTTTGTCCGATAGCACCAGCGAACCTTTTTATCCTCAATGGGTTAGCGATGACATAGGGTAACTTTGCTTGGTCACAAACAAGGATGAAGGGCATTTCTAATCGTCCAGTAGCTTCAATCACGACACGTTGAGGATGGTGTTTAGCGATAGTTTTGACGGCCTCTTTAATGCCTTTGTCACTGTTAGGAACAGTGAAGTAAATATCGAGAGGACGAATATAAATATCTAACTGTGATTTGCCAGTATCAACACCGACATTAATGTTTTGAAGTGTGTTTGTATTCATAATAAGCTAACTCTTGCTTGAAAATGCGGGCTCGAGACCCAGAAGACTATTCGAGTGTGGTGCTTGGAGTTCTATCTGACGTTCGTACTTGTTATCGGTCTCTCGATAGAGGAGCCATCATTTAATCGAACTATCAGATAGAAGAACTTTAGTTGCAGCTAAAGTCTGGGTCTCACCTTACCCGATTGGAGAGCTTATTATCCATACAAGCATTTAAGAGTGATTCGCAAGGTGTGGCATTTTCACTATGCGTTGGTTTAAGTCTCTAAGGTGGTATGCAGTGGTTTTGCTATTGCGTTGCTCATCACCTTTACAGGTCTATGGAACAAGGAGGTTACAGTGGAAGAAGAATACTATAAGAAGTCGGTTGAAGGCTTCGAAGTTGTTACCGAGCAAGGTAAAGATCCCGAACCATTTATGGTCACATCTAACGGTATAGACTTTGAACAGCTTAAAGTTACAACCCTCAAAAAATTTACGGATACAGTTAAAGCAACTGAGGAACTTTCTGAAAAGGAGCGTAGTTCTGTATTGGATTACATTTCAGATAATGCAGACTTAGTTAGCAGAGAGCTTGAATCATTCGTTAATGACCAAGAAGCAGCTATCAAAGCTCATGATTACTTAACTTCTATTTTTGTGGATTTTCCTTCAATTTCAGAGCTTGCGGATGTTTTGATACAAGTCCTTCTGAAGTTATTGGGAGGCTGACGGACGGTTTCATACAAACTGTTTAAGAGTGATTCGCAACGTGTAGCATTTTTGGTTTGCGGTGGGTTTAGTGTTTAAGGTGAAATGCGGTGGCTTGGTCATTGCGTTGCTCACACCTTGACAGGCGTCTATGTATTTTCGATTATGAATGAATTTAGAGATCATATCATCAGGTCTATTTCCCACTTGGATGCTATCAAATATCAATCTAAGTGTGACATTGATGAGTCAAAATTGCGTGATGCTTATGACGAAGTTCACGAGGCACTAGCATTCTATTGCCCAGAATCTAGCTTTTCAGACTTAATAGTCCATCAGCTATCGATGGTTTGCAGTCATCAATGTGTTGAGCTACAAGATAAATTGTATCCGTATATTTACTCTGAAGTTTTAGACCGAATGAGGTTAGTGGAAGTAAATAAACCCAAATATAAGCCTTTCAATGGTAAAGGCTCGCCCTTAAAAGGTCTAAAGCTGTATCACGTGCATCACAGTCTGAACTTTGAAGTTATATTTAACTTTAAGCGTTATCTTGAGCAAACCTATGCAGAGGACAGTTCCATTGTCAGTGCAATTGATCTGCTTAGGCAAAAGTATCCTGAGCGGGATGACCACTTAGCGATGTTTGTTAAAACCGAAGTCATAAACTCGGTTGAATGGGGTTCAAGAAATAAAACAGGGGAGTGGTTAGTTTATCAGCTGGTAGGAGGTAAAGTTCATTTCTTAGCTTTAGCATTGCATCAAACCAGTGACGAAGAATGATCTGCTCCAGCCAGACTGGACACTTCATTAAGCGACATTTTGCTGTTCAAAGTTAACTGGGCTTAGATACCCAAGAGCACTGTGCCTTCTCGTCCGATTATAATCAACCTCTATGTACTCGAAGATCGTTTGGCGCATCTGGTCTCTCGTCATAATTGGCTCATATTGTATCGCTTCCACTTTCATAGAATGGAAGAAGCTCTCAACACAAGCATTGTCCCAGCAGTTTCCTTTCCTACTCATACTTTGCTTTAGATTATAAGCAGTTATGAGATCTCGATAATCTTTTGAGCAGTACTGACTACCTCTATCACTATGAACGATAACCTGCTCGGGGAATCCGCGACGGAACAACGCCATTGATAGCGCATCACAGACCAGCGTAGCCGTCATTCTGGTATCCATAGACCATCCAATTACTTGTCTTGAGTAAAGGTCAATAATTACCGCCAAGTACAGCCAGCCTTCGCTTGTGGCTATATAGGTGATGTCTCCAGCCCATTTTTCATTCGGAGCCGATGCGCTAAAGTTCTGAGCCAACAGGTTTGGAGCAACAGGCATTTGATGCTTGCTGTCCGTAGTGCACTTAAACTTGCGAGCAGCTTTCGGCGTTAAATCTTGACGCTTCATACTGGCAGCAATGGTTTTAACATTGTAGTTATCACCGCTCTCAGACAGTTCTTTTTGGATACGCCTTGAGCCATCTCGGCCTTTGCTGTTGTTGAAAGCTTCTTTGACTTTTGTATCAAGCTTTTGGCGAATTGCCTCGTATTGGATGGCCTTATGGCGATGCTTAACCCAGTAATAAAACCCACTTCGGGATACCCCGAACACCTTAGCCATACGCACAATACTGAAGCTCAGCAGGTGTTCGAGCATAAATTCATAGAAATTTACTTTAGATTTTTCGCGAAGTAGGTGGCGGCCTTTTTTACAATTTCTAGCTCTTCTGCTTGCTCAGCCAACTGCCTTTTGAGCTTGGCAACCTCTGCGGCTAGCTCTTGCTCTCGCTGACTAGTATTGGTGTCTTTCTTCGAGTTCTTCCGCCACCCGTAGATTTGAGATTCATGTAGAGAAAGCTGTCTTGCTGTCGCAGCTACTCCTACTTTATCCGCTAACTTAAGGGCTTCTGCCTTAAATTCAGGGGAATGTTTAATTCTAGTTTTCTTAGTTGTCATTGTTCACCTCGTTAGTGATTGTACTCACTTAACTCGGTGTCCAAAACTGCTGGGGCGGATCAGGGTGATCCCTGCCAATCTTCTGGACACTTACGATGCTCTAGTGCCTGCACTTGACCGAGTTACTGACGCGCGCGTTAAGAGCCTTGCTGAACCAAGAAGAGTACAAGTTAGTCATGTCAGTCAAGATGAATCAATTGACTCGATTGAAGACCTTCCAGCTCACAAAATAATTGCAGCTATTGATGCGATTGGACCAAGAGAATTCAGAAGTTTCGTTAATAAGGTTCCATTTACTGGTCTAGTTAAACAGGAGCCAAGAAAGGCACTCGCTGCACTCTTATATCTAGCAAAAAAAGATGAGCATCCAATTGGCTACTGGAAGCAGATCCTACAGGATTGGCCTGAGATAGATGACTCTACAACTCATCGAGTACTCCTTCGTCGACTAGGTTTACTACCTAAAGATGTGTTGACGGAAATCAGTCACGCCTTGAGCTCTTGGTTCGATAAGTTTCTTGTCACGATGCTAAAAGATAACGAAGAGGCTCTATGGTTTGCATTTGATGAGTTCGTTGATGCCATATGGCAGTCCGAAGAAGATGTAGCTAAGAGCTCTATAGTGGATACCACAAGGGGAGGTAGAAGCTTGAATTTATCTCGTAGAACGTATGGTCACGCTATCAATAGCCCTGCGGGTAAGTTGACTGGATGTCTCTTTAAGCAATTGCAGGCTATGAACTTAGAGAGGGGAGAGGGTGTTCCTGACTTCATTAAAAGCAGATTTGGCAAGCTAACTTCTTTGGGTGGAGAGGGGCAAGATCATGCGGTTGTTATGTTATCTCGGTTCGTTGACTGGATGCTTTGGTTTGATTCAGATTGGACTGTTAACAATGTAATCCCTTGGTTCGACTTAAAGCATGAAAACTCAGAGCCAGCATGGAATGGATTTATTTCGAGGAGTATGGTGCCAAATATAGTCTTGCTTGAACATATTCAAGAACATCTGAAGCACCTGTTTCCTGAGTTATATAAGTGGTCGTGGGGAGAGGGTGAGAGAAAGGTTGCAGCCCAAATAATCACTGAGCTTGGAATGCCACATGAAGTTGCTCCCGCCGCTTTGGTTCCACAAGACTTCAAGAAGAGCATTCGAAATATGAAGAATAGCCAGAGGTGTGAGGCTATTCATTATTTAGGGGTCGCAGGAAAGAAAGATGGTGGGAAATGGAAAGAACGTGTAATTCCGTTTATCAATAATGTTTGGCCTAGAGAAAAGAAACTGCGAACAAAGGCTGAAATTCAAGCATGGATTAATCTTTTAACTCACTCAAAGGAAGCACTGCCAGAGCTCCTTGAGTGCGCTAAATGGTGCTTAGCTCCAGTCCAACTTGATCCATATTGGACGCAACAATTGACTCACGACTATGGGCAGGAAGAGCCCATTACGTCAGCTTACCCAGATGAGATTTTAGAGCTTTGCTATCTCGTAACGCCAGATACCACCATTGGCTTACCCATCTATCTAGAAGATGTACTTGACCTGATAGAGCAGGCTAAGCCTGAGCTAGTTAAAGATAGGCGTTTCCAACACTTATTGGATTTGATAGAGAGTGCCTAGGGGGGCTTTTCTATGAGCACTGATTTATATTTTGAGTGAGTTTGACCTGCATGATGGCAATCAATACCAGCTTGAGTAGTACTAAATGAATGCTACCTGTAGTCAATGGAAGAGAGTTAAATCCCCTAGTTGGAGTGAGCAGATTAGATAGTTTACCAGTAGTGAATGTTATCTGAGTTTACGGATGTCATACGATGTTCGAATCAAGTAAACTATTGCCATACCGCCAACTGAGGGTAGGCAATCGTAACTGACACTTAACTAGTGGGATCTGGGTGCCTGTGGTAATAGTTTTATCGATTTAGAATAAACGCCTTTTCCATGATTTAGTAGAGATTCTTCGTATATGACTGCGTATTTCGGTGATTGCGAAGCGTTTGTAGTGGATAAGATATTCTGACCAGTTTTTTTTGAGTTTTCGATACTAAAGATAATCCGTAATTTACTAATTTAGCAAAAAATATAAAACGTTTTTGTCCATAACCTTCACGGGGCTACTTCTAGCTCAGAAATGCCCCGAAACGGTTTAGCGGGATGATCTCCTTAAAATGCTGAACGTCGTTTTTCCTTAGAAAATCTTATCTGGAATGTGTGCGCAGCTTGGTCTCACCTTGAGCTGATGGCTAGTTTCATTATTGGCGAATCAAAAACAAGGAGGCCAAAAATGAACACACTGACAGTGACCAAATCCACAGGGGTAAAACGTCCCTTTAAGCTAGAAGAAATATGGCGGCTCAGAACTCGACTCGAACTTGAGCACAACTGGATGCAGATTGCTCTACTAAATCTAGCCATAGATAGTAAATTGAGGGCAAGTGATTTACTTAACTTACACGTCTATGATGTGTGCGCTCAAAATAGGGTGTTGGAGCGCGGGCATTGCTTACAGAAGAAAACAGGGACTGATGTGCAATTTGAAATCACGCCACGCACGCAGCAGAGTCTGAGTAAATGGATAGACATTGCCGCACTCCCCGCCAATGAGTACGTGTTTCCCAGTCAGCGTCGTGATAATCAACCCATCAGCTACTCTTATTACCGAACCATCATTCGCAATTGGGCTAGTCTGTTAGGGCTGAATGCGAACCGCTATGGGACTCATTCCATGCGCCGCACCAAAGCCACGCTGATTTATGCGAAAACCAAAAATATCCGAGCCGTACAGTTACTTCTCGGTCACTCCAAGCTGGACAATACTATTCGCTATCTCGGTGTTGAACTGGAGGAGGCCTTAACCCTGTCCGAACAAACCGAGTGTTGATGGGGCAATAATATGTTGTGGTTGAGTGCTGCATAAGCCTCTGTTTATAGGGGCTTCTTCGTGTCAGAGGTATTACTAGTTCACATAAATGCCCCGCCTCTCATTCATGAAATGTATTCACGTCACGCTTTGATGGTTTTTTGAGCGCCTGAACTATTACATTTGTTACTTTTAGGCGAACTTTTTAGTTGGCAAAGGTAATCAAATGAAAATAACAAAAATCATTCCCTTGATATCACTTCTAGGGTTAGCACTGGTGGCGACATCACCCGTTGGTTGGGCTGAGGAAGGGCCAGATTCCGACACTGGTTCCTCTGAACCAGGTGGTGGTCCTAGCGATGAGCAAGATGAAGACTCGAATCATGGCTTTGATAATGAATGTGGATCGGGCACGGCGAATGGCTCATGTAATGATGGCGGTGACTCAGGCCCCAGCCCCGAGGAAGAAGACGCCGATGAGATTAAGTCTTCTATCAGTGAAACCTTTTCAAGGATTTGGGATTCCATCACCAGTTGGGGAAGCAGCGCAGACCAAGAGGCGAGCGAGACCAACGCCCAAACTCAATCTGCGTTGAGTGCGAATACAACCACGCAAACTCAGTCCAGTCAGATAGCCCAGGATGGCACCACGACGGGTTGCCCCGTCGAGCTTTACTCGGGATGTAAAGTGACCCGAGAAAATGATTTTGAACATCCGCTTCTATCGTTAACGCGTCAACATCGTTTGACTCAAGGTTCGGCGTGGGCGCTGGGCGCTGGCTGGCACAGTGCGTTAGATACCCGCATTCTTTGGGGTGTTGATATTGATATTGCGCCGCAAATCGCGGCCAATCAACAAGTGGTCAGTGGGTATCAGACCATCATCAATGAGATTGAGGCTGAAATTGTGTCGCTTAACACGATTTACGCCGACAGGATTGGGATTAACGAGCCTGGGGTACAAGAGCTTATTGCTGAAAAAAGTGCCGAGCTGCAAGCGGCCAAGCAACCTTATGTAGTGAAATTCAATGCCGCGCAGCAAAAACTTGATGAGTTGGTGGCGGCGAAAGCGATATCTGATGGTTTTCGAGCGCGGAACGTCTATAGCGCCGACGCCGCGTTTCCTCAAGAGTATGAAATTGGCGTGTACAACGTCAAATGGGTCACGCCGCAAGGTGCGAGGGAGTTGTTTAAGCTCAACCCTGTGACTTCCGCTATTACTGCTCAATCAGGGAATCGTGCCCGCTTTGAGCGCGGCGTTAACGACTCGGTGACGATTATCATCCCAGCAGGTGAGCGTTATCAGTACAACCGTCATGGGTTATTGATTCGTATCGAAGCGAATGATGGTCGTTGGGTCGAGATTGCGCGAGACAGCCAACAACGAGCCACGTCCTTAACCGATGAACTGGGTCGTACCTTGACCTTTGGCTATTCTGGGAAACGCTTAACCTCGATGCGTGACCAGGCAGGACGCGTGGCACAGTATCGCTATCTAGGCGGCCAACTCTCTGAAGTGATAGGTTTTGACGGTGAAGTGCATCGTTACCAATATCAGTATGCGGCGAACCCGCTCGCGTTAACACAAAAAGCCGATGGCGAAGGCAATGCGGCAAACTATCAGTATCGCCAACAAGACGGCAAAACCGTGGTGGACGTTCAAACCGACGCGGACGGCAATGACTTCCGCTATGAGTATGACTTTGCCAATCAAACCACCACCGTGATAAATCGCAATGGCTCGCGCACGCGCTATCAGTATGACGACAACAACCGCATTACTTCTCGCGTTTATGAGTCAGAGGGCAACGAAGTCAGCATGCAGTATGACCCACAGGGTAGCCTGTTGGTCGAATACGATGAACTCGGTGAGGCGACCACCTATGGTTATGATGAGCGCAATCAGCTTGTGTCCATTACTGACCCTGAAGGCCGTGCAACTGAGCTAGTGCGTGACGAGTTGGGCCGCATCCTCTCGACCACCAATGGCGCAGGCGAAAGCACGCAAATCGATTATGGCCCAGAAGGCCGCGTAGAAACGGTGACCCTGCCTGATGGTTCGGTGATTGATGAGCGCTGGCAAGACAACCTACTGGTCGAGCGCATTGATGAGGCGGGCAACACCACGCGGTTTGAGTATGACGCTCTGGGATACCCCACTCGAATCGAAACTTTTGGCGCGACGACTCAGTCAGGCGATGCATTTGTTCGCACTATGCAATACGATGCGATTGGACGAGTGCAATGGGTCTCTGAAGGCAGTGAGTCGACTCCTGAAGCGCAGTGGCGCACCACGCGTTATGACTATCAGACCGAGGATGGTCGCAGTTTAGATGTCCCGACACGCATCATTGACCCATTAGGTCGTGAGTCGGTCATGCGCTACAGCACCAATGGGCAAGTCACCTATCACAAAGATTTTTCAGGTGTGGAAACCCACTACACCTACACTGCCAGAGACAAAGTCGCCACTAAACGTGTGGTGATGCTGAGCGCTCAAGGCAGTATAGAGTATACCTATGACTATCGTTATGACGCGGAAAACAATCTCGTTCAGGCCACTCAGCCCAATGGCTCGGTCTGGCGCTATCAATACGATACCCGTAATCGTCTGATACGCTCGTACATTGAAGGGACACAGGTCAGTAAAACATTTAGCTACGACGCAGCAGGTCACCGTTTAACGGAAACCGACAGCACAGGCAACACCACAGCGCTGAGTTATTACGCTGATGGACAAGTGGAAGCGGTCACCAATCCGCTGGGTGGTTTCACTCAGTACCGTTATGACGGTGCGGGGCGTCTGGCGTCGGTGTATGACAATGAGCGCGGCGCGTATACCACTCACTACCTGCGCAACGAACTGGGTCATATCATCCAGTCCACCGATGGTAACCAAAACAGCACCCAGTTTGGGGTGAACCCATTGGGGTATATCACGTCCACCTCTCTCCCGAACAGCAGTGTTGAGCGTCTCAACAGAGTGCTTGATTGGCGAGGTAACCCAGTAGAGCAACGTGATGCGGTCGGCGGTGAGCACCAGTTCGAGTACAATGCGTTCGGTCAGGTAACTCGCGTGACCGACTCTGAGGGCGGTGAAGCGCGTTATGAGTATGACGCGCTGGGAAGACAAACCTTGCACATTAATGCTGCTGGGCTGAAAACAACCTGGCAGTATGACCAGCAACCGACCCAACTTGTGGTCACTCAGACCGAAACCGATACGAACCAGTCTCAGGTCTACCTGAGTAATCGTCGTATTAGCCAGAAAACCTACGACTTATTGGGTCGATTGATTGACTATCAAGATGCACTGGGTCAAACGTGGACGTTTGACTATAACTCACAAGGCTTACTGCGCCTCACCACCAACCCAGATGGCAGTACTATTGCTCGCGAGTACAATCTTGCGGGCCAGATGATTGCCGAAGTCATGACCACCTATGACGGTGAGCAGCGCGGCAGTTACTACACCTATGATGGCGAAGGCCGTGTTCTCACCGAGCAATTACCTCACTACCCACTCGGCACGGTCAATCGCTATCAATACAACGCGCTCGGACAAGTGAGTGAAGTTACTTTACCTGATGGCAGCAGTTACAGTTATCACTATGACGCCGCAGGCAGACAAACCGCCACCTACAACCCGTTAGGGCATGGCGAGCATTGGCAATACGATGGCAACGACAATGTCCTTAGCTATACCGACCGAGAAGGGTTTACGTGGGCGTACCGCTACAGTGCAGACAACCAAGTGAGTGAAGTGGCTGACCCCGTCAATGGCTATCACGCGCCGACGGTGCATCAATACGATGACATGGGACGATTGGTTTCTAGCCGTAACCCGCTCGGGCAACAAACCCGCCAAGTACGAGATACGCTAGGACGCATTACTCAGCGCATCGATGAAGCAGGCAATGCGACACGCTTCCAGTTGGATACAGCAGGTCGCGCCGTGATGGTGACCAACCGTCTAGGCGATGCGACCACGCAGCAATTTGATGCGTTTAATCAGCTCACCGCCCTCACAGACCCAATGGGTAACACCACGGAGTTCCAATACGATGCGCTAGGCCGATTAATCAACCAACGCGATGCGCTTAATCACCAAGAGCAGTGGGCATACAACTATCGCAATCAAGTGGCGCAGTACACCAACCAACGCCACCAAAGCACGGCGCACCAGTACAATGGCTTTGGCAACCTGACCGCGATTGAACAAGCGAATGGCGCGACCACCCGCTATCAGTACAATGCGGCGGATAAACTCACCCAAGTGACGTCGCCCTTGGGGGCCACTCAGTCGTTTGATTACGATGAGCTGGCAAGGCTCACGGGCTTTACCAATGAGTTAGGCGAGCAGTGGCGCTATGACTACAACCTGGCGGGTCAAGTGACCACCGCTTACCAACCCGAGCATGGCACCGATATCAGCTATCGTTATGACCCACGTGGTAACGTGACGGAGCGTGAGTTCCGCCAGCAAGGTCAATGGGTGAGTGAGCAGCTCAGTTACGACGGATTAGGGCGCTTAGCCAGCATCCACAGCCCAAGCCTCACTGAGCAGTACCACTACAATGGCGCGAGCCAGTTAACCCGAGTGGATAACGAGCTTATAGGCCAAAGCTTTACCTACGCCTATAACGCCATCGGTGAACGCATTGCCAGCCAGATGACAGACAGTGAAACGGTGACGTACCAGCGAAACGATGAGGGGCACATCACCCACATTGAGCGAGAGACCGACCAAGGCACACAGGTCTTTACGCTAAACTACGATGCCAATGGCCGCCTGACCGACATCGAGTACCCGAACCACAGCCGCCGTACCCTGGACTATGATGCGCTCAATCGCATCACTCACATCACTATTGAGCAGGAGGAGTACAAAGGCAATCGCTGGCGTGGCAACTGGGAAGCGATTGAGGTACTGGAATACCGCTACGATGAAGCAGGCAACGTCACCGCGCAAAATCGTAAAACCGAGCAATATGATAGCGACCAATGGGCGTACTTTGAGTATGACCAAGTCAATCGTTTGATTGCGGCGGACTACCCATCGAATGAAGATATCGATTATGTGTGGGACAACGCGGGCAACCTAGTTGAGAAGCAAACCAAAACCCACACCTTTACCTATCGTTATAATGACGCCAATCAGCTGTTGGAGATGAAAGGCCATCGCTTACCTGGTTTTAGCTGTGATTACGCGCAATGTGAAGACGATGAGTACAGCGACAGCCAGTGGTTTAGCTACCAGTACGATGCCAATGGTTACTTAACTGACGTCAGCAATAACACGGAGCAACAAACCTACCAGCACGATGCGCTTGGACGCATGACCAATGTAACGAACCCTGATGGCACCGCTGTGTCGTATGGCTATGATGCCCGCTCAAGGCGCGTGATGACCGAGCACACCATGAGCTTTGATTCTGAGCCAGATATCATTTCTAACAGCCACAAGGGCAATAACGGGAAGGGCAAAGGTAAAGGCAGAGGACAAAGCAGCACCAGCAGTGTCACACAATTAGGCGTCATTACTCTCTACAGTCATTATGATGGTCGCCAAGAGCAAGGCCAGTGGCAACAAGCAGGCCATGGCTTTGAGGTGTTCCGCTCGTTGACGCTACTCCCGCAAGCGAACTTACCGTATGCGCAAGTGCTGCATCAAAGTCTTTCTGACAGCAAGTCACAGCTTGTGAAAGCCAGCGGGACAAAAGGGGCCGATGCGTCTAACCTGTTTATACACCATGACCGTTTAGGCAGTGCGATACAGGTATTGGATGAGACTGGCACTCAAGCGATGCGCTTAGGTTACAGCCCGTTTGGTCAGGTTTATCGTAAACACAATGACAAAACGCAGTGGAAGATAAACGCTGGGGTGAACGCCAACAAGCAGCTTGGGCAGTTGATGCCTTACCAGTACACGGGTGGTTACACAGACGGAAACACGGGGTTAGTGCACTTAGACGCGCGTTGGTACAATCCACATACCAGTCGTTTTGTACAACCTGATTACTGGAACCTCAAGAACACTTATCTGCCAGCAGAAATTCAGCATGAATTGATGCGGTTTACGGGGTTAAATGCGAGTCAACTGCTGCGCGACCCAAGCCAACAACTGGCGTATGGGTATGTGAGTGGTAATCCACTCAGTTGGGTTGACCCGTTTGGGTTGGCTAACATCATTTCAGACTGGTGGAATGGTGATTTAGATAATGTTCACTTTAGTGGGAGCGCCTTAAACCCAGAGCTAGATCAAAATACTATGAGTGGTGTTAGCAGTGGGCTTACGACTTCAACTATCGTTTTTGCTTCAATCGGGTTGGAGCCTGTAGCTGTCGCTTCAGCATTTGGAGCAAGCGCTACAGGATTAATAGCAGCATCCATGGATGCTGAGCCATCAAAAGCAATTATAACGGAATCTGTATCAATATTAACAGGAGCTAAGTTTGCGAGTAAATTCGAAACTATTGCTAAAGGGGTTACTAATGCATCAGAAGGTTCCACTGTCTCAAATCTAATCAAAGGTGCTTCAGAGTATCTATCAGAGAAGTTGTCAAACATGATATCAACACCTAGTAAAAACGCTCCGGAAGAGGGTTGTTAACAATGAAAATTATTCGAGTATTTTTAGAAAAAAAATTCCTGCTTGGGTTTAGGCTTATAATGCTCTTGATTGCCATGTTTTTTCTAATGGGAGCATATGAGATTTACTCTTCGGGCGAGTCTTTTGGAAGAGGCGGAAATCATGCTGTGTTAGGCAAATCATCAACTGATAATTTTGCTTACTACGCAAAACTAGTCAAGGAGCTAGTAATTGCAGCTCTCTTTATTTGGTTGGGTACTTTTGGCTCTCGGAGTAAGTAAGAGGTAAGAATGAAAAGCAATAAGGTTCAGCTCTTGCCTTTTGCTTATTTTCGGGTGGTCTGGCTTTTTAGCTAGACCATTTTTATCCCTGGGTGATTCTAACCTATACGTGCACCATGACCGTTTGTTCTGGATGATACTGGCACCCAAAGGAAGCGCTTAGGTTACAACCCATTTGGTCAGGTGTACCGCAAACACAATGACAAAACGCAGTGGAAGATAAACGCTGGAGTCAACGCCAACAAACAGCTTGGTCAGTTGATGCCGTACCAATACACGGGTGGTTACACAGACGGTAATACGGGGCTCGTTCACCTTGATGCAAGATGGTACAACCCACACACCAGCCGTTTTGTGCAGCCAGACTACTGGAGCCTCAAGAACACCTATTTGCCGACAGAAATTCAGCATGAGTTAATACGGTTTACGGGACTGAATGCGAGCCAACTACTGCGTGACCCAAGTCAACAATTGGCGTATGGGTATGTGAGTGGTAATCCTTTGGTATGGGTAGATCCGTTTGGGTTAGCTGAGTCCTATGTTTTTGATCTAAGCAGTAACGGGGATTGGATTCCCGTTACAGACATGCAGCGTGACGAGCTAAATCGCTCCCACCCTCAAACCGCAGAAGGAGTTCTGGCTAGCAGTGCTGGTGAGAGTTCCATATTGGATCATAATACATTTGATAAAACGGAACAGAAAAAAGCATTGGTGGTGGCTTCAATTGTGGTCAATCCTATTTCGACACCAGTTAGTATTACATTAGGGTTTGCTGCTGCATCTATGGAATATCAGAATAGTGATAACCCTGACGAGTACGTGGGTACAGCGGTAAGCATTGTATCGGAGTTGGTTAAACAAGTTCATCCAGCGCTCAGACCGCTTGCAGAAGCAGTAGATAATTTTAATACAGTCAATGATGCAGTCAATGTGATTGGAGCGGAACAGAAATGTAGTGAATAGAGGATCTTATGTTCGAATCTTATCGTCACCCTTGGTTTATTTTGTACTCGTTCGTCATTGCGGGCAGTATCTATTCTGTGCTTTGGCTTGGAGGTATAGCATTTCTTATTGGCTACGTTTCTATCTCAATGGTTGAACTCAAGCGGTGGCCACACTCTATCGAATGGTGTACTGTGCCTGGTTTTAATCTACTGAACAGGTTTGCTCTTGGAGGATACTATCTGATTATTACGTTAACTTATTTTATAATTGGTTCAACTAATTGGGTATTACATTTCTTGGTAATCGCAATAGTTTTATTTCTTCTAGAACGAAAGTTGATAAATCACTTGAAGCTAAGAAATTGAAAGAGTGATGTAGTTTACTGATTTATGTAAAATGGCCTAACAACTAACTGTTAGGCCATTTCTATATCTGAGTGCATCTAACCTAAATGTGAACCAAGACTGCTTAGGCTAAAGTGCGTTTGTACAGGCGTCTTCAATCGGGCTGGTTTAGAAGAAGTGGTTTTCTTAAGTCGATACGCATCGTCTGTTGGGTGCAGTGCTTCCTTTGCCCTATCTGAACTAATCTGAAAAACTGCATGTTCCTGAAATCGTAACAAATAAGAATAGCTGTCGCGCAGCCGACAGCTTTATTCAGAGTTGAACAAGCCCGAGCCTCTTCTTTATATGTAAATTGTGTCTGATGAGTTTAGCGTTTAGATAAGATGTAACTTTTCTTAAAGCGAACGGTGTCATGATGTGAGGCTTGATAGCTTCACACCTTAAGTTGAACAGTCTGTTAAGCTCTATTCATAGGCGACTCTTCTGTCATGACTGTCTCCATTATCCTTGTTCTTTCTACCTTTCGGCTAACTCGGTCGGCTGACTCCAACACAAGCCATTTCATGATGGCAACAAGGGCAACTACGTACCACTCTCGACTGTGCTGTCCTAGATACAGGGCGGTAAAGTTCGCTCGCAGATAAAAACAGTAACTGAATTTGTAGGCAGAGTTGATGGGCGTTTCCGCGAAGAAAACCATAGTCTCTGACTCGCTGAAGACCTTTTGGTAAAACATGTTGAAGTATCAACCATAGGAACTGTGTTATCGGAAGTGTTCGGGATCTTCGTTGTTTCGTTTTGCCATCTACATATTCGAAGGTGACTTCATTCTCTGTGACAGATTTGATGTCTTTGTCTGGCAAGACTCCACGGTAGAGATAGCGCGACAGATATTGCAGAGCAGGTAACCCATACCCAACACACCGACAGTCTACGACCCATTTTGAGGGAACATCTCGGGGTAAAACCGCAGGTATTGTCTGATTGATTGCTTCTAGCATTCTGGCTCGCCAGACCTTGGCGAGGGCAAACTCATTAAACAGGTAATTCTTTTTTCCTTTAAACCACTGATGCCGCTTTGCATCATATTGCCCTCCCGCAACGATAACGTGCAAGTGAGGATGTAGCTCTCGCTTTCGGCTGTGTGTATGAAGGACGATAGTAAATCCCAGCTCACCTTGGGTTTGCCTGTGAGCAAAGTCTTTTAACGTAGATGAAGCCACGCGGAACATGGTTTGATAAAGTGCTCGGGGAGCAGAGCGAGCTAAGCTTCTCAGTTCATAAGGTAATGTGAAGGTTACCATGTAGTAATGAACTGGAAGCAGCTTACTTTTCTGCCTTTCGAGCCAGTCTGATGTTGTACGATGCTGACATTGCGGGCAGTGACGATTTCCACACGAGAGAGGGAGACGGTCATCATGGTGGCAGTGGGAGCAATACCACTGCGAGAGTCCTTGTTTCTCTGTTTTACACCGTAACATGGCGGAGATGGCTCGCTTGATATCGCTGTTAAAGTGATGACCATAGTCTTGTTCAAGCTCGTGACGATGTTGGCGCAACAGGTCGATAAAAGTGCTCATACGGTCAACTCCCAGTCGAGGTGCAGGCGGTTAGCCAGTTGATTGAGAGCTTGATTAGCATCATGTAACTTGAGTTGTGTGAGTTGAGTATAACGAGCCGTTGTATTTAAACTCGCATGGCCAAGGAGGATTTGCAGTGAACGCAGGTCAAGCCCCTGCTCTAGGAGATGGGTTGCAAAGCAATGTCGAAGTGAGTGAGGGGTAATTCGCTTATGAATACCACATTCTTGTACAACCTGTTTAAGTGCTTTTTGTGCTCCTTGATCATTAAACGCGACATCACAACACTTACCTTTGCTTGGGAATAACAGTTTGGGATGTCGGTGTGTACACCAGTATCGGCGTAAGGCGTGAAGCGTTCTGTGGGGGAGTGGTACTAGTCGGTCTTTGCCGCCTTTTCCATAACGAACATGGACTTGCATATTGTGACTGTCGATATCGGAGATGGTGAGATTGAGAGCCTCATTAATCCGCAGCCCCATCGTGTATAACGCTAAGAATAACACTCGGTAACGGGGTTCTCGGGTGGTGTTAATAATCTGAGCGACTTGCTCAGGAGAAATGATATTCGGGAGACGTTTTACTTTCGGAGGTTTGATGATTCCGATCCATTCCCACTGCTTGTTGAGCGTATGTTTGTAGAAAAATTGAAGCCCACAGCGGTCAAGCTTAATCGTGCTCCAGGAGACCTGACCAATCAGCTGGCTGAAATATCGTCGCAGGTCTTCAATGGTCAAGGTATCAGGGCACCGATCAAAGTACTCGGTGATACGTCGCACAGCAAGAGAGTATGCAGAGATGGTTTTGGCTCGCTTACCTTGAAGCTTGAGTTGGGTAAGATGTTGTTGATATAAGGCGTCAAAGCGCTCTTTTTCAGACGGGGTCATAGTGTTCTCTCCAGTAACACACCACCAACATGATGGTGTTACTAAAGAGTATGATTGTTGGTGCTTATTCGTTTCTGCCGCGGAGCGGCTTCGTTCAACTCATAATTGTCCAAAAGTTTGTTGGAGGAAACCATATGATGCGTGGTTTGCTAATACCTTGCCAACTCACCAAGAATTCGTGATAGCCCAACAATCGGTTGAATTGCTGTAATTTAAATTAAAAACAGATAGTTAAAAGCGAGCTTGATGCTCGCTTTTTTGTGCTTACTATGCCGGCTAGACAATCGCTAAGTAGCGCATGACGGTACTTTAAAAGCACTAAAGCGATGGTATAGGCCTTAATTTTCGTGCTTATACATCACTTGATGATTTGTAGAGCCTAGATTATCGACAGTGTTACCCAACGCCTTGTTATTCTTCTATGGTTACCCGTTCAATCATAACCGTCTCTGCTGGCACATCATCATGCCCCATCCGTGATAGCGTATGTAGCTCGGCAATCTTATAAACGACATCCATACCTATTGTCACTTTGCCAAACACAGCATAACCCCAGCCGTTGTTGGTTTTTGCGGTGTGATCTAGGAAATCATTGTCATCAAGATTGATAAAGAACTGTGCGGTTGCAGAGTGTGGAGCATCCGTTCGTGCCATTGCAATGGTGCCGTTAAGGTTATTTAGACCGCGATTCGCCTCATTGGTAATAGGAGCGCGTGTTTCCTTTTCGTCCATTAATTCCGTTAGGCCACCGCCTTGGATCATAAAGCCTTTAATCACACGGTGGAAGATAGTGCCGTTGTAGAAACCATCTTCACAGTATTTTTTAAAGTTACGTGAGGACACAGGAGCTTTGTCTTTGTTAAGTTCGATTTGGATGTCACCAAAGTTGGTGTGAAGCGTAATCATTGTATATGGCAATCTCATTGGAGTGATGGCGGCAATTATAGGTAGTGGTAGCGAGATATAACAAGTTTTTGTTGCTTTATCCGATGAAGTTGACCGTTCCCTGATTTAGGAAACGAAGCCGGTTCGAGGGTAAAAAAAGCGAGCTCAATAGGCTCGCTGTTATATCTAAAGGGCAATGATGCCTAGTCGCGTTTAACGATGTTAACAAACTCCGTCATTATTGCGGCATTGGCCAAAATGCGCTGGTCGATATTCTGTTGACCAGGCGTTTCACTACAGCAGCCGAAGCGGCTTCCTTGCTGCACTAGAAACGATTCAAACGAGGTGTCAAAATGGTTGAAAATAATGCCATTTTGAACCGGACAATCATCAATCTCCCCGTCTGCTGCGACAGGAAAGAACTGTCCGAGAGTATCTCTCAAGTTTTCACTGAAACTCCCCGGAGTTTGCTGTGGTTCGAATGAATAGATGTAGGTGTCTGTCAATAACACATCTTCATGGCAGGTCAGTATTCCATCTCGACTCGCGGACAACAGGGTTGGTGTATGATCCATGAGTATCTTTGCTTCGATGGATGTTCCTTTCCCTGACGTCGGAGTACCATCTTCAAGGTAAAATCCATGGTTAGGGTTTTCGCCACGCTGATTAAATCGTTGACCAATGGCAAAGCCAGTAGGGTTGACCAGTGGCAGTAAGCTCAGATTCACTTGGGCGAAAAGAGTTTGATCTAAACTCGATAGAAAATGCAGTAATCCCCATGGTCCGGCAGCCTCTTCGCCATGAAACCCAGCGCTAATCATCAAGTTAGGATTAGAGGCAATGTGTTGTGATGATTGTAAGAGGCATACAGGGTATTCACCTGAGGTTCCTAATATGCTCTTGGAGAGACCAAGGCGCTCTATCTGTTGTTCCAACAAATGGTAAAAACGATCAATATCGTTAGTTTGACACTCAAAAATCTCACTATGCCATTGATAGGCTAAGGCAGTAGATTGGGTCATTGTTACGTCCTTGTTAAAAATTCGTTTTGAACGTTGTCAGCATACCAGCAAAACTAAGGAAGTGAAGTAGATTCAAAAGGATAGCGTAGGGTAGAGTGGTGGGAACTCGCTCCCCCATCTTTGGGTAGTCTGGGAGAGCTTATCTCTAAGGCAATGGTTATCTTCTGCATTCGCATAACGATATATCTATTATTGCGGCTTAACGCTTAGTTAAGAGCAAGGGTTAAACGAAATTCGTGCCTCACAACCTGTCGTCATCCTATTCTCGATGGTGAATGTCCAACCATATCGATGGCAGAGTTCTTCGACGATAAGTAGCCCCAATCCATGTCCATCATGGTTTGAAGTCTTGTGTAGCCCCGTACCTTCGTCCGTCACCTTGATGGAGTGCTCTGAGACCTCAAGCGTCACTGTCCCTTGGTCAGAGGCGGCAATGGCATTTCGGATCAAGTTTCCAATCACCATGTTGAGCACAGCGGGGGCGGCTTTGAGTTGTGGTGCTTGGTGGAATATTAATGCTGTCTCAATGTTTTTATCTTTGGCTTGAGCGGTATTGGTTTCGATAATGGCGTCAAACTCAGCTCTATCTACCTGCCTAACAGGCGCGTCTGCATCACTACGTTCATAGCGAACAAGACCAAGTAGAGCATCGACCATAGTACTCATTTGGGTCGTCGCTTCGTTGATACGCTGGATTTGACGCTGTTGAAAGTCATCAGATGAATTACGTTCTAACAGTTTACTCGCGCCTTTTACAATGGTTAGCGGGGTTCTTAATTCATGGCTGGCATAACGGGCGAAAGCTTGTTCGCGTTTAAGTAAGCTATGGATTTCAAGGCGATCTTTATTGAGTTGATTGGCCAGTATCTGAAACTCTGATGCTGCACCTGATGGTATTTCGAATCGATGTGCTGAGTTGCCGCTTTGTTCAGTTAATCGCTCAGTCAGGTGAATAAGTGGGGCGATTAAACGCTGTGACATGCGTGAAAGCAGGGCACCGAATATGACCAATAGCCCGGCGATACTAGTGATGACAATAAGGCTGGCAAAGATGGTTTCAGATAGCCCAAACTCAATTTGATTGATGTCAGAGACCAAAATGACGGGATGCTTGGAGCCGTCCTTCATGTAATAGCCAAAGTAGAGCATGCGTGATTCTTCACCACTACCGACTTCCCCAACGAACTCCTCTTTGTCTTCAAAATGTCTGCGGTAACTTTCTGGCACAAGGTTAATGTCGTCATAGGCTCGCGTAAGGATGTCTATCGTTATCTCGCCTTGTTCACCATGAAGAAAACGATGAATCGCTTCATTCTTATCTATTTCAATACGCCGCTCTCCCACTTTATCTTCAGACCAATTCAGAGCCGCATAGAAGATAATATAGCTTGCTAGACCCATGATTAAGGCGACAGAGGTAAAGAAAAATACCAGCTGGCTGGTAAGTGTGCGAGTACTGGTCCTGTTGATTGGTCTCATAATGCTTTTTCCAAACGAAAGCCAACTTTGGGAACGGTGACGAGCATAGAAGAAGCAAAAGGTTTGTCTAACTGGTTACGAAGATTGTAAATATGGCTACGTAAGATATCGGTGTCAGGCTCGTTATCTTGCCAAAGCATTGAGATAATTTCCTCACGAGTGACAACGTCAGGAGCTCGCTGGCACAGCAGTTCCAGTATTGCGTATGTCGTAGGGTTGAGAGTCAACTTTGTGCCATCTCGGTAAGCTTGATGAGTTTTTTGATCGATACGTAGATTGGCGAATTCAAGCCAAGTATCTGCAACGGTTCTGCGATAGCGCTTGATCAGAGCATGCAAGCGGGCTTCAAGTATTTCAAGATCAAACGGCTTGGTTACGTACTCGTCGGCACCGTATTTGAATCCACTTAGCATATCTTCGCGGCTGTCTAACGCAGTGAGCATGAGTACTGGCGTGACGTTGCCGGCTTCTCTGAGTTTTTCACACACACTCAAACCACTCATGCGAGGGAGCATAAGGTCGAGTATGATCACATCGAAGGTGTTTTCCAGCGCGAGCTTCAATCCGAGTTCGCCATTATTAGCGTAATCTATGATCGTCCCCTCACTTTCGAAATAGTCAAATAAAATACCGACAATTTCTCTATTGTCTTCGACCAGCAATATTTTTTTCACATTGATACTCAATAAGTTAACGTAAGCTTAGTTTCAATTTAATCACCCAGTTAGGGTCGGATAAAGCGATCTATCTTATTACTTGAACAATAACATCTAAAGGCATTGTGCAGGAAATAGTAACGCCAGATAGAATCATCTGGCGTTATTAATGTCGCATTAGTGCTGCGGTTTATCATCCTCTAAATCTAAGTTTCAGCCAATAGAGTCACCTTAACCACAGCACGGTTCCCCAAACGGTTAAACTGGCTATTATGCTCAGTAGAACAAGAGCAGAACCTATATTCTTAGCGACACCTGATAACAGGTGGTAGTCGAGACTAATCCGGTCAACGATGGCTTCTATTGCGGTATTGACCATTTCTGCAAACAGGACAAAAACCATGCTCAGTATTACCAGTAAGGTGTGCGTAGCGGGGAGGTCAAGCCAGAATGCAAACACAGTAAGGGGAATAAATAGCGCGAGTTCCTGTTGAAATGCCGCTTCATTTTTACATAACCACTTGAAGCCATTATAGCTATGAACAAGGGTATAGATAATGCGTAGGATACCTGTGCGTCGGATGACTAATTGTTGTTCCATATCTTAATCACTCTTAGGCTAACATTATGAAATTGTTTGACATGTTTGGGTAATGTCGAGTTCTGCATCATGGACTTGGGAACGAACACCATATAAGCCCAGTAAGCTATGAAAAAAGTTGTCATGTGACAGGATGCTATCTTTAGCTTTACGCTCCAAACACGTTTTGTTTATCCCTTTTTGCTGGGCATATTGATCTGGCATCCACATAAACCATGGAACATGAGTTTGCTCTTTGGGCGCAATAGCATAGGGCGTGCCATGCAGATATAGCCCGTTCTCGCCTAGTGATTCCCCATGATCTGAAATGTAGGTCATCATGACGTTGTATTGGTCAGAGACGCTTTGTAACTCGTCGATAACCTGAGCGAGCACGTAATCTGTATAGACTAGGGTATTGTCATAGACATTCAAAATTTGCTGGTCGTTACAATTCTCGATATCGCTGCGGTTACAGGCGGGTTGGAATGGTGCTTGCGCATCTGGGTATCGCTGCCAGTATGTTGGGCCGTGGCTACCAATCGTATGTAAAACCAGCATTTTGTTGCGCAGTCCGTTATCGATAAAGTCCTGAGCATCCTTGAGCATGGCAACGTCAAAGCAGGTTGAACCGTTGCAGTCTTCGTTCTTTAACGAAGCATTGATAGCGGTATAGGCTAGGTTCTTAGCAACACCTTTGTCGCCACCATCATTATCGATCCACAGTACGTCTACTCCTGCATGTTGCAGAACATTGAGGATATTATCTTGCGCGGACGCACGAGGTTTGTTGTATGAGTCTCGGGTCATGTTAGAGAACATACAAGGCACAGAGAGTGCGGTATATGTTCCGCATGACGACACATCCTGAAAGGCGATCAGTCCTTTTTCTTTCGTGTAAGGGTTGGTATCTCTACGGTAACCATTGTAAGCAAAGTTCATCGCTCGGGCAGTCTCACCGAGCACAATCACCATGAGCGTTGGTTTTCCATTGGCTGTTGCCTCTACTTGTGCATCTGTACCTAATGGTTGATACGCCAGCTTTGTTTCAAAGTACGTTCTATTGATGTACTTGGCGCCATTAAAAATATGAGCGGGAATGATCATCTTACTTAGGTAGTGGTTGTTTCTTCCTACCGATGCATAATCTTTATAGCAGGTCTCTGCAATGAGTCCGATACCGACAACGGCAATTAGCAAAATGCCAACTCTGGCAACAAACGCACTCTTCCAATTACGGTGGGGCGTAATACGAACCATCGCCAAAAAGAGACATGGAAAGACTCCAAAGCCCAACAAATAAAGCACGGTGGTCATATTGAAGTAGAAAGAGATCTCAGTTGAGTTTGTTTCAAACACACTCTCCATCATGGTGTAGTCAAACAGCGTCTGGAAGTTGACTTCGGCATAAAGAGCACCAGCCGAGGTGAGTATAACGAACATCATGAATGGTTTGAAAAAATAGGGCCAAGCGAACAATGAAAAAATGATGATAAATGAACAGGTAAGCAATACCGGCGCGGTATAGGCAAACAAAGGGTTAGAGACATTGGCGCTAAGATTGAAAATCGTTTTTAGAACGGGGTAGTTCATTACTGTGCCAAAGTATAGTGCGCACAAGACAATAAGCGTCGTCATGTTCATCTCTATACGGCGAAAAGGTAATGATCTTGAACTTATCATAAACAATGTACCTGATTGCGAGTTTTGGAATTCTTGGTAGTTATTGGTGATGAGTGTCTCAAGCGTAATGTGAAAAAAATGTCGATTGAAAAATTGACGTTAGGAACGCGGGCGAATAGATAGACGTCAGTGTGGGAGAAAACGGATTCTGGTGCGTGATAGCGCGTATCATGGCATAGTGATGGCGCAAAATGTTTAACTCAGTTTCTCCGTAGTTTGACTCGCCCATGTTTACGAAGGGGGAACTGGCCAAAGAGTAATAATTAGCAGAGCAGAAAGTGAATCTAAGACAGCTTGAAATCTTCTACGTCGTAATGAAGTGCGGCACCATATCGGCGGCTGCCAAGCAACTTCATGTCTCACAACCTAACGTGACACGGGTTCTGGCGCACACAGAACAGCAGCTGGGCTTCGCCTTGTTTGAACGAGTCAAGGGACGCTTAGTGCCGACCCCTGAAGCACAACTGTTGCTCCCAGAAGCAGATAAAATTTACCAGCAACTAGGACAGTTCAGGAACCTAACTAAACGGATTAAGGCCGGAGACAAGCACCTGTCTATTGGTGCGACTCCGATTCTTTCTGCAGCGATGTTGGCGTCAATTATTGCTGATATCTGCAAGTGCAGTGATTACAGCATCGAGATGTCGACGGGAAACCAAGATGAACTTTGTGATGCATTGCTCAAGCATCAACTCGATTTGGCGGTTTGCTTTGGCAACGATACGCCTGCCTCGTTAGTACAACAGACTCTGCTGACCACGGAAATGGTCGTGATAATGCCTTTACAACAACCCAAGCAGGAGAGCGTAAGCCTCGAGTATCTGCTGGGTGAACGCATGCCTCTAATTGCGCTCGATAGTCGTGACCCGTTAGGCTTGCAGCTCAGTCAATCAGTTCACGCTCTGGTCCCTGAGTATCACCCTCAAGTCACGGTTCGAAATTACAGTGCAGCGGCTGAATTAGTCGCACAAGGTTTAGGCTGTGCTGTCGTTGATCCGTGGACCGCACGCCAGTATCAGCACCGTGTTCACTGCGTGTCCCTCAATCCTACCATCGAGATATCCGTATCCTTGTTGTATGCAGAACATTCGCCAATGAGCATCGCCGCGAAGTGGTTTGTTGAGCAGTTAAAACTGAGCCTATAACTCAAGGTTATAGGGAGCCGACAAATCAGTATTCGAAAAGGGATTTCTGAGCGTTTACTTTAGTTGCCAATACTTCAGCAACCAAAGGACTTGCCATGTCTATCGCTCAACCGTACTTACTGTTTCTCGGTGATGTTTCCGATCCTATTTCTGCTAAAACTGCACGAGGAATCGCTCTTTGGCGACCTGAGTTATGCATTGGGCAATTGAGGTTAACACCACAAACCGTCTCTTTATCACTGGACGATCTAACCTTAGACCAAGCAAAACAACTTGGTGCGAAATCTCTCGTTATAGGTACAGCCAACGCTGGTGGCGTTATTCCATCAGCTTGGTTAGAAACCTTGATTGAAGCTGCTGAAATGGGTTTTGACATTGCCTCTGGGATGCACTCAAGGCTCAAAGATATACCTCAACTGGCACAACTCGAACGTGAGGGCAAAACAAAGCTTCACGATGTACGCCATTATGATGCACCTCTGAGCGTCGGTAATGCCATCAATCGCGAAGGAAAACGCCTGCTCACGGTTGGAACTGATTGCTCGGTCGGCAAAATGTTTACTGCGTTGGCGTTAGAAAAAGCGCTGATGGATCAAGGTGTTGGCGCACGCTTTAAAGCCACAGGCCAAACTGGCATCTTAGTTGCCGGAGCGGGCATCGCTATTGATGCTGTGGTGGCAGACTTTATTTCTGGTGCGGTAGAAGCGATCAGTCCGGCGTTTGATGACCATGAGTGGGACATTATTGAAGGGCAAGGTTCACTCTTTAATCCTTCGTTTGCTGGAGTTAGCCTTGGGTTGCTGCATGGTGCTCAAGCCGATGCGTTGGTGTTGTGCCATGAGGTCAATCGTCCTCACATTCGCCATTTACCGCACTGCCAAATGCCCTCGATTGCCGCAACGATAGAAGCCAATCTGGCGGCCGCACGCTTAACCAATCCAAACGCAAGAATGGCAGGTATTAGCCTTAACACATCTGCTCTGGATGAAGATGACGCGAGGGCACTTTGTGCCAACTGGCAAGAGCAGTTTAATTTACCCGTGACCGATCCGATGCGTTTTGGTATTGAGTCTATTGCCCACTACATTGTTAAAAGCTTTTAGCGTTGGGTGAATTCATGAAGATACATGCTGAACCGTACACTGTCGAGCTCGCGACGCCATTCGTTATTTCTAGAGGGACAAGAACGCATTGCCACATGGTGAGGGTAACCATCAGTTACCAAGGCCTTGAAGGAGTAGGTGAGTGTACGCCTTATCCAAGATACGAGGAGAGTGTGGAGTCTGTTATTGAGCAAATTGAGCGATGGAAAGAGAGCTTAGCTGGGTTAGCGCCACAGAGGGCTAAGGTGTTATTACAAACTAGGCCCGCGGGGGCAGCAAGAAATGCCATCGATTGTGCGTTATGGGATGTTATTAGCCAACTGGAAGGAGAGCGTTTCCCGACGCCATATTTCCCCGTTAATGACGTGATCGAGACAGCGATGACGGTCTCAATTGGGGATGTGGGAACGATGGCTAAGCAAGCGAAAGAATACATCGTTCAGGGAGCAACATTGTTGAAAGTGAAGCTAGACAGTGACCGTGTCGTCGAACGTGTCGCGGCGATTAGAGAGGTCGCACCTGAGTGTCGTTTGATACTGGATGCGAATGAAGCATGGCACTCTCTTGATCTTGAGTTACTGTTTGAACAGCTGGTTCCTTATAACATCGCCATGATTGAGCAACCCCTTCCAGCAGACGATGACTATCGATTAGCACAGATTGCTCATCCTATCCCTTTGTGTGCCGATGAAAGTTGCCACACTCGTGTGGACTTAGACAATCGGGTTGATCGTTATGAAATGATCAATATTAAGTTAGATAAAACGGGTGGCCTAACCGAAGCCTTATTACTTGAACAGCAGGCTAGAAAACTCGGTTTTAGTATCATGACAGGTTGTATGTTGGGGACATCATTAGCCATGAAAGCCGCGCTTCCCATTGCGACGCGGGCTGAAATCGTCGATTTGGATGGCCCCGTTTTACTTGGCAAAGACATAGACAATGGTCTGGAATATCATTCAGGTAGCCTTCACCTTGTCTGACTGTGGTTGATGGCGAATGGGTTCGGCACTTTCTGTTGATAAAGTGCCGAACGTCGTTTGTTACCAGAGATGACGGATTAGCTCACCATTTGCAACAAAATATCGCTTATTTGATTCTATTCACAATGTATAATCGTAAGTTTCTCGACGTCATGTAAATAAACGCAACACAATGGACTATTGATGAAACTACAACGAATCGACAAACAGTTATACCGTTCACGTTTGAATGTGGTTATTGTCTCATGCATCGCCTTTTTAGCCTTATCGAGCCTAGCGGTATCACAGACATTAATTTATTTATTCCCTGCCGAATCAGGCTCTCACTTCCATTGGAATCTGCTTGGCGTTGTGGTTAGTGCGCTACTCGTCGTGACCATTTTACTCAAGTTTAAAACTCATCCCAAGATGCATGAAGTCGTCTATGTATGGGAGCTTAAACAGGCGTTAAATCATATCTATCGCAAGAGTAGAGCACTGAAAGCTGCGGCAAAGGAGGGCAATCCACAGGCAATGCTTGCACTTCAGTTTAGCTATGATGGTTCACGTCAGTTATGGCAGTTGGATGACAATACCATAACGATCAATAGCCTCGAGTCGGCGCAAACAGAGCTTGATCAATGGGCGCAGGAGTTTGGCGTTGAGATAGATATTGCTCACTACCACGCAGAGATCCTAAAGTCGTTTTAACTCTCGTCTGTGCGTTGAGTGTCAGTGAACAGCAGACGCTTAACGCGCAAATTATTTGTGAGCACGAATGATTGTCTACTGTTCGTAACGACAACACAGTAGATTGAAGGCAACAAAAAGCGAGCATTACGCTCGCTTTATCTGTTAAATAGTCGCTTGTCTATAAACTTAGATTGCCAGAGACTCAATCAGATAGTCTAGCGTGGTATTGCTATCATCTTGATTGATGACAGTGGGTAAGAAAATGGGTTTCTTTAACCAACCGCGATTCATAAGCTCATCGAGCAAGTCGTGATAGCGGAAACTACACTTGCCGACATACAAGTTGTCGATAGGACGAGATTTCTCGGTCTGTAACGCCTGTAAAAAGCCTTTCAGATAGAGATGATCTTTGGTTAAACCACCACCACGATAAACACGAGTCGTTAATGAAAACGCGCTCTCTCGATCGAGTTTTAGCTCATCGACAATATAGCTGTAAGTATGATAGAAGTTCTGCTCTTTTAGCATAGAATCCACGGCGAGGACGCGCTTAGCGAGCATATTAAGGCGTTCATGAGACAAGTAACCAGACTTGTACTCGGCCAAGATAGCCAAACCTTCCTGCGAGACCGTCGAACCGGGCAACCCTAAGCGAAAGATCTTTAACGGTTGAATACGCGCATTGTAGTTGGTTGCCATATGCACACCCAGTTCATGCTGTGCTAAACGCTCTAACTCACGATCGGTAAAGTTGGCTTTGCTATTTACGTAGAGAGTCGGCGGGTTTGCCGTTACCATCGCTTTCGCTGCAAGCGTGTTGGAACCCGTAACCTTACATCTCATCCCCATCTCAGTGGCAGCCTGAGAGAGTCGTTGTAACGCGACTGACGAATCAACATGCTCGTTAACGTCTTCCTCGAGCAGTTTTGCGTAGAGCAGGAAGCGAGCGTTATCCAAATCCTTATTGTCTGGGCGACCGTGATATCTTAGTGCGTTATACAAAAATGCTTCGTTGCCAACAGACGTCAGCAAGTCCATTTTGTCATTAAGCTTCTGCACCATATCACTGTATAGATGGCGCATATCCGGGTCGGAAATGGTCTCAATCGGCAAACGGTAGAGTTTTTGTTTAAACTCGTTGACGTTGATCGGCAACTGTCGATAGCGATAATTAGGCTTATACCGACTCGGCGCTGCTTCGAAGCGTTTAAACTCTGCTTGCAAGTTTGTCGGGTTGACATATTTCAGTGTTTCGACTTTACTCGCAAGTTGATACAACTGCTTGTCGAGTGCTAGCAGATTAGGTTCGATGTTCGAACTCAACATGTCTGCCTTGCTAGTACGACGTTTTTTATTGAACTTACGCTGAACAAAAGCACTGGTCTGGCTAAATGCGGCTTTTAAACCTGACTGAAGAGCTTCAAGCACCAGTGGGAAAGGCGTCCCAGACTCTTCTTCCATAAAGACCTTTTTAACTTCAGTTGGAAGAACCAAGGTTCGGTCGAAGTGTGCGTTGGTATGCGAGATTAGATACCCACGACCTTCAAATACCGAGTCAATTTCAGCGGTAGTGGTCAAATTAGGCAAAGTAACTTTAGCGAGCTCTGAACAAAAACGTTGAACGACCGTTCCCCAACGCTCCATATCGATTTGTGAGGTTCCGATGTTAAATACCGGAGCATCACTTTTCTGGCGTTTATAGTTGTAAGAGTGCATGTCAAACACGACAACACTATCGTGCATCGATTCTAGCTTAGAAATGATGGCTTCATAGATAGTGTAGAATGCCGTGTGTTTGCGATGGCTTTCAGCACGGTGACGATCACTAAGAGGCTTCTTCCACACCAAACGATTCCACGCAGACTTATAGTAGGTACTTAACGTCAATGCACGGTTAAGATCGTACTCAAAGCGAGAATCGAGACCAACAAGTGTGATCGGCTGAGACGCGATCATATCGTCGGTAAAAGGGTCTTCCTCAAATAAACGTTCTGTTTCATTGAGCACGCAGCGGTGGGTCAGTTCATCGCGTAGACGAGAGCCTGCGTGAATCGCGGTGCAAACCACTGGTAGATACTCATCAATTTTGACTAAGCATCCAGCGTCAATAAGTTCGCCTGAAAAAGGTTGCCCTCGCTGGATCAGCGAGAGCATTTCTTTAAGAGTGTATTGCTTATGGTTCAATGTGAGCATTCTCAACTGCCGTGCGGAAGGTGCTCTTTCTTTGCTGTAGAAGGTGTTTTGAGTTAACAATGTTTTCTACAAAATCGATCACCTGACGCTGAAGACGGACACGATTCAACTTGTTGATACGCATAATACCGCCAGGGCTGAGTACGTTAACTTCAACGAGTTTATTACCGATGACATCCAGACCTGTGAAGTAGAGACCATCGCGTACTAGTTTAGGGCCAATCGCGGCACAGAGGCGTTTTTCTTCTTTGGTGATGCTGTGTTTCACCACTTTACCACCTGCGTGGACATTAGAGCGGAACTCCCCACTTGCTGGAACACGACTCATTGCGCCTATCGGCTCACCGTTAAGCATTAAGATGCGTTTGTCACCGAGTTCGGCACCTTCAATGTAATCCTGAAGAATCACATAGTTGCTTTGATCGCCTTCACCAATATAGAAGTCGAGCAAAGAGCGGAAGTTTTGTCGGGCGTTCTTTTCGATAACGATCACACCATGACCGCCAAAGCCATTAAGTGGCTTGAGGATCATTTTTTCACTGTCGCTCTCTTCTAAAACGCGCTGCAAGTATTCACGATTTTTGGATACGTGAGTGGCTGGAATGAATTCGCTTGCTGCGCCACCCATACTCGCGGTGTACAGTTTGTTGTTCGCTAGACGCAGACCTTCTAGGTCATTGATGATCAAAGTGTCGTCTTTAATCGAGTCCAAAAAGTTCAGCGCTAAGTTGTCCAAAGGTGGATTGGCACGCATAAAGATAACGTCAAAACCGGCCATTGGCAGACGCGCTTTGGAAAACTCGACTTGACGGTAGAAGGACGGAATTTTATCCGTGATCTTCTGGCCTTTTTTAATTACGTTGCAGAAACCATAAACAGTGCTGTCTCGAATAGTCAGTCCACTGGTTGTTGTGATCGCCACGGTATGTCCACGTGCTGCGCATTCGTGAACAAGGCGAAGAGTGGTATCGGTTTCTGGGCACACGCGTTCCCACGGGTACATAAGGAAACAAATGTGCATTAGTCGTCCTCTACTAGGTCATAGCTGTTATAGTCATCATCAGAGACTGTTGGTTTACTGTTTAATGTATGGAAGCGTTTTTTACCACGAGCAAGCTTTATGTATTTCATCCAAGTACGCTCTAACTTGGTGGTTGGTTCTTTCTTGCCTTGAATAACGTCTAGGAAATCAGATTCAGCTTGATTCTCTGGAGTTAACTCACCACTTTCGAGTCCGAGTAACGTTTTTCCATAAAACGTGAGTAACTGATCTTCAGCCAGAGTGAAGTCTCCAGATTTAGAAAATCCACGTGAGAAATGGACATTGTCATAGAAGTGCGTTTTACCTTGTCGAATTTCTTGAAAAGACATTGCAATCGTCTCGATTAAGTAGGGTTATTGGTATGCGAAAGATATTCGCAGTTTGGCAAAGTTAACAACAAATAATTTTTATCGTTATAACAATTCATTGTGATTAAATTGCATGATTTTATCGCCTTCATAATTACCCGATTAACAAATAAACAATAGACTAAACTGAGCCAAATGGCTCAACTCTCGCGTTTAGTTAAATCTCCTGTTGGATCGATGTACAAGGCAAACATATACTTCGGTAAATAACGCGACAGATGGCGTTAATGTTAGTGGTTTCACTCGCTATCGATGATAGATATTAATGGAATAGAAAATGTCGAGATTTGTTACGACGGACAAAGAGCCTGAGGGCTTAATTCACGCGTTGTTACTTGATGGCAATGGCGGTAGTCGAAAATTGTCATGGCAAGAAGTCAATCAGTGGGATGAATCAGAAAGTGGCTTGTGGCTGCATTTTGATTACAGTCATCAACAAGCGTGCGACTGGATAAAAAGATGCAGTGGACTCAATGAGATAGCTGTAGATGGTTTGCTGAACAGTGAAAACAGACCGCACGTGCTGACTCGGGTAAATAACCTCTTGCTCATCTTGCGAGGTGTGAATCTCAATCCTGGCTCCAATCCAGAAGATATGGTCTCGGTACGGCTGTGGACGAACGGCAAAATCTTAATCAGTAGCAGAAAAAGAATGCTGCTTTCGACACAAGATATTGTCGCCAACCTTAATGAGCATGCTGGCCCTGCAACAATCCCAGCGTTGCTGATTGAATGGACTGACCGCATCGTTGCGAGAATGAACGATACCATTAACGTCATAGAAGATAGCGTGTTAGGCGTTGAGGAAAACATATTAGATGGTGATGCGAAGCAGCTTCGTTCTCAGTTACTTCGTCTTAGACAGCAAAGTATCGGCATTCGACGTTATATTGCCCCGCAAAGAGAGGCTTTAAACCGACTGGCAGTGGAACAGTTAGCATGGCTGAGTGATGTTGACCGACTTGCGTTGCGTAGTATCGCCGACCGACAAATTCGCTATGTCGAAGATATCGATACGATAAAAGAGCGTGCTTCTATGGCGCAAGAGGAATTGCTCAGTCGTATTTCTGAGCAGCTAAACAATCGCAGCTATGTCCTGACGGTGATTGCCGCTATTTTCTTGCCTCTGGGATTCTTTACCGGACTAATGGGGATCAATGTCGGCGGGATGCCTGGTGTCGAAAATAGCATGGGCTTTTGGATTGTTGTGGCGATATGCTTTGGCGGAACTGCTCTGTTGGCAGTGTTTCTGTCGTGGAAAAAGTGGCTTTAATCAGCGTCACTTGTCTTGGATATAATGACCGCTGATCCGCCAGAACAAGTGAAAAAAGCCCGTGGATCAGGCGGGCTTTAACGTAAACAACTAATTGTGTTATGTCGCTTTTAGATTAAAGCGTGACCACCTCAAACCACATGTCAAATTGGTCAAATACGCCCATAAGCTTATTAAACTCTTCTTGATCTGACACGCTAAAGTTGCCTGCTTTGATTTCCTGTTTTAGCGTTGCTTGTTTGGTCATCATGTTCTCAAACGCCTGACGGGTCATTGAAATGGTCAAATCTGGCTGACTAAATTGCTTGTCAGTGTAGGACTTATATTTTATTGATCCGGCCGGTTTTGAAATTGAACTTATTGAATATCTAAGTGATGATCCAAAACAGCGAAACCTATCGAGTTAGATCAATAAGCAAGTGAAATTATCTTAAGGCAACAAAGCGAGCAGTAAGCTCGCTTTTTTTTGTGGGGCAGATTTAAACTACAACATAAACTACGCTAGATCATGCAAGGTTACAAAGTTGCTAAGTTCTTTGGGCTGTAAATCATATATTTATCAATTGAGAGACTGGTCTCTTATTATTACTGTGCTTTATAGGATTTCATTCGTTATAGTGGAGATGTTACTGGGGGAAATATATGAAGCAGATATCTCTTAAAGCAAAGCTATTGTTTGTTACCATCTCCATCTTGTTATTCACACAAGCGGTTGGAACATACATTAGTACCAACTCTATGTTGGAAACATCGCAACAAACCAAACAGTTGGTTTCGCAACAGGTTGAGCAGAGCGCTAACGCTCAACTACAGCTTCGAGCACAAGAAACGGCAGAGCAAGTCAGTGGTTATCTGAATCAGGCGTTTGTTGTTCCGTTAACATTGGCAGAGAGCTTTAAGTCCAGCTCTATTCATCAGGGGGGCACACCGTTTTCACGCCAGCAGGTGAAGTCTTTAAACAAAGATATGCTGATCGCTAATCCCAATGTTAATGCCGTATATAGCCAGTTTGAACCCAATGGATACGATGGCCAAGATAACGAATACATTGGTGATGAAACCCATAGCTCATCAAGCGGTACATTAGAAATCTATTGGGTTGTGGAGGATGGAGAGTTAGTGTTCTACTCCACGGAAGATCCTCAAGAGAAATACCTCGATGAAAAGGATGAGTTTGGCCAACGTGAAGCAGAATGGTACCTGTGCAGTCGAGATAGTGGACGACCATGTATCATTGAACCTTATTGGTATGAGGTCAGCGAAGGCAACGAAGTCTTGATGACGACACTTGCTGCGCCAGTGATGGCGGGCGGGCAATTTCGCGGGCTGGTTGGGGTCGATATCAACTTGCCACAGTTGCAACGCTTGGTGACGGATATTGCCAGCGAGGTGGAAGGCTCTGAAGTTGTTCTTTTAAGTAGTCAGAATCGTTTGGTCGCAGCAACGCACGTAGAAGATAAGCTAACTCGACCACTCGCTGAAGCAGACCCTAAACTTTTCGAAATGTTCAACAGTGGCCGAGATAGTGACTACCTGATCGCTTCAGCTACTGTATCCATTCCACAAGCACAGACGGAATGGACGATTGTTATTCGTCAGCCCTACCAAGTTGCAATGAAATCCTATATACAGCTAGATGGTCAGTTAGAAAAGGCGGGCTCCAGCAGTTTAAACACAATGCTCGTTGCTGCCTTGGTTGTGTTGGTTTTCGCCATCTTTGTGATGCTACTTATGGTCAATAGTTTTATTAATCCGATGACTCAAATGGCTAACAAATTCAACTCATTAGCGAGTGCGGATGGTGACCTCACTCAGTCGCTTCATGTTGAGCAACACCGAGAGCTAATAGACATGGCACGTGGCTTTAACGGATTTACCAACAAACTGAAACAGATGATCCTCGCCATCATGCAACAGTCAGATAGCCTAACCCAAGATGCCCAAGAGTTAAACCACACAGCGGCGTCAACTCGCAATGCAACGGACACTCAGAAGAGCGATATTGATAGCGTGGCAGCGGCCGTGGAAGAAATGTCTGCAACGAGTAATGAAGTGGCAGGGTTGGCGTCTAATGTTTCAAATGATGCGCAAGAAGCCTTTAATTTTCTTCAGAGTACCAGAGATATCGTTGATAGCTCGGTTCAGGAAATCATGGCACTGGCTCAAGACATGGAGAAAACATCACAGCGAATTGTTCAGGTGTCCAAACAGAGTGAGAACATCAATAGTATTTTGGAAACCATCCGTGGAATTGCGGATCAGACCAATTTGTTGGCGCTCAATGCGGCGATTGAGGCCGCTAGGGCGGGAGAACAGGGCAGAGGCTTTGCAGTCGTTGCGGATGAGGTGCGTAATCTTGCTGCGCGTACACAAGACTCTACCGTCGAAATTGATCACCTCATCCAACGTTTACAAATTGATGTAACCGATGCGGTAAAACAAATGGAACTTAGTCAGCAACGGGTAAATAGGAGCGTAGAAGGTAGCCAAAAGAGCAATGAACAGTTGAATATGGCGACTGAACGTATCAATACGATCAATGAAAATGTTACTCAGGTGGCAACGGCTGCTGAGGAGCAGAGCGCCGTGAGTCTGGAAATCAGTAATAAACTCAATGGTATCGGCAGTTCCGCTGACAATTTGCTAAGCCTTGCAAGCGAAGTGGATCATGTCAGCGAGCGATTGCAGTCTGTCGTTGCGAACCTTAACCAACAACTTGCAACACTAAAAGTTCAGTAATCAATCATAGACCCTGAGATACCAATCAGGGTCTTTTTTATCCTCCAAACCACAAATCTCATATCAGCCTTCAAATTTGAGGCTCTCAGCAAGTAAAGCGGTCGAGCTATCTGTTATTGACCTGTCTATAACTTTATAGTTTATATTCCATGACCATTGAAGGAGCGGAGAGAGTTTGTGTACAAAATTTCTGAGCTAGCAGCACTTGTTGGATTATCGCGCACAGCCTTGCTTTATTACGAAAAGCAAAAGCTGATCTCCAGTCATCGTCTATCTAACGGTTACCGTGTGTATGGTGATAAGGAGTTACAACGCGTGCGTTTGATCCAGCAATTATTGGCTGGGGGACTGACACTAAAAGAGTGCAAAGTATGCCTTGAAGCCAAGGTAGACAGGCAATTATTACGCAACCGACTTGAAGCTCTTGATATAGAAATTGAGCAGAAGCAGAAATCGCGCCGTCTTCTCGCAGCACTGCTCGGAGAAGAAGAGAGCAAAAGCTGGCATACGGGGTTAGACAAACTGGCTCCAGATGCTCATTTGGAATGGTTAATTAAGCAAGGTTTCAGCGAGAAAGAAGCGTTGCGACTTAAATGGTTATCAAAAGATATGAACGAACACGATGTATATATGGCAGACTTTATGAAAGTTTTCGAGACGCTTGAGCGTTGGGGGCCAGGTAGTGAAGTCGATACAGCCAAAGCATTTTCGTTAGTGACCTCTACACCTGAGCGGATCTTGGAGGTCGGTTGTGGCAAGGGCTTAGCTACTCAGGTATTAGCGGACGCTTGTACTGCGGAAATTGTAGCGGTCGACAATGAGCAATCAGCGTTAACGCGACTCACCGAACGTTTTTCGCAGCAAGGGATCACTCATCGTCTCGAAACAGTATGTGCAAGTATGACCGACTTGCCTTTTGATGACCTAAGCTTTGATCTTATTTGGTCAGAAGGTAGCGCATACATTATGGGAGTAGAAAAGGCTCTCAAATCTTGGCGCCCTTTACTTTCTGAACATGGGTTGTTAGTCATCAGTGATATGGTTTGGCGTGCTGCTGAGCCTAGTGATGAGGCGTTGGAATTCTGGAGCCAAGAGTATCCTGACATTCAATCTATAGAGACGCGCTTGGTTCAAATTGAACAGGCTGGTTATAAGGTGGTCAACCATTTCCCACAAAGCGCACAAGCATGGCTGAATTACTATGCGCCGTTAAAGCGTCGAGTCGCAGAGTTGGAAGCGGAAATGGGAGAGTCGCAGGCGCTAAAAGATATTAAGCGAGAAGTTAAACTGTGTACTGAACTGGCAGATGAGTTTGGCTACCACATGTTCGTTTTAGCCAAAAACTGACTCGAATAAGCCCTCTGAGCTATATTGGCGTGAGGGCTTATATCATGTGTTCTATCGACGCCGTTTACATTTCTTCAGTAAAATCTTCATCGGTATATTGGCTGCTATCAGAGCACTCGATCTCGTAAACCAGTTCAGACAGAGTTTGCGGATTGAGTACTATTTCTTGAGGCACTTCAAAGCGACATGCCATCATTCGGTTAAATATCTGCCAGTGGTTGAGCAGACAGACTTGTAATTCATTGGTCTCGTCGGACCATGTTTCTTTCATAAATGGCGTCAAACTCGCCGCACTGTGTGCAAACATAATCATCTGCCATTTAATTTCCCAGATTTTGACCTGATTTTGCGGGTGCTCTTGGTTGTATTGCTCAGCTAAACGATTGACGAGACTTTCTATTTCGCCCGAATTATCAATAAAGTAGTCAAATAGCGCGTCTTCTTGACGAACCGCGTCAGCAATAAACTGGATAGGTTGTTTGCATTCGAGCATATGCGCTAGCAAGCGCACAGCGAATAGGTACAACTTAATGTTTGAACTTACATCGCTGGGCATGTTGCCAATGATGGTTTGTATATAGCTTTCCATATAGCGATGGAGCCCATCACTAATCGAGTACCATATCTGTTCTTTGCTGCCGAAATGGTGACGGATGAGGCTATGAGATACCCCCGCCTTATCACTAATATTCCTCAGTGATACTCGCTCGTAACCCAGTTCGCAAAATAGGTCTGTAGCGACACGCATGATCTCACACTTGGTTTTTTCTGCGTCTTGGGCACTTCTTCGGCCTTGCTTTCGTTCAGTCATAGTTACCGTCAATTTCTAAAAACGCTCTCTTTCTACCAGAAAAGCGTGGGGATTTCATCAATCAAGCGCATAAATAGCATAGTACATGTCTGAATTTTATTGTACGAGTGGAAAATAAATATTGATCTGCCACACAATCTTTATATACTGCACATGCGTGTAATAAAACTCGATAACATACAGTGAGCATATCAATGAAAGGAATGATACCTGTTGCAAGGTGGGTCACGATCGCTGCGGTGGCTATTGCCGTTACGGGCTGTAACAAGGCTAACTCTGAAATAAACCAATCTATTGTTACTCCGGTAAAACTCGTTGAGATCCCTGATCTACAAAACAGTCGTTACGATCGCTTTATCGCTAATATTGATGCGACTGATCGTGCATCAATGTCGTTTCAAGTCAGCGGTGAAGTTGAGGTAGTGGACGTCAGAATGGGCAGTGTCGTGAAGAAAGGACAGCTTCTTGCTTGGCTTGATCCTACCGACTACCAACTGGCATACGATGCGAAGAACGCAGAGTATGATCTGGCGAAAACCGCCTATCAACGGGCGGTCGCACTTCATGAAAAAAATCTGATTAGTGTCGACAAATTTGATCAAAGTGAAGCGGCGTATACGGCTGCGAAAGCGGCATTTGACCAAGCGAAAACAGACTTAGAATACACTAAGATTACAGCCCCGTTTGATGGTGTCGTTTCACTTATTTTTAGCAAAGAACATCAGGTTGTCGCAGCTAACCAAGCAATTTTGAATGTGATTAATAATCGAGTTGTGGATGTGGTTTTTGCTATTCCGGTTAGTTATGCAGAGCAATATGGACTGGATCATATTGAAAACTCGGCTTTTAATGTCGTGATGGATAGCCATCCTGATCTATCGATTCCAGCACGGTTTAAAGAGATTTCTACCCAGCCTGATTCAGACACCAATAGCTACAGGGCAAGTCTGAATTTTGAACGTCCAGACAAGCTGAATTTATTACCTGGAATGACGGCACAGGTTCGCCTGCTCAATGAAAAACGCTTTGCTAAAGTCGATATCTCACCAAGCGCTTGGATTAGTAAGAGTGGTCAACATGGCCAACTCTTCAAGTTCGATCCTCAACAGCAAGTCATTACCCCCGTTGATGTCACGCTCGATGTCAACGGCAATGTTATCGCGGGTCTTCAGCAGGGCGATCTGATTGTGCAGGCGGGTGTCGAGAATCTAGTCTCAGGTCAACAAGTAAAAGCATGGACTAAAGAGGGCGGTATTTAAGATGAATCGAATTAATTGGATTGCCGCTGGCTTATCTTTGAGTTTACTCACCGCGTGTATGCCGGAAACGGAACATCGCCCACTCAATCCACTTGTTGTTGATACATTCACTGTCGCTCAAGCTACAGAGAGTCAGTTTCGTACCTTCAATGGTCAGGTGATGCCCGCAGAGCTCACACCACTCGCTTTTCGACTTGATGGTGAAATCCAGACCATGTTGGTAAAAGAGGGGGACAGGGTGAGTAAAGGTCAGGTAATCGCTGTCCTCAATGATACCAAGGTAAGGCAAAAGTTGGCTGATGCGCAGGCGCGCTATGAACTGGCGTTTAAGCAGGTTAAACGTGGTCAGGAATTACGTATCAATAAGATGATCTCTGCCGCTGAACTCGATGAACTAAGTGCAAATTTCCAATTGGCGAAAGCGAACTTGGGTGCCGCACAAGCGAGTATGGAATACACGCGCTTGAAAGCGCCTTTCGATGCGGTGGTGTCATCGGTCGATAAGAAACGACACGAAAATGTATCGCCAGGTGAACAAGTTGCGTCGGTGTACCAAAGAGCACAGGTCTACGTAAAAATCGAAGTTTCTGACTCGGTGCTGGCGTTACTTAATCCTCAAGCTCAGGCTCAAAAGTACCAACCTACGGTAACTTATGCAGGACATGATGTAAGTTACAAGGTCACGTATTTAGAGCATACCAGTGAACTTCATCCCAACAGCCAGACTTACGAATTATGGTTGAGTATGCCTCAGGTAGAGCCCAACGTTTTGCCAGGTACCAGCGCTAAAGTGTTGGTTGATCTAGCTAAAGCCGGGTTAGCGGGTTATCAGGCATACCAGATCCCAATGACATCAATCGATTCAGGTAGAGAGAGCCAAGATTTTTATATTTGGAAGCTTGTTGAAGGTAGCGCCCATCGTGTCGCCATTAATATTGACCAAATCACCGGCAATGGCGCTTTGGTATCAGACGGCATTGAGCAAGGTGATGTGTTAATCAATTCGAATCTAACAAAGCTACGTGAAGGAATGCGAATTAAGGGAGTAGAGCTGTGAGCATCGCCGAGTATTCAATTAAGAACAAAGTTATTAGCTGGCTATTCCTTATTATTTTAGCCATCGGTGGGTACACGTCATTTGAGGATTTGGGCCGCCTAGAAGATCCTGCGTTTACCATCAAAGATGCAATGATTATCTCAACCTATCCTGGCGCTAGCTCTCAGGAAGTTGAAGAAGAGCTGACATATCCATTGGAAAAGGAGATACGCAAACTACCCTATATCGATAAGATAACCTCGACGTCGTCACAGGGTATGTCACAAATAATGGTCAGTATGGAAATGGAGTATGGTCCAGACGAATTACCACAAATTTGGGATGAAATGCGCAGAAAAATCAATGATTTGAGGCCAACGCTTCCTAGTGGTGTCAATTCTATTCAGATAATCGATGACTTTGGTGATGTGTACGGAGTCATGATCATGTTGACGGGTGATGGATACGATTATGTCGAACTAAAACGATATGCAGATTACCTCAGTCGAGAGCTGGAGCTGGTAAAAGGCGTGGGCAAGGTTGCCATTGCGGGCGATCAACAAGAACAGTTGTTTGTAGAGGTATCACTGGAACGTCTAGCGGCGCTCAACCTCGATATGAACACAGTCGTTGGGCTGCTTAATCAACAAAACAGTGTGCAGGCTGCCGGTGAAGTGATGGTGAACGGTCAGACGCTAACCATTAGACCAAACGGGACGATGAACTCAGAACAAGCACTTGAAGAGCTGATTATTCATGGCCGCGATACTGGTAATCTTATTCGTCTCAAAGATGTGGCGACCATCAGTCGAGGTATACAAGAAAAACCTTCTAACGTCCTGACTTTTAACGGTAAACCAACAATTAACCTTGCAATCTCTTTTGGCGCTGGTGTCAACGTGGTCGAGGTGGGGAAAAAACTAGAAACGGAACTCGCTGCATTAGAAAGCATTCGTCCAGCAGGTGTAGAAATTAACTATTTCTATAACCAATCAGCAGAAGTTGAAAAGTCGGTAGACGACTTTTTGATCAGTCTCGGTCAAGCGGTGGCGATTGTTATTATCGTCCTGCTGTTTGCGATGGGGTTACGTAGCGGTCTGATCATTGGCGCGGTGTTGCTGCTCACCGTGATGGGGACGTTCATCTTGATGAAGCAGAATGATGTCGAGCTTCACCGTATATCGCTTGGCGCGCTAATTATTGCGCTAGGTATGCTGGTGGACAATGCCATCGTCGTGGTTGAAGGTATTTTGGTTGGCTTAAAGCGTGGCAAGAGCAAATTACAGGCATCAATCGATATTACCAAACAGACTCAGTGGCCTCTGCTCGGCGCGACCATTATCGCGATTACCGCGTTTGCTCCGATTGGATTGTCACAGGACGCGACGGGCGAATTTATGGGCTCGTTGTTCTGGGTACTTTGCTATTCATTGTTTTTGAGCTGGATTACTGCGCTGACGCTCACGCCATTCCTAGCAGACTTGCTACTAAAGGAGCAAGAGGGGAACACGGATGAACAAGATGCTGATCCTTACAAAGGCATTCTGTTTGTGCTTTTTGGTGCTAGTTTGAGGTTTGCACTGCGTTTCCGATGGCTTACTGTGATTAGCATGGTTGCTTTGTTAGCGGCTGCGGTAGTGGGTTTTGGCATGGTGAAACAGCAGTTCTTTCCGCCGTCTAACACACCTATGTTCTACATCGATATGTGGATGCCTGAAGGAACCGATATTCGAGAGACCATCAAGGAAACCAAAAAGGTAGAAAGCTACATTCGGCAGTATGACAGCGTTGAGTTTGTTTCAACGACGACGGGGCAGGGATTACAACGTTTTGCTTTGACCTATCAGCCAGAAAAGAGCTATGAAGCCTATTCACAATTGCAGGTGCGTACCCATGATCGTGAGGCGATGTTTGGTCTGCTTGAGGAGCTAGATGCCCATTTATCGACACGATTCAACCAGCCGACTTTTCAATTTAAGCTGATGGAGTTTGGTCCTTCACCTGCATCGAAGATTGAAGCGAGAATAGCAGGCCCTGACCCTCAAGTACTGCGTGATATCGCTGTACAGGTAGAAGATGTATTACTGCAAGACCCGGGAGCACGTAATGTGCGTCACGATTGGCGTGAACGGACTAAAGAATTAGTACCGCAGTTCAATGAATCGAAGGCGCGTCGTCTTGGCATCTCTAAGCAAGAAGTCTCTGAAACCTTACAGATGGCGTTTGGCGGAACACCAATCGGCTTATTGCGTGATGGCACACATAGACTGCCGATTATTGCACGACTACCCGAGCAAGAGCGTGTTGATTTTGAATCACTAGCCAATGTGAAAATCTGGAGCCCGACACTGCAAAGTTACGTTCCGGTTGAACAGGTGATAGATGGTGTCACCTTAGACTGGCAAGAACCACTCATTCAACGCCGTGATAGAAAACGCACGCTAACGGTGCTGGCAGACCATGATGTGCTTGGTCATGAAACACCTGCTAGTTTATTCAACCGAGTTAGACCGGCTGTGGAGGCTATCTCGTTACCAGATGGCTATGAGATTACTTGGGGTGGTGAGTATGAATCATCAAAAGACGCACAAGAGGCTCTGTTTGGTTCGTTACCTATGGGTTACTTGCTGATGTTTATCATCACTATGTTGTTGTTCAACTCATTGAGAAAACCACTGGTGATCTGGTTTACCGTTCCGCTATCTATCATTGGTATTTCAATCGGTTTATTAGCGATGGATATGCCTTTTAGTTTCACGGCGTTTCTTGGCTTACTAAGTCTGAGCGGAATGATTTTGAAAAACGGTATCGTATTGTTGGATCAAATCAATATAGAGCTCTCGTCAGGTAAGGAACCTTACCAAGCGGTATTTGATAGCGCGATATCACGTGTAAGACCTGTAAGCATGGCAGCTTTAACCACCATACTCGGAATGATTCCTTTGGTGTTTGACGCATTTTTTGGCTCAATGGCAATTACGATTATGGCGGGTCTTGGATTCGCGACGGTACTGACCCTTATTGTCGTACCGGTATTGTTTGCCATTCTTTACCGAATCAAACCATCCACTGCCGGATAATTCATGGATTGAACCTCGATTCGATTTAAGCCAGCCCGAAAGAAATTTCGGGCTTTTTTATCTTTCTATAGTCGATAATTGACACAAATTGATATTGAATAGAATTAAATTAATATCATCACATCATTAAACAAAATATCATTCCTTACTATACTAAAGTATGACTATATAGTTCTTGTTGATTGTTAATTTAATCATTAACTTACATTTAATAAGCCATCTTCATCTCAATTATTATTCTTATCGTTAATACTAATGACTATATTGATAGTCTGATAATTAACTACTCATTTTCAAACTATACTGCATGATAATCATTGTCATTAAACAAGTGATGAAGACTAATGAAATAAGTGCAAATACTAATATACCGTGCAAAAACAGCAAGATAGATGTTATTGATAGAATGGGAGTTTAATTAAAGTCTAGTTTAATCAATTGGATAGCGATTGTTAACAAGGATATAACATTTCATTCCATATGAGACCTTGTTCACCTTTATGCATAAAAAGTGAAAAAATATTTGAAGTGTAATAATTAGGTATTAGCTTAGTTTAATAAGAGGCAAGCAAAAAGCCTTAGATTATTTATTCTATGTTTGTCGCAATGACAAATATATAACGAGAGCTTTTCAATATTTGTTTGGGTTATTAATTGCTGTAAAGAATGGAGTCTCTTAATGAAGAAGATCGCTTTGATCACTGGATCGAAAGGCGGAATTGGTTCTGCTATTTCCTCACAACTCGTCGAGGATGGCTACCGAGTCATCGCCACTTACTATACTGGTAATTATGAGTGTGCGTTGGAATGGTTTAATGAAAAAGGATTTAACCAAGATCAGGTTCGATTGTTTGAGCTTGACGTAACAGACACCGAGCAATGTGCTGAGCGACTGGCTAAATTGCTTGAGGAAGAGGGAACGATTGACGTGATCGTCAATAATGCTGGGATCACCCGAGATGGTCTGTTTAAAAAAATGTCTCCTTCTGCGTGGCGAGATGTTATCGAAACCAACCTTAATAGTGTTTTCAATGTTACTCAGCCCCTATTTTCTGCGATGTGTGAAAAGGGGAATGGTCGCGTAATCAACATCTCTTCAGTCAACGGTCTTAAAGGACAGTTTGGTCAAACTAACTACTCTGCAGCTAAAGCCGGAATGATCGGTTTTTCTAAAGCACTTGCAGCGGAAGGTGCTCGAAGTGGTGTGACGGTTAACGTTGTGGCACCAGGTTATACCGGCACTCCTATGGTCGAAGATATGCGTCCAGAAGTGCTCGAATCAATTAAAGAGCAGATCCCGATGCGACGTCTTGCCACGCCTCACGAAATTGCACAATCCGTCTCTTATTTGGTCAGTGATGCTGGAGCCTACATTACAGGGGAAACACTCTCTGTAAATGGCGGCTTATACATGAATTAAAGGGACGATTAGATGGAAAAAATATTTATTGTAGCGGCAAAACGCACACCAATCGGCGCTTTCGGTGGCTCGTTGAAAGACATTTCTGCCGGCAATCTAGCGTCAATTGCCATCAAAGCAGCGATTGCTGACAGTGGCGTTAAGGTTGACGCGATCGATGAAGTCATTGTCGGCAACGTGGTGAGTGCCGGACAAGGTATGGGCGTTGGTCGACAAGCTGCGATTTACGCTGGTATTCCGCATCAAGTGCCTGCTTATTCACTCAATATGGTGTGTGGCAGTGGTATGAAGACGGTGATGGATGCCGCAAGCCACATCAAAGCCGGTGATGCAAATATCGTGGTAGCAGCTGGTGTAGAAGTAATGTCTCAAATCCCATTCACAGCACCATCAAGTATTCGAGATGGCCACAAAATGGGCAATATGAATCTGACCGACCTACTGATTAACGACGGGCTGACGGATGTTTATAACCAATACCATATGGGGGTTACGGCTGAAAACGTGGCCAAATTGGTGGGTATTAGCCGTCAGCAGCAAGATGAATATGCATTGGCAAGTCAGTTAAAAGCGGTGTCTGCAATTGAGGCGGGTATGTTTAAGCAAGAGATCGTCTCGGTTGATGTTAAAAAACGTCGTGAAACCGTCGTGTTCGATACTGATGAATATCCAAAGCCTGACGCGACTCTGACTGGTTTGTCAAACCTGCGTCCAGCGTTTGATAAAGAAGGGACCGTTACCGCCGGCAATGCGTCAGGAATCAATGATGGCGCCAGTGCCATCATCGTCGCAAGTGAATCGGCGGTGAAGGATCACGGGCTTACACCAATCGCTGAAGTCGTTAGCTATGCTCAGTCTGGACTTGAACCCGAAATCATGGGACTTGGCCCTGTTGAAGCTGTCAGCCTCGCATTGCAAAAAGCGCAACTGACTACAGATGATATTGGTGTCTATGAGCTCAATGAAGCGTTTGCTGCTCAGGCACTGGGTGTGATTCACCAACTGGCTGAAAAGCACGGTGTGTCAGTCTCCTCAATTCTTGATAAAGCCAATGTTAATGGCGGTGCAATAGCACTTGGTCATCCACTCGGGGCCTCCGGAAACAGAATTCTAGTTTCACTCATTCATGAACTTAATCGCAGTGGAAATCAATACGGTGTCGCTTCACTTTGTGTTGGCGGCGGTATGGGGACTGCTGTTGTTATCAAATCAATTAACTAACCCAATTAAATGGACTTAACTTAGGAGTACCAACCATGTACACAGATTTTTTCAAGACGTTTGCAGATCAAACAGAAAAGACAATGGAACCATACGTAAAATTCAACAAGCTAGTGACAAAGAATGTTGAAGTACTCACTGAGCTTCAGCTTAACGCTATTCGTACTTACAGCGATATGGGTCTCGCTCAGATGAAAGCAGCCAGTGAAATCAAAGATGCGACGTCACTGACCGCTTTTAGTGGTCAGCAGCTAGCGGCACTAACCAAACTTTCTCAACAGATGATGGACGACAGCAACAAGCTTCAGGCGATTGCGAAAGAGTTCAAAGACGATGTTGAGCAAATGACATCGGAAAACCTTAAGACAGTGACTCCTGCATAACACTGACTTTTTTGCCGCCGAAAGGCGGCTCTTTTCCGATCTTAGGAGTCGTTATATGTTACAAAACTTCTTTTCGGACTACCTTGTTAAGCTCCAAGAAACCAATCAAAAGTGGTGGGAAGATCTAGAGTTGAGCAGGGCAGCCGCAAACTCCCCACTCAATAAAGCAATGCAAGAGGTTAACCTCGAAGATACCGCCAAGTTATTCGAAAGCGCGGCGAATCAGCCTGCGGCATTGCTTAAAATTCAGGCCGAGTGGTGGCAACAGCAGTTGCAGATTTGGCAAAATGTCGCGCTTACGGCCAACACAGAGGACGTCGTCAGCGCAGAGAAAGGTGACAAGCGCTTCTCTAACGAAGAGTGGCAAAAAGACATCTTTTTTAATTTCATCAAACAGTCTTATCTACTGTTTAGCAAAACCTATCTTGAGACAATCAACAGCATTGAAGGACTTGATGAGAAAAGCAAAGAGCGCATTAGTTTTTTTTCTAGACAAGCCATCAATGCACTGTCACCAAGCAATTACATTGCGACCAATCCAGAATTACTTAAGCTGACACTAGAACAAAACGGTGAGAACTTATTAGCGGGTTTGGAACAACTGAAAGAAGATGTTGAGTCGAGTGCGGATATTCTCAAGATTCGTATGACCAACAATAATGCGTTCCGATTAGGTGAGGATATTGCCAATACCCAAGGTGACATCGTGTTTCGCAACGAATTGTTTGAACTGATTCAGTACCGCCCGTTGACGGAAACGGTCAACGCGACACCGTTATTGATTGTTCCGCCTTTTATCAATAAATACTACATCCTCGATCTGCGAGAAAAGAACTCTATGGTTCGCTGGTTACTGGAACAGGGACACGCGGTATTTATGATCTCATGGCGTAACCCAGGGAAGTCTCAGCAGCATGTCGAGTTTGGCGACTATGTCACTGAAGGTGTCGTGAAAGCGGTCAGTGCCATTGAAGATATCACCGGTCAGGAACAGATTAACGCCGCAGGCTACTGTATTGGCGGGACGGTTCTGGCAAGCACGGTTGCCTACTACGCTGCGAAGCGAATGAAGAAACGCATTAAGAGCGCGTCCTTCTTCACTACCTTGCTCGATTTCTCGCAGCCTGGTGAAGTGGGGGCGTACATTAACGATACCATCATCAATGCAATCGAAGTGCAGAATAACGCCAAAGGTTACATGGACGGACGCTCGTTGAGTGTCACTTTCAGCCTGTTACGTGAAAACAGCCTGTACTGGAATTACTACGTAGATAATTATCTTAAAGGCAATAGCCCGGTAGATTTTGATCTGTTGTATTGGAACAGTGACAGCACGAACGTCGCGGCGGATACGCATAACTTTATGTTAAGAGAGCTATATCTCAACAATAAGTTGGTGGCGGATAAAGGCGTTAAAGTTGGCGGTGTATGGATCGACCTGAATAAAATCAAGATCCCAAGTTACTTCGTTTCAACTAAAGAAGACCATATCGCCTTGTGGCAGGGCACCTATCGTGGTGCGCTCAACGTTGGCGGAAACAAAACCTTTGTGCTTGGTGAATCGGGTCATATTGCTGGTATTGTTAACCATCCAGCCAAAGAGAAGTATGGGTACTGGACGAACGATTCTCTGGACGATAGTGCAGAGGAGTGGTTGTCAAATGCTTCCCATAGTGAGGGGTCATGGTGGACGCATTGGCACCAGTGGTTGTTGTCGTTCAATCCAGACGAACAGGTAGCGCCATTTACGGTAGGAAATGAACAGTTCCCTGCAATTGAAGCAGCGCCTGGACAATACGTCAAACAGACCTTACCGATCACGTCGGACAACTAGTCTGTTCAGTGCAAGATTAAAGCCTCTGGTTAACCACCAGAGGCTTTTTGTTTGTATTCTCTACATCAATCTGTTTTAGTGGGTTTAACTGGTTAGGAGAGGGAACGGAATGAAAACCATCGGTATTATTGGCGGAATGAGCTGGGAGTCGACAGTGACGTATTACAAACAGCTTAATCAAGGTATAAAAAGTGCGTTAGGCGGTTTGCACTCGGCAAAAGTGGTACTCAATAGTGTCGACTTTGCTGAAATTGAAGCGCTACAACGCTCAGGCGACTGGCAAGCCAATGCTGATATTCTCTGTCAGGCGGCGCAGTCTTTAGAACGAGCGGGCGCAGAATTTGTTCTTATCGCGACCAACACCATGCACAAAGTGGCGCAGCAGGTTGAAGAGTCGATCTCCATCCCGCTTCTCCATATTGCGGATGCGACTGGTGAGGCGTTAACAGAGCAGGGAATCACTAAAATTGGCCTATTAGGCACAGCATATACGATGGATCAGGGCTTCTATAAGCAACGTCTAACCGATAAATATGGTATTGAAGTTGTGGTTCCAAATGGCGTTCAGCGTCAACTCGTTCATACCGTGATATACGATGAACTCTGTCAAGGGCAGATCAGTCAACGTTCCAAGGATGACTTTCTCACCATTATTGACGACCTCTATGCCGATGGAGCACAAGGGGTGATCCTTGGTTGTACCGAGATTGGTTTACTGGTTGAACAGGCAGACACGCGAGTGCCTTTGTTCGATACCGTAATGATTCACGTTGAGGCTGCGGTAAAAGAGGCACTGCGATGAATCGTAACGTTTGGCTTTTATCGCTGTGCCAAGCGCTATTAATGACTGGCAATATCCTTTTGATTTCTGTTATTGGATTGGTAGGAAAAACACTGGCTCCCAATAGCAGTCTGATTACGTTACCTGTCGCAGTACAATTTCTAGGTTTGATGAGCGCGACGATTCCAGCTTCTTTGATCATGGGTAAGCTGGGGCGTAGAAAAGGGTTTAGCATTGGTAATATCATCGGTATTAGCGGAGCCAGCTTAGCGACATATGCTTTGTCTATAAAGGCTTTCTCTCTGTTTTGCGCAGGTACTTTCTTGTTGGGGATTGGGATCGGTTTTGGCACCCTGTACCGATTTGCAGCCATTGAAGTGTGTGATGAAAGTGCAAGGCATCGTGCGATATCGATCTCAATGGCTGGTGGCGTGTTGGCCGCCATACTGGGTCCAAACTTGGCCATCTACTCTCAGCAATGGTCCTCCGATGGGCTTTATGTTGGGGCATTTATGGCACTGATTGTCCTGAATATTTGTGCGCTTTGCTTATTGCAAACTATTCAGTTCCCTAAGCCACTGTCAGCGACGCAAGTCACCAAAGTCGACTCATTAGCGACGATCATCACAGCGCCCAACTTTATGGTGTCCGTGTTCGCTGCAATGGTGGCATATGCGGTCATGAATATCCTGATGACGGCGACACCGCTCGCTATGATTGGTTGCGGCTTCGATTTTAATAAAGCGGCGGGCGTGATCGAATGGCACGTTCTGGGTATGTTCGTTCCTGCGTTCTTTACCGGCCGTCTGATAGAACGCTTTGGTGCCAGAAGAATGATATTGTCGGGCGGCTTACTGTTTATTCTATGTATTGCCATCAATATACATGGTCAGTCGATTTGGCACTTCAGCTTGGCTCTGGTTCTCTTAGGTGTCGGCTGGAACTTTATGTTTATTGCGGCAACCGGATTGTTTAGTCAATCTTACCAAAGTCACAATAAGTCGAAAGCTCAGGCATTTAACGAATTTTTTGTCTTTAGCTGTGTGACGATCACGGCCTTAATGTCAGGGTGGTTAGAGGCATCCGTAGGTTGGCGGACGATGAATGTCTACGTATTGCCATTTGTGTTAGCTGTGATTGTTGTGTTTGGCGTTAATACCTACAAAACAAGTAAATTAGCGGCTTAATTCAGCGTTAGATGAGGAAGGCAGGGGGATACCTGCCTTGTTTATATAGTGAATTTTTGTCAGTTACTCAGAAGAAAAGGAGAATAGAAAAGTGATTCTGAGTATTAGAATTGTGATGAAATAAGTTCTACAAGTTCATTTTCGGTTTCCGGCATTTTTTCGAGTTCTATTGAACACGAAGCGCCGCCTTTGAGCATATATGCGGTTGTTGTGCAGTGGTCATGGTGAAACCATTTTCCATTAACGCAAACATCTGTGTAGCAGCGTGGGTCTTGTTTCAGTTCCATTGGCATCTTCCTTGTTACTTTCCTGTTAACGCAATGTCAAAATAACCTCAATTGATTGAATGAAAAATGATCTAAATCAATTCGGAATGAGAACTAGACAAAGGTTGTAGTGATTGGCAGTAGTTATCAATCTCTTTATTTTTCGGTAACTCGTGCATACGGTGGCACAATTGGTCTAAAGGAATGTTTATCGTTTTTTTAGCTGTTAAAAAGTAATTGATCTCACAGCCAATATTTCAATGACTATGGGGCTTTGTTGCCGAATTCAGCTTAAGAGCGAACGCTCGCTAGAACGTTCGCATTTTAAATAGCATAATTCGTTTTGGCTCTGATAGTAAAACGGCATTAAGAGAGATTGAAGAGTTACAGGGTTTTTCTAAGGCTCTTTCTGTTTTTTTAGGTGCATCTGCAATGTTAGATATTTTTGGTGGCAATGGAGTGTTGATGTCCTCCTATAAGATTTACACCACAGACGAAAGGGGAACTAGAAACTATCAGAAATATTGATGAACGGCTCGAGAGTTATAATCTTGAGGTTGATCTATTATCAATATACGACAAGTTGAAAGTAGAGTAGTAAAAGTACGATAACGATAAACATGATCATAGAAGTTGCTTTTATTAACTTAGGATTATGGTCAGTAAAGTCAGAGTACATGTAGGCTAAAATTAGTAATGATGGGAGGCCTATGAACAAGGGCCCTATCTTTGAGTGCTTAGGGAGACTAACTAAAGTTATCAAGCTTATGGACCCTGTAAATAATTCTGTGTAACTGTCGGGGTTACATATATTCAGTGAGTCGGTCTTCGAACACTCTCTTCTTAAATTCAACATTGTGACTAAATCAGTTGCAGGTGGTGTCACTCACGCACCTAATTTCAACCCAGAATAGTTAAATGATATTAAACAGTTTACCGAGTAAACCAAAACAAAAAACACCGATCCAGCTCCACATGCCTAACGCATTAACCCACATAAATATTTTGAACTTAGTTGAGTTCGTTGTTGAACGCTTACGAATGAATGGGTATTTAAACCAATAATCAAAACAACGACTGCCAATCTCCCAAGATAACTGGTACTTCGGGCGCATATAGCCTTTTTCGTCATAATATTTATCTAGGTCTTTAGCTAATTGTTTATCCATGAAAATAATATGCTTAAAGCTACCTAAAGATACGATCGCATTCATAATGACAGCCGGCACAGCCCAAATGATGGCATACCCTCCCAAAATAGCCGCTGGAATCATGATAAAGAACTCCCACCAAACAGCGTTTGACATTTATTCAACCACCCATTCATAGATATCATAAGCAAGATCACCTCCAGCTTTACCGGTAGTAGATCCAATAATACCGCCAATGGCGCCACCAATAACTACGCCACCGATTGTGGCGATCGCTAGAGCAGGAGCTGAAGCTGTCACACCAATAACCAAAGCAATCGCGACTCCAACGCCAGCAACTCCGCCTTTTACTCCACCATACCAACCACCAATAAATCCAGCTATCTCTCTAGTCGTCGTCTTACCACAATCCCCAGATCCATCCACCTTGCACGCTTCAAAAATGTTATCGACACCACTGACGGCACCCACAAGTAAACCTACATAACCCACACCTCTGGCGGCAGAAATTCCAAGAGCAATATTACCAATCCGCTTCCCTAATTCTTTCACAAAACCCGTGTTTAGAATTTCATCCGCATTGTGAACGACTGATTTAGTGGAGAGGCTTAAATTGCGTTTAATTTGCGTGTAGATAGGCAGTTGAACGCTACGTTTGGATAGCATTGCAAAGGAACCATCCAGTTTTTTAAACAATGCGGAACGCTGATCAAAAAATCGCTGATTATTGGCATAGCCCACTTTTTGATTGGTTTCGACATGCTGCACATACAGGCCATTTATTTCTAATAGGACATTTTGAATATTCTTAAGGTTTTGCTCAACGATTGCAGACGTTGCACCAACCCCCACCGCTACCTGAGCATAATAATCATTGGGTAAGCCATCCGATTCAATCCGCTCTTCCAGTTGATGAGAGAAAAGCTCGAAGTGACGGTTGAGTGTCGCTACCTCCTCATC